>URDS01000010.1 GCA_900546635.1 uncultured Eubacteriales bacterium | reverse complement strand
TTTTCCGATTGCCAAATAGATAAGCACACCGATGATGATATACATAATCAGCGTTTTGCTCATCAGAACGGGATCTTCGAAAAAGTCGTAGATACCGGTGGACTTGGCAAAGTTTATAAGCGTATCAAGCATGATAATACCAACTTTCCGAAGCGCTTCAGTTGAGTGTAATCAAAACATCACCGCTTTGCACCGTGGCGCCGTTTGAAACATGAATACTGGCAACGGTTCCGTCCGCGGGGGCAGGAATATCATTTTCCATTTTCATGGCCTCAAGAACACAGAGCGAGTCTCCCGATTTTACCGTTTGTCCCACGGTAACATTGATTTTGAGGATAGTGCCGGGCATCGGCGCTGTAATTTTGGTTGCGCCTTGTGCACCGGCAGATGCTGCGGGCGCGGTTTTAGGAGACGAAACTGCCTTGGGGGCAGCGGGGGCGGCAGCCGGCGCGGCTGCTGGGGTCGGCGCAGGTGCGGAAACAGCCGTCGAACCGGCTTCTTCTACTGTAACTTCATACGCAGTGCCGTTGACGGTAACAATATATTGTTTCATGATTTTTTCTCCAATCAAAATTTTATTTTCCGGATGAGAATCTATGATTTGCGCGCTTGAATGAGACAACGCGGAAAGCGGGCGCATCCGCACCGCGGTATGCTTCGACTGCGGCGGTAATGGCAGCAATCAGTTCCGTATTGTCGTTCGGTTTTCCGACATCCTTTGCGTGGGGAGCGACTGTGGGAGCGGGGGCTACAACCGGCGGGGGATTAAATGCGTCGCCCTTTTTATTGTCAAACGGTTTTAACAGGACGTGCAACAGTTCCACAAGTCCCCAGAGCAAAGCCAGAATTGCAAATACCGTGCCCATGCCGAGCAGTGTGACCTGTCCGCCAACCGAAAACTTATCGCTGAGCGACAGCGCGGTGCCGTCGGCGGCGCTTAACAGAAAATCAAACATGGCAAACCTCCTTAAAGGGGCAGATTCGCATGGCGGCGCGCGGGTGTTCCCGCACATTTTGACGCCAGCATACTGAGTGCCGCGCAGATTCTTTGCCGCAGTTCCGCAGGTTCAATGATGTCGTCGATCTCGCCGTGCAGCGCGGCCTGTACGGGTGTTGCGTATTCTGCTGCCCACTCGGCTTCAACCTCTTCTCGGCTTTGTCTTGCGACACGGTCGTTCCAGAGAAACGCCACTGCACTTGCGGGCGGCATAATGCTGATTTGCGCGCCGGACAGCGCAAATGCAATGTCCGCGCCGACGGCTTTGGAACCCATCAGGGTAAACGCGCTACCGTAGGCTTTTCCGATGATCGCGGTGATTTTCGGGCAAACTGCGTTTGCATAGGCAAATGCCAGCCGTGAAAGTTCGGAGGCAAGAGGGGCATTCTCACATGCGTCATCCACAGCTACGCCTTCGCTGTCTGTGAGTGTGACGATCGGAATGGAAAAGCTGTCGCACAGGGATATGAATTTTGCCATTTTGCGCGCGCCCTCCGGCGTGAGGCGTCCGCCGCTGACAGACGGTTGATTGGCGATGATTCCCGCAACGCTACTGCCGATAGAACCCAGAGCGCAGAGCGCTTCGGGCGCATAACTGTCCGACACTTCCATAAATTCACCGCGGTCACAGATTTCCGAAAGAATCGTTTTCATATCATAGTTTTCATTTGTTGCCGGTATATTGACCTTCCGGTTGAGATCGTCGGAGGACAGTTCTGTAACTGTGCCCTCCATGTTGTTTTGCGGGAGATAATTGATTAGACTGCGAATGCCGACGGCGGCTTCCGCTTCGGAATTGTACACTTTGGAAACCAGTCCGGTTTTGGCCGCACGCTGTGCGCTGCCTGCGTCTTTTGCGGAAAGCAGGGAGGGCGGATTTACATAGACGCTGGATTTATCTTTTACCGAGACGGAAACATCGAACATGGAGGAAATGACCGCCGCGCTTCCGGCGCAGATGCCGTGAATGTAAGCGATCTGCGGAATGATGCCCGATGCTTTTGCGGCAGCGCGCATGACTTCGCCGTATGCGCCGAGCGCATCGACGCCTTCGCGAATACATGCGCCCGCACTGTTGAAAATACCGATAATCGGCGCGCCGCTTTTTTCGGCGAGTGCGTATAAGTCACAAATTTTTTTGGCCTGTTGCCGGTCAAATGCGCCTTTCATCCTGAAAAAGTCCTGCGCAAATATGAATACAAGTCTTGAATCTATTGCGCCGTACCCGCAAATGACACCTTCAAATTCATCGCTGTCTGCCGATCGCCGCACATAGGTTCCGGTTTCGGCAAAAGTCGATTCATCTAAAATTGCCTGAATCATCTGCCGTGCGGACAGCGTATTGGATTTTCTGGCCTCCGCCGCGCTTTGTGCGTCCTTTTTGGTCAATTCCAAGGCAAGATCGGCCATGGATAGCTTTTTATCTTTCATGGTAAACCTCCGTTTACTGTTTATTCGTGTCGGATTGCGTACAAATCATATAAGAAAAAGAGAAAGTCAGACGAAATCCCTTTCTTACCCATTATATACTATACCACAAATTCCAATTTTTTTCAATTCTAAAAAATAATTATTTTTAATCAAAAAAGAACAAAATTTTTTGATTTGGCTGTGCAGGTAAACCAAAAGGCCGGAACATAGCATGTTCCGGCCTTTTGGTTTTTAGGCAGTCAGCGCCGAAGCTTTTCCAGCAGGGCGCGGTATTGAAGTTGACTTTCGTAAGCGCCTTTGTAATCTTCACATTGCCGGCAGCAGGTCTCGATTACGGAAACGGCAAGCAAGGATAAAAAAATCGGCGTTTTCTGCGCGCTCGTCAGTGTACGCAAAATCAGAATGGCGTCAACGAATTTATAATCCAAAATCAATAGTTTCGCGCGTATAAATGAGGCATACGGTTCTTCGGGACAGTTCATCTCAAGAAGGAGCCGGGCAGAATTTGCGCGTTCGGTCTCCAGGAGTTTCAGTGCGTATAGGAACAATGACGGTGAAAAAGAAAAATCAGGCTGTTCGGGCATACTTGCCGGAAGTTCGCTGAGCTTTTCAATCTGTTCCATGATATTTTTCACAAGTTCTATATGCGCTTTTGTAACCAGTGTATCGGGCGGGATTAATTTTTCAAGACAGGCTTCCGCATCCGACAGATATTTTTTTGACGAAATAAAATCACCGCGGCAAAAAGCGCCGAAAGCCGTACTGAAAACAGTACGGGCATAAATCAGCGCAATATCGTTTGTGATTTCGATTCCGGATTGTTCAAACAGACGCATACAGGCGGAAATATTTCCGTTTTTAAATTCTTTTGTAAGCAGACTGACGGTACGCGCATGTTCCGCTGAAAAAATGTCTATATGTTCGTCTAACAGGATACCGGGCGCGGTTTCGAGCCGCTTTGCGATTTCGCAGAGTGTGGGAAGCGAGGGAAGCGCCGTCTCATTTTCAATCTGGCTGAGCATACCGCGCGTGACGATTCCGTCCGCGAGACCGGCCTGCGTCATGCCGCGCTTTTTTCTCAACGCTCGGATTTTTTCCCCGACAGACATTCCCCCACCTCCTTGAACGTGTTCTACGGTTTTTGCCGAAATAGGCTCCGTCCCTTTGTATCAATGCCGACAAAAAGCGGAAAATTTTCGATTTCCATACGTTTGACCGATTCACATCCGAGGTCTTCGTAAGCAATGACCTCGCACGTGCGTATAGCCATGGAAGCGAGCGCGCCCGCGCCGCCGATGGCACACAGATACAGTCCCCCGCGTTTTTGGATAGCGGAATATACTGCCGGAGCGCGGTCTCCTTTTCCGATGGTCGCCGCCAGTCCCCGCGTGTAAAAATCCGGTGCATACGGATCCATTCGGGAAGATGTTGTCGGTCCGCAGGCTCCGACCGCGGTTTTTTTGGCAGGTGTCGGGCCTGCATAATAAATGAAAGCGTTGTTTAAATCAAAGGGCAGCGGAGCGCCTGCACGAATCGCTTCGGCAATGCGTTTGTGCGCTGCATCGCGCGCGGTATAGACCGTGCCGGAGAGCAGAATTTCGTCCCCGGCGCGAAGCGTGCCGGCCCATTCTTCAAAATGATCGGTAAAATATGTTTGCATCTTCAAAATTTCAACCTATGTTCTTCGGTAAACAGCTTTGCCGCTTCATTTTCGACGGCGGCTTCCGTTTCGGTTTTGACCGCAGACAGACTGTCGTCAAATGCTTCGGTGGACTGGCTGATATTTTCAGCTAAAGAGTGCAGCAAAACCGCGGTTTGCTCGGTCTTTTCCGCCAGCGCGGCATAAGATTGGCGCGCCAATTTGCGCATTTCGGTTTTAACGGCATAGGCCGCGGTAGCGGCGCGGGCATTGAAATTTCGTGCGGCGCCGGCCAACTGTTCGTTTGCGTCGTGTAGTTTTCGCTCGGATTCTCTTTGCGCTTGATTCACGATTTCTTCGGCCGTACTTTTTGCCGATAGAATAATTTCTCCGATCTGCGCGCTCACACCGTCATATTTTTGGGATTTTTGAATGGTTTCCGAAAGGGATTCGATACGCTCGGCAAGCTTTGCGGCTTCGCTTTCGGCGCTGCTCTTGGAACAAGCGAGCGCTTCGATTTCCGCCGCCTGCTCATCGATGCGCCGAAGTTGTTCTTCAATTAATTTCTCACGGCTTTCCGCAGCGCTTTCAAGTTTGGAAATTTTGTCGAGCGCCATCTCCAGTTCGGACTTGATCTGTTCAAGGTCAGTCAGCTTTTCTTCTGCGGCTTCCAGTTTCTTCCGCGCGGATTTTTCACGCTCTGAAAATTCGGCGTTCAGCTTTTCAATATAGCTGTTGACATCCTCTTTATTGAATCCGCCGAGCGATGTGCGGAAGTAGACCATTTTTTCTTTCGACATACCGGCACCCCTGCTTTTGTAGTTTTTAATCAGTATAGCACATTTTTTCGGAGGAGGCAACAAAATTCTTCAAAATTGCTTCTTAGTCCTCAAAGGCGCCGAAATCGTAAATATCGTCTATTTCTCCTTCGTTTATGTCCTCTGTCAGCCGGTTGATATGCGTATAGGCGTCCGGGACTTTGCCTACAATAACGGTTTCGGCTACGCAGTATTCGGTTGCAACCTGAAATTTTTGAACATGTGCCGGAAGCAGCGCATAGGTTTCCGTTTCCACATTCAGCACAATCCGGTGCAGAGTTTGATTGATGCCGCTTTCATAAAATTCATTTTCGACCGAGCAGGATATTTTTCGGGAAACGGCCACGCGTATTTCGATGTTCGGGCCTTTTCCGGTCAGCAGCGCGCCGCCGCTGAGGTTACCGACGGGGATTTGCACGGTCAGTTTTTCACTGCCGCCGAGCGTATCGGCGGTTGATTCGACGATACTGCTGATTAGATCCGCCATTTTGACCGTGTCCGTTTCCACAGATACGACGTTTCCGTTTGTGTCATAAGCCAGACGTACAATGCTTGAGTAGTCGCAGTTTTCGCTTCGGAGACACTCACGGATGATTCGGTTTACCGTTGCCGTGATTTCGGTTGTTGCTTCGGCTTTTGCAAGCGGAATCAGGGCCGGAATGATCTGGAGGTTATAGATTAAAGCAAAGACGATTGCTAAAAAAATTATGAAAACAATCGTTTTTTTAATCCACGCCGTTTGTAATTTCTGTTTCTTAAGCACGACATCACCACCCTATAATTTCATCTTATGAAAAAATCGGGCGGGTGTCAAAAATGCATTAAGCGCCGTATAAATTTATTTGAAAATTAAACCTTGTCTTTTTCGCTGCCGATTTTGGAGAGCGGATTTTGTTCCATGGCCGCCTGCATATGCGCGTCGCTGACGTGCGTATAGATTTGCGTGGTGTTGAGTTGCTCATGTCCCAGAATATCTTTCAATACACGAACATCCACATTGCCGCTCTGATACATCAGCGTTGCGGCCGTATGGCGCAGCTTATGTACGGAGTAGCCGCGATTTTCAAGACCGGCGGCTTTCAGATATTTTCCGACCATCCATTGAACGGTTTTTACGCTGATACGATTGCCGCGGCCGCTCAGAAACAGGGCGGGATTTGCGGCTTCCTTTTCATTCAGATTGGCGCATCGAACTCCGAGATAATCCGAAAGCGCTTCACGGCAGGCGGCATTTAGATAGATTACGCGCTCTTTTGAACCTTTTCCGATGACGCGCAGTGAGCGCATTTCGGGGGCAAGATCTTTGAGATCAATTCCGCAAAGTTCGGAAAGCCGCATGCCGCAGTTTAAAAAGAGCGTCACGATGGCATAATCCCGCGCTCGGCTCGCCGAGGCTTGGTCGCCGCGTATGGTATCAAGCAGGGTTATGCTTTCCTCGAATGTCAGAAATTTCGGCAGCGTGCGTTCTTTTTTTGGAGAATCAATATCTGCGGCCGGATTTTTGTCAAGCAGTTTCCTTTTTGAAACCAGATAGCGAAAGAATACTTTGATCGTGGTGAGTTTGCGCGCTTTTGCCGCCCAGCCGTTTTGGCGGTCGGTGCCGACATAAAACAAAAATTCGTAAATGTCCTCGGCGCGTATATTTTGAATAAAGTCTAAGTCTACATCAGCGATATTGGCTTCGCAGAGCGTATCGTGTGAGAGGGGAAGATGATTTTTGACGGTTACAAGATACCGAAAAAAAGTGCGCAAATCCAGCAGATATTCTTCCACAGTCAGTGCAGAGCAGTTTTCGATACCGGTTTTGTAACCGGCAAATTCTCTGAGTATCGGTGGCAGGGTAGTTCGATCAATTTCCCGTCGTATGTTTTTTTGCATAAGAATTTCTCCGATCAATTCAGGTTGTTTTTATTATACAAAATTTTATCCGAAAAGAAAAGGAAAAATAAAAAAATTTGCGAATCTATTGCAGGAATCCGTTTTTTTATATATAATTGAGACATTACAGCAGAAACGGAGAGAAAAATTGAAATTTGTAAAAGAAAATTCTTATTATATCATGCGGCTTTTGGTGACACATATCGGTATGGCCGTATTCGGTTTCGTCCTTTTTTTAACGACCAATCAGCAAAGCAGGGGGCTGATGCTTGCGGCCGGAATTTTTTCGGCGGCCTTTTATGCAGTGCTGTCGTATATAACCATGTGGGAAGCGGGCGCAAAGGACAAACCGAAACTGGATGCCGGACGGCTCAGACTGATGAAAGGAAAAGGATTTTTTCTTTCTCTGCTTGCGCAGTGTCCGGTATGGATTTCACTCTTTGTTTTCGTTATATGTTCGTTTTTTAAAACTTCGAGCGTCGCTGCGTCTGTATACTATGTTACGTACTTTATTTTGACTATGCTTGACGGATGCTTCACCGGCATTATGCTGTTTGTGAACACTGTGCAGAGCGATATGCTGATTGCGGCTGTTTTTGCGCTCGGTATTTTGCTGATTGCAGCGGCGGCGGGGCTTGGATATCTTTTCGGTACCGAAGAACGCAGACTGATTCCCGTAAAGACGAACAATCGGAAGCAGGACTGAAAACGTATCGGGGACGTATGAGAAATCAAAGAAGAAACATGCCGTATTCGCATGTGGTTTGGGATTTTAACGGAACGCTGCTGGATGATGTATCCATCGGGGTTGAAGCGATTAATGTTTTGCTGAAAAAGCATGGCCGGCCAATGCTTGACAGTGTAGAGGCCTATCGTCGGTACTTCTGTTTTCCGGTGGTCGATTATTATGAAAAGATCGGCCTTGAGCGGGAGCGCTTTGAAGTATATGCCGCAGAATGGGTTTCGGAATATAATCTTCGGGCGACTTCGGCGGCGCTCTGCTTTGGCGCTCGCGAATTGATTGAATTTTTCAGGGAAAACGGCTGCCGGCAATATCTTTTGTCCGCCACCGAGCAAAAAATGCTTGAACAACAGGTTGAATCGCTCGGACTGCGCGCGTATTTTGACGATCTGATTGGTCAAGGCGATACATACGGCAGCGGAAAGATGGAGGCTGCCGTAAATTGGTCAAAAAAGGTCAATCCAAAACGCGCCTTATTTATCGGGGACACAATCCACGATTTTGAGGTTGCGACGGCTGCGGGAGCCGATTGTGTGCTGCTGGCGTCCGGGCATCAGGATTACGCAAGACTTGCTTTATGCGGCTGTCCGGTATTTGAGGGGCTGCCGGCATTGCGAAAGTATTTTTGCGCGGAGGAGAATCCATGATTATAATAGACGCGGACGGCGAACAATGGGTTACGGAAAATAGGTTTGACATTGCCGTTCCGGTACATGTGGAGCAAAACGGAGAAGAAACGAAAATTTTTGCCTATCCGTCCGTGTCAGAGCTTTGCGAAACTTATGCGCATCGCTTTTCGGATGCTCTTTTTTCGGATGCGGCGGTTGATTTTCTCAGCGCGGGGTGTACGGAATTTTGTACGCGGTATGGGTATGCGCCGGATAAACATTCAAAAAAGCGCGGATATAATTTTATCGGGGAGAATATTGCAGATTTCGGTTTTCCGTGTGAACGGATTCGCCGCGCGGGACGGTATCATAACCGCACGACTTATAATTTAGAGGCTTGTCTTGCCTATGGACAGGTTGTTTTCGGCGTGGTATGCGACGGCGAAATCGCTGCGGTTGCGGTTACGGCATCGCCGCCGGATCGGGATGCGCCGCTGATTGAGATCGGCGTGGAGACTGCGCCCGAATACCGCGGAAAAGGATATGCTTCGGCGGCGGCGCGCGCGCTGTCGGCATGGCTGTGTACAGCGGGCTTTCGTGTATTGTATAAATGCGATGCGCATAATCTTGCTTCGGCGGCGGTTGCCCGGAATGCCGGTTTTGTACAGAGCGGGCGGTTTTTTTATTATGTGCTCAGAAAAAAGAGGTAATGTATGGCTTTTGACGCAGGAATGCTGTGCGCGGTTCTGCATGAATTAAATACGGCGGCGGACGCGCGGGTGGAAAAAATACAGCAGCCGCAAAAGGATGAGATTGTTTTCACGCTGCATAGTGCGGCGCGGCGTGAAAATATCCGACTGGCGATTAACGTGGGGGCAAACAGCCCGAAGATTTATCTGACCGCACAGCAAAAAGAGAATCCGGCGACAGCGCCGATGCTTTGTATGCTTTTGCGTAAGCAGCTTGGCGGCGGACGTTTTGTTTGTGCGCGGCAAATCGGGTTTGACCGGGTGGCGGAGCTTGAATTTACGGGTCGTGATGAACTGGGGTTTTCTGTTACGCGCTTTTTGATCGTGGAGATCATGGGTAAATACAGCAATTTGTTTTTGACCGATGAAAACAAAAAAATCATTGCCGCTATGCGATGGGTTGATTTTTCGACCAGCCGCCTGCGTCAGATATTGCCCGGAATGGTGTATGCATTGCCGCCGTCACAGGGAAAAAACGATATTTTTGCGTTGACCAAAGACGAGCTTGCGCAGATGATTTCCGCCTGCGAGGGTTCGATGTCGGTTTGGCGTTTTATACTCAGCCGTTTCGGCGGTATTTCTCCCTTGGTTGCGCGGGAACTGGCCTATAGAGTTTCCGGAACTGCAGACGGGACGCTTGAGACCGTTCTGCCGGATCGCCTTTTTTCGGTTTTTATGCAGTTTCGGTCGCTTCTGGAAACTGCGGATTTTAAACCGGTGCTTTTATATGATGCAGAGGGCGTGCCGTTTGAATTTTGCTTTATGGATATTCTTCAGTACGGGGATATGGCCCAGGTGTCGTATTTCCCCGATATGGGAACGTTGCTGGATGCTTATTTTGAAAAGCGGGATGCGGCGGAACGGATTCGCCGTCTTGGACAGGATATTGCACATCTGCTTTCCGGTGCGCGCGCACGTCTTGCGCGCAAACTGGAAACACAGAGAGAAGAACTGGCGGCGTGCGCCGACGGCGATACGTATAAATTATACGGAGATTTGATTACGGCAAATCTTTATATGATTCAGCGCGGAATGAAGCATATTCGTGTGTCGAATTATTACAGCGAGGTGGCGGAAGAGGTTACGATTATGCTGGATCCGCGTCTGACGCCCGCTCAGAATGCGCAGCGGATGTATAAAAAATACAGCAAATCGAAAAGCGCGAAAGTCTATCTCGGAGCGCAAATTGATTTGGCAGAGGCAGAATTGCGGTATCTTGACACCGTGACCGAAGCTTTGCAGCGTGCCGAAATCGAAAGCGATTTAAATGAAATCCGCATGGAATTGTCCCAGAGCGGGTATGTATCCCGTCTTTCTACGGCGAAAAATGCAAAGCGCACGGGAACGCTGCATCCGATGGAATTTCGTTCGGCAAGCGGATACAGAATTTTGTGCGGCAAAAATAATCTGCAAAATGAGCATATTACCTTTAAAGTGGCCGGGAAATCAGATTTGTGGTTTCATGTTAAGGATCGTCCGGGATCTCATGTGATTTTGATTTGCGACGGTGAGGAGCCGTCTGAGGAGGATTATACACAGGCCGCTGTCATTGCCGCGACGTATTCCAGCGCCGGCGCACAGGGGCAGATTCCCGTGGATTATACGAGAGTGAAAAATATAAAAAGACCGCCGGCTTCAAGACCGGGGTATGTGACGTATTCAACGAACTTTACGGCCTATGTAGGCAGCGACGTGAATTTTTGTGAACGACTCCGCGTTCGATAATATCGCATTTTACAGAAAACAAACCGCCGGAAAAGAGCAGTGCGCGAAGAAACTTTTTGAGGGACGATACACGCCGTCCCTCTCTGTTTTCTTAGAACAACACTCTAAATTCCGGCGGCTTTATTTATACAAATGAACGGGAAAAATTTTTAATTACATCTACAGCCGGATCGGTTTGCGTTTGTACCGGAACAGTTGTCAAATGCAGGATTGAAAGCATAAAAGTTTTTGGAATCCAGATTGTCCTGTGTTACGCGCAGCGCATCGCCGTTTTTATCCATTCAAACAAAAATTTATCGTGCAGATAAAGATTGAATTTGTTTTTTGTTTGGTGACTCAATACTCATATTCAAATGAGGCTGTTTCAGATTCCAAATCGAGTAAAATGCGTGTTTGCTCGCGCAGCTGATACTGCGCACGGCAAACGATATTTTCACGAATCGTTCTCGTCATAACGCCGTTTCGGGGGGCTTTAAGCGGATTTGCGTGTTCATCAAGCAGTATGGCGGTCATGATGAAATTTCCTTGTTGAATAACAATCTCACGGTTTTTCAAATGTAATACTTTTGCCCCCAGATAGGTCGCAAGGCGATATTCCTTGCCGTGCAGCTGCACAATGCCGATGATTCCCGTGAAATGGATGGGTCCTATCGGAATCTCAGCGACCGAGAGCATGAGGGAACCGCCGTCAAAGCAGCATTGCGTCCATATATATTTTTGGGGGAAAGAACGTCCGCGGTCGCCCTCTATATATCCCACACTGTTTTCAAAGCAGTGGGATTTTCCGTTGATTTGCAGCGTACCGTTTACCGTGTGCCGCATACTGAATACACGATGTCTGCACTCCATAAACGGAACGCTGCAAAACGGTCCCATAATGTCAAAACGCAGGGAGGACGGAGGCCCGAATCGTACAGAGCCTGTGGCGGACAGGGATTTTGTATGCAGATTCAAATGAATCCCGTCTTTGGAAAAGATATTTTCTCCCAGTTTTGAAAAAGGGCGGTCTTTGTTCACTTGACACTGCTCATAGGGAAGTGAGAAATTCCAACTTTCATTGTTGCTGATGAACTGAATCGAGCCTCTTTGCTGTCCGTTTCCTATGTGGACGGCCGGTATAAAAGCGATGCTTTCTTTTTCGGATTGGCATTTGAAATACCAACCGCAAAAATATTCGGTTTTGCGCACGACAAAGCTCCTCCTTGAAAATTTTAAGCACACTCTACCAACATTCTTCCGTTTTCTGCCATTTTTATGCAGAAAGCGTTTGTTTGGCCGTTCATGTCGTTTTAAAATTGCACTTAATACAAATAAAGCAAAGCTTTTTTGATGATAAAATCTCAAGAAAGCCTTGCTTTTTGTATTTGCGATACACAGATAAACAGCGCCGTATACCAGTTTATTTATTGTATATTATAAAATTGAATATTTACGGGCAATTGCGTCGCGGAAACAGACGCCGGATGCGAATTGCGGAGATCTGCGGCGGAAGACTTTTGGTCATTACGCCGTTATATAAAATACTGACGATATCGCCGACAGAAAAGCATCGAGTATCATTTGTGTTTACGACAACGTTTTGAAAATTGGCGCGATCTCGGACAACCAATTGGTTTGGCCGAACTTCTCGAACCATTGCAATCATAATCATTGTTTTGCACCTCCTGTATCAGATTATGATGAGGTATCCGATATGTGCTATAGCATACAAATCGCTTTCAGTCATGTATAAAAACGCTGTTCATATAATTTACAGAGGTGAAACGGGTGACAGCGTATACGGATAGCAAAGGACACACGTATAAGATTATCCAAGTTTGCATTGCAGACGAAGAACAAAGAGAAGATACGGAAGTGCAAATTTTGGAACAATTATATCAAATTTTCACACACAGGGTAGACTTGAAATAGCTTGGAAAGGAGATAATTTGTTGGCGATCGCGTTATATGCCCGGAAATCCGTTGAACGCGAAAACAGCGTCTCTTGCGCAACACAGCTTGAATACTGCCGTTCAATGTTGAAACCGGATGAAAAAGAAGAAAAAATTTACACATTTGTGGACAATGGCTTTTCCGGCGGAAATACGAACAGAACGGATTTTCAAAAAATGATGCAGATGATACGCAAGGGAAAATTAAAAAAAGTGATTGTTTATCGGCTCGATCGTATCAGCAGAAGTCTTTCCGATTTCGTCGGAATCCTGCAAACTTTCAAAGAATATAATGTACAGTTTGTTTCCTCACAGGAAACCTTTGATACGAGTTCTCCTTACGGCGAAATGATTGTAAAAATTCTTATGGTTTTTGCCGAATTTGAAAGGCAGTCCATTATTGAACGTGTTAAACAGGCATATGACCACCGCAGCAAAATGGGACTTTATATGGGAGGCCGCCGCCCATACGGATTCATTGCGACAGACACCACCGTTCACGGTATCAAGACAAAGATGTTTGTTCCGCAGTTAGAAGAAGCCGAACAAATAAAATATATGTTTGAAACGTATGCGTTTGAGAATATTTCCTTGCGTCGGTTGATGAATAGCCTAATTGAAAACGGTATTTTGCCAACCGGCGGAAATTGGTCTACTGCTAAATTATCCGCCATTCTTAAAAATCCCATTTATGTAAGAGCAGACAATGCTGTATTTGAATATTTTAAACAACAGAATGCATGTATTGTCAGTGACATCAAAGAATTTGACGGTGTTCACGGTTTGCAGATCTATGGAAAAAGTACGCATGATTTTGAGGGAGACTGGTCGGATATCAAGGCTGTGGTTATGCGTCACGAGGGACTTGTATCGTCTAAAATATGGTTGTTGTGTCAAAAAAAACTGAAACAAAATAAGCAGATCGGTAAAGCAATGAGCAATACGACAAGCTGGCTTGGCGGCAAAATTGTGTGTGCAAAATGCAGGCGAACCATGACGGTAACCAGGGGCGGTCGTCGTCTTGACGGCACACAAACACGCTATTTTCATTGTACCGGAAAATTCCACAACCGTATTTGTCAGGGACCGGACGTGACCCTGTATGCAGAGAGTCTCGAAAATATGGCCGACCAGCTGATTTCGGACAAGTTATTGCATCTAAAAGGATGCCGCGTACATTTTTCAACTGATACTGTAAATAAAATTAATCTTTTAAAAAATCATCTGAGTGAAATCAAAGACGCGCAGGATAGGCTTATTTCTATGATGTTGAACAAAGAAACTGGGACAGAAATGATTCGACTTATGAATGAAAGGGCACAGGCGCTTGCAGAGAAAAAATCGATTGTTCAAGAAAAGATTGTGCGTTTGGAAAACAGGGAAAGTGAACATGTCAGCGGTGCGGAATTGTCTCGTCAATGGGCAGATGCAACGGCAGAACAGAAAAGGGCGGCGGTCGGCATTTTGATACATAAAATTCTGATTCGTGAGGATGGAACTGTAGAGGTTATATGGACGATTTGAAGTTGTCATTGCATGTATGAAGGATATGCAGCAGAAAATCTCTGCAAGGTATTGAAAAAATGAAAATCGTGTGGTATAATCGGTATATACCGAAAACAAATCAGGGAGAAAGTCTATGTCAAGACCACAGCGATGCCGAAAAATTTGCAGCAAACCGGCTTTTACGGATTTTTCACCGGATGCTGCGACATCTGAGAAGTCTGTTGAACTGACATTTGATGAATTTGAAGTTATCCGGCTTGTGGATTTGGAAAAGCAAACGCACGAGCAATGTGCGAAGCAGATGGAGATTTCGCGTTCTACTGTAACCGAGATATATGAAAGTGCAAGAGAAAAGATTGCAAGCAGTATTGTTAACGGTTATCGTTTAACTATAAGCGGAGGTCATTATCGGTTTTGCAACGGAAATTCCAAATGGTGCTCGAAAAAGCATTGTGAAAAACAAAATCCTGAAAATACAGGGAATATGATTATAAAAGGAGATACAATTGTGAGAATTGCAGTAACCTATGAAAACGGAGAGATTTTTCAACATTTCGGTCATACCGAACAATTCAAATTTTACGATGTAGAGGAGGGCAAGGTTGTTTCTTCCAATATTGTCGATACCAACGGGAGCGGTCATGGCGCTTTGGCCGGCTTTTTGGTTGCAAACAAAGCCGATGTGCTGATCTGCGGAGGCATCGGAGGCGGCGCACAGACGGCGCTTGCAGCAGCGGGAATCCAATTGTATGGCGGCGTATCCGGAAGCGCTGATGATGCGGTCGATGCGCTTTTGACGAATACGCTTTCATTCAATCCGGATGTACATTGCGATCATCATGATCACGAGCATGGCGGCGAAGCGCATACTTGCGGTGAACATGGTTGCGGAAAACACAATTGTCATTAAATGATTTTTGAAAGGATCTTGATTATGGAACAGAAATTTTATATTTGTGCGCATTGCGGAAATATCATTGCAATGGTAAAGAATAAAGGTGTGCCTGTGATGTGCTGCGGTCAAAAAATGACAGAACTTGTTCCCGGTACCACAGAAGCTTCTATAGAAAAGCATATACCTGTTTACGAAATAAAGGACAATCAGGTTTTTGTGACCGTGGGAGCGGCAGAGCATCCTATGCTTCCTGAACACTACATTGAGTGGATATCTTTACAAACCAAATTCGGAAATCAGAGAAAGGCGTTAAAACCCGGTGATAAGCCGGAGGTCTGCTTCGCTATTTGTGCAGACGATGAGGTGGAAGCGGTCTATGCGTATTGCAATATCCACAGTCTTTGGAAAGCATAATTCGGTTTTAAATTCAAAGATAAAAAGTGTCGAAGCCTTTTCTTCGGCACTTTTTTGATGAACCAAGGCCACAGACAAGTCTGTGACCTTGGTTCATTTTTGTTTGAATAAGGCAGATTTGCATCGCCGAATCTTTGAAAATGGACAACTTCGCGCGCGCGAAGAAATTTGATGGGTTCGCGGACATCGGGGTCATCCACCAGTCGCAGGATGTTGTCGTATGTGGTACGTGCTTTTTGTTCTGCTGCAAGATCTTCGCATAAGTCTGTGATAACATCCCCTTTGGATTGGAAATACGTTGCGGAAAAGGGCACACCGGCTGCGCTTTGCGGATAAATGCCGGTGGTGTGATCGACAAAATATGTGTCAAATCCGGAAGCTTTGATTTCTTCAGGCGACAGATTTCTGGTCAGCTGATACAGGATTGCGGATATCATTTCCAAATGCGCGAGTTCCTCAGTGCCTACATCGGTCAATATGCCTACGACTTCGTTATATGGCATGGCATAGCGTTGATTTAAATAGCGCATCGAGGCGGCAAGCTCGCCGTCGGGACCTCCAAGCTGGCTGATAATCACTTTAGCGGCTCGCGGGTCTGCGTTTTTGATTTTTACGGGAAATTCAAGTTTTTTATCGTAAATCCACATTAGTTTGCCTCGCTTTCCCAAGGCCACGGGCCTTGTATCCATTGCCAAGAATCATTGTTTGCATCGGAAAAAATGGTCAGCGGACCGTATTTTTCCTCAAATTCATGTGCGCATTTCATATAGTTATCGCGTTGGCGGTTAAAATAGTCGAGGGCTTTCCGGCAATTTGGATGTCCGTCCAAATATAAGCCGGCCTCGATCATGGCAAATCCGTGCTGCTGCACTTTGCGAAGCATTCTGGAACGTCCGTTTCCGTTGCAATTCATATTACCCATTCCTGCGGCCTCCGTGGCATTTCGGCCCATAGAAAGGTTTATCAAGTTCTTTGAAAATTGTTCCTTGCATAAAACCTTCCTCTTCATTGTAAAGATTTTGCCAGAATTGTTCCGGGGAATAAACCATTGCAAGTGATACTCCGTTTGTAATGGTTTCATTTTCAGATTCATATGGACAGGACGGAGCTTCCTGATGCTCCATTTGAGGTACGGCACAGTTTTGCTGCATCATGCGCTCCAGCATGGACGGATCCAGCCGGTCGCGCGGTGTGCCGTGGTAGTTCGCATTCATTCTATACATATCGTATTTTACGAAACCTTTCGTTGTTGGTATTGAGCATAAGCTCACTATAATTTTATGCATTTTAGAGAATTCGGACATTTCTGCATAAAAATCTCCATATGGGAAAAAATTATCACAGAACATATTATCTATTTCAAGGAGAAAAACAATGAAAAATAAAATCCGATTGATTCTGGTTTCGATTTTAGTTCTGGCAATGACGCTTGGCGCTTCGGCTGCGATTGTTTCGCCTGCGCTGAACGTACTGGCAAAACAGCACGCGATGATTAAGAGCGGTTTGGTGTACAGCGACATTTATTTTTCTGAGCAGGATTTCATGAAATGTCTTGGCTTGCCTTCGGTTTCTTCGGTGACGGTGTCCTCTTTGCCGCAGTCATCGGACGGCACGCTGAAGCTTGGTACCTTGAATATCACAGAGGGGCAGTCGATTAAAAGTGAATATTTGTCTCTTTTGCGCTTTGTTCCCTCGAATGATCAAATTGAATATACCAGCTTTAATTTTGAGTATAACGGAACTGAGATTCCCTGTACGTTAAAACTTTTGGATTCGATTAATTATGCGCCTGCTTTTGCCGGAGATGAAGAACGCATTTCAACCTATCGCAATGTTTCGTATTTCGGTACGCTCGGCGCTGCCGATCCCGAAGGCGATCCTTTAGATTTTCAGGTCATTTCCTATCCGGAAAAGGGAACGCTGACCATTACAGATTCGATGCGCGGAAGCTTTAAATATACGCCTGCCTCCGGATTTGTAGGTGATGATAAATTTGTGGTAGTGGTGCGGGATGTATATGGAAATTATTCATCTGCGCAGACCGTGTCCGTTAATGTCAATAAAACATCGGTGAGCTTTACGGATACAAAGGGGCATTGGTGTGAAAATGCCGCTCTGTCACTTTATGAGGCCGGTATTGCGGATGCAATGCGTTATCAGAACGGACTGGTATTTTGCCCTGACGACAGCATGAGTCGTGAAGAGTTTATCACAATGGTAATGAAAACGCTGGATATTCAGACACTTACGGATACCGACACCTCTTTTGCCGACAATTATAAAATCAGCATCGAATACAGACCGTATGTAGCGACCGCGCAGCGGATGGGGTATGTAAACGGAAGTGAACAGGATGGTTTGGTTTATTTTAACCCGCAGGACAGCATAACCAAAGCCGAAGCCGCCGTGCTGATTAACAACATTTTGGAACTCGAAGAGGGAAGCGCGGTCAGTGTCTTTACTGATGATTCTGTGATACCGGTATGGGCGCGCAGCGCTATTTATGCGCTGACCGGGGCAGGTGTATTCAACGGAGACGGCGCGGGTGTAATTGCACCGTCAGCTATTTTAAATCGAGCGCAGACCGTACAGATGCTTTATAATTTGACCGAAAAATAATTCGTAACCTAACACCCCGTTTAGCGTATGCTGATACGGGGTGTTAATTATGTATATTCATTATGACGGCAAAGAATATGAGAGAGTAGATGCTGCGGCGATTATAAAAGGCTCGGCGTCTTTCCCGAAGATCAACGGCCTTGTGCGTTTTTATCAGACGGATAACGGCGTGTACATCGTGACGTCGGTGACTGGTTTACCAATGGGCAGCGGCGCGTGCGATTCTCCGATCTTCGCCATGCATATCCATGAAGGAGATTCTTGCGCTGAAAACGGCACGGAACCATTTCCGTTTACCGGCACGCATTTTAATCCGAATGATTGTGCGCATCCGGAACATGCCGGCGATTTGCCGCCGTTGTTTGGTTGCCACGGAATCGCGATGTCGGCAGTACTTACGGATCGCTTCACGGTTTCCGATATTTTGGGAAAAACGGTTATAATTCATGAGCACGCAGATGATTTCAAAACACAGCCGTCTGGTGATTCCGGCGCCAAGATTGCCTGCGGCGTGATACAGTAGGCGACTTTGCCAATAAAAAAACAGCGGGAGAAATTTTCCTGAGAAAATTTCTCCCGCTGTTTTTGTTGCGTATAATCTTAAAAATTTTCGATTTCCGCCTGTGTCAGCATATGGATGCCGTTGCGCTTTAACAATTCTTCCGCTTTTTCATTGTTGTTTACACGCATGACGACATATGCGCTTTTGCCTGAAATCGTAACAAACGCATAGATATAGTCTACATTGATTCCATTTTCCGAAAGCAGGGCGAGTACATTGGCAAGCCCGCCCGGTTTATCCGGTATCTCGATTCCCAAGACCTGCGTTATGGTTACAACAAAATCACCGTTTCCGAGTGCGGTTTTGGCGCGCTCGGCATCACTGACAACTACGCGTAAAATACCGAAATCCTGCGTATCCGATACGCTGATCGCACGTATATCAATGTTCGCAGCGGCAATACGCTCTGTGATCTGATAGATGATTCCGGGAGAATTTTCGGCAAAAACCGAAAGCTGGCTGATCGTCATTCGGACCCCCTCCTTAATTCTTAATAAGTATACCCAAGTTCAAAGGCTTTTTTGTTCATTGCAACAAATTTAGGCGCAACGGTTTTTTCAATTGCCGCGATCCATTTTTCATAAGGGATATGAAAATATTTTGCCAGTCTTGCCATCAATACAATGTTTGTCGCTTTGGCGGAACCTGCCTGTTCGGCGAGCGCAAGCGCGTCGGTTGCATCTACATGCGCGCCGCTTGCCTTCATGTCTTCGAGAATTGAATCCGGATATTCCGCTTGACCGATAATAACAGGCATCGGGTCGATTTGCTGTGTATTGACTACGATCGTTCCGTTCTTTTTCAGACAGGAGAGCCATCTGGCTGCTTCCAGCTTTTCAAAAGAAACGATAAAATCCGCTTCTCCGGTTTCGATTACAGGAGAATATACTTGCTCTCCAAAACGAACATAGGTAACGACAGAGCCGCCTCGCTGACTCATGCCGTGCACCTCGGATACTTTTACATCGTATCCCTCGTCTACAAGCAGTCGGCCGAGCAGCTTACTGGCCAGCAGAGACCCCTGGCCGCCTACGCCGACAATCATAATGCTTTGTGTTTCCATTATACGCGCACCTCGCTTTCAATCGCGCCAAACGCGCAAAGTTGTTTGCATACATCACAGCCGATGCAAAGTGTTTTATCAATTTCTGCTTTTTTATTATGTATGCTGATTGCGGGACATCCGAATTTCATGCATTTTTTGCAGCCCTTGCATTTATCAGGCGAAACATGAACCGGTGTTTTGGGTTTGACATATTTCAGCAAAACGCAGGGACGGCGGGAAATGATAATCGAGGGCTCATTGGCCGCAAGCTCTTCTTTTAAAGCGCGTTCGCAGGCGTCAAGATCATATGGATCCACAACGGTAACCCGGCGTATACCGATCGAGCGGCAGAGCGCTTCAAGGTCGATTTTTCCGGCCGGATCACCTTTGATATTGTAGCCGGTGGTCGGGTTTTGCTGGTGTCCGGTCATGCCGGTGATGGAATTGTCCAGGATAATCACGGTTGAATCAGAACCGTTATAGGCAATGTTAATCAGTCCCGTTACACCGGAATGCATAAAGGTGGAATCGCCGATGACGCAAACCGCTTTTTTACCGTCTGACGGCTCCGCTTTATTAAAACCGTGCAGCCCGGAGACCGAGGCGCCCATGCAAAGCGTAGAATCCAGAGCGCAGAGCGGAGGCTGGGCGCCGAGCGTATAACAACCAATGTCGCCGAGCACCGTCACATTGTTTTTCGCAAGCGTGTAATACATGCCGCGGTGCGGACATCCCGCACACATGACCGGCGGACGCACCGGAATGTTTAAATCGGCGCTGAAATGTTCCTTTTCGGGCAGTCCGAACGCTTTTGCAATCGTTGCCTGGGAAAATTCGCCGATACAGGGAAACATCTCTTTTCCGATGACATCAAGTCCGATATTGCGGCAGTGGCTTTCAATTACGCCGTCCAGTTCTTCAATTACATACAGTTTTTTTACTTTTTCAGCGAAATCTTTCAGGCTGCGGACGGGCAGGGGATGAATGAGACCGAGCTTGAAAACGCTGACGCTGTCCCCGAACACTTCCTTTACATACTGATACGCGGTGCCGGAGGTAATAATGCCGATTTCCTCGCCGCCCATTTCCATGCGATTGTACGGACAGCTTTCCGCAAATTCCGTCAGAGCGGCGGTGCGCGCTTCAACAAGCGGATGGCGGCGCTTGGCGTTGCCGGGCATCATAATATACTTTGCGCCGTCTTTCGTGTAGGGTTTCTTTGCAATCTCCGCGCGCGCGCCCGTTTCAACGATGCTTTGAGAGTGCGCGATGCGTGTGCACATACGAAGCAGAATCGGCGTGTCAAATTTTTCAGACAGTTCAAACGCTTCTTTTGTGAAGAGCAGGGCTTCCGCCGAATTTGCGGGTTCGAGCATCGGTACTTTGGCTGCGATGGCATAGTGGCGGGAGTCTTGTTCGTTCTGAGAAGAGTGCATACCCGGATCGTCTGCAACACAGACCACAAGACCGGCATTTACGCCGGTATAAGAAAGCGTGAACAGCGGGTCTGCCGCGACATTCAGTCCCACATGCTTCATGGCGCAGCAGCTTCTGGTACCCGCGAGGGATGCGCCGAATGCGACCTCCATCGCTACTTTTTCATTTGGCGCCCATTCACAGTATATTTCATCATAATTTGCGGCAAATTCCGTAATCTCGGTGCTGGGGGTGCCCGGATAACTGGAAACGATGCCGCAGCCCGCTTCATATAATCCTCGTGCTACAGCGGCGTTGCCGATCAAAAGTTCTTTCAAAATAATTGCCTCCTTTGCTTATCCGATTGATACCGGATAAGATCAAAATTTTGCGGATTTTCGCCTGATGTTTCGGCGGTTACGATTCATTTCTGAGATCAAGAATGCGTTTGGCTTTCCCCTGGAAGCGCTCCAGCGATTTCGGATGTACCAGCGTAACTTTGGTTTGCAGTCCTAATACGCTTTTCAGTTTTTCCTGAATGCCGCTGCGAAGCGCCTCCAGTTCTCCGTAGCTTTCCAAAAGATTGCTGTCGATGAGTTCCACCTTGATTTCCAGCGTATCTTTGAAATTTTCACGGCGAACGATTAACTGATAATGCGGCCCGATTTTATCTGTATTTATAAGTACGCTTTCGATCTGCGTCGGGAAAACATTAACGCCTTTAATAATCAGCATATCATCGGTACGTCCCATGGTTTTGGCCATTCGGGCGTGCGTGCGGCCGCAGGAACAGGGTTCATAGGAAATTTTGGTAATATCCTTTGTTCGGTAGCGAAGTACCGGCATACCGCGTTTGGAGAGTGTTGTGACGACAAGTTCTCCGACCTCGTTTTCACCGAGCCGCTCGCCGGTTTCGCTGTTGATGATTTCCGGAAGAAAATGATCTTCTGCAAAATGCATGCCGTTTCTGGCGCTGCAGTCGCCGCTGACGCCGGGACCGCCGAGTTCGGTCATGCCGTAGTTGTCGGAAACATAGATGCCGAGATTTTTTTCGATTTGCGCACGCATTTCAGGCGTGCAGGGTTCACTGCCGAGTATTCCGAGACGAAGTTTGTAATCGGATAAAGGATAGGCGCTTTCCTTGATAGCCTCGCTGAGATAAAGCGCATACGAGGGTGTAGCGACAAGTCCCGTTACGCCGAAATCGCGCATCATCATCAATTGCTTCTCCGTATTGCCGGCGGATGCGGGAATCACGGTTGCACCGATTTTTTCAAGTCCGTAATGCAGGCCGAGCGCACCGGTAAACAGACCGTACCCGAAGGAAATCTGAATAATATCGTCCGCTGATGCGCCGCCGGCAATCGCCACACGCGCGACGCAATCGCTCCATACGTCGAGATCTTCTTTTGTGTATACGCCGACAGTCGGTTTGCCGGTAGTGCCTGAAGACGCATGTATACGCACCACTTGATTCATCGGAACGGCATTCATGCCAAACGGATAGTTGTTGCGGAAATCGTCCTTGGTTGTGAACGGTATGTACTGGATGTCCGATAACTGTCTGATTTTATCGCCGTCAAAGACACCGGCATCCGTGAGTCTGTCGTGATAAAATTTGGAATTGTTAAAACAATAGGCAACGATCTGCTTCAGCTTTGCAAGCTGCAGGGCTTCAAGCTCAGCGCGAGGCATTGTTTCAATTTCCGGCTGAAAATATTTCATTTTGCACTTCCTTTTTTGCTATGCTTTATTCTTCTGTATGATAGCATTCAAAAATTTTAGACGCATATTCGGTAGATGCCTTGGTGGCGGTCAGCATGCTGACGATCGGCACTTCGATTAAACCGACGATCATGGCGATCGCGCCCCAGTTAATCGGGGACGCAAGATTAAAATTCAGGCCAAATACCGTAAAACCGGCAGCGGAACGGGTCAGTTCCGGGAAAATGCCGAGGTTGAATAAAATCATGCTGACAACCGTTATCAGCACCCCCGAACACAGGCTGACCCATACGGCCGCTTTGGTAACTTTTTTGGAAAAAAGCCCATACAGAAACGGTGCCAAGAATGAACCTGCCAGTGTTCCCCAGGAAATACTCATAAGGGCGGATATATTGATGCCGATGTCGTTCAGCCGCTGTTTGTCAACGGCGATCCAAACCGAGATCAGCAAAAATACGAGGATTAAAATGCGCATGGTCAAAACCTGTTTCTTTTGCGACATGCCTTTTTTCATGCAGGGCTTGATAAGGTCGATTGTCATTGTGGAACTGGATGACAGAACCAATCCGGCTAGCGTGCTCATAGACGCAGACAAAACCAGTACGATAACCAATCCCAAAAGAATTTCGGGTATTGCGCTTTCCAGAATGGCGGGTACAATGCTGTCAAAGTTCGGATTGCCGTTTGCCAGCGTATGGATCAGCGTTTTACCACTTTCCGTCGCATCAGTCGTGCAGTACAGACGGCCAAGTCCGCCCAAAAAATAGGAACCGCCGGCAACGATGACTGCAAACAGTGTGGAAATCAGTGACCCGCGCCGAACAGCGGCTTTATCCTTAATGGCATAAAATTTCTGCACCATTTGAGGCAGTCCCCAAGTACCGAGCGAGGTCAGGATAACAACACCGATTAGGTTCAGCGGATCGGGGCCGAGGACCGAATTATATGTACCGTATGCCGAACCCGAATCAATCTGTCCGAGCTGCGAAATTACATTGCCGAGTCCGCCCTGCGCATTCACCGCGCAGACAACGACGGCGGCAATACCGATCAGCATAACGATGCCCTGTAGAAAATCGTTTACCGCAGTGGCCATATATCCGCCGAGAATGACATAAACTGCGGTAAACGCAGCCATGATTACAATCCAAACAGAATAGGGAACGCCCGGAAATGCCGACGCAAACAGCGTGGAGAGTCCGTTATAAACAGACGCCGTGTAGGGAATCAGAAATAAAAAGACGATCAGCGCAGATGCCGTTTTGAGCGCTTTTGAATTATATCGCTTTTCAAAAAATTCGGGCATGGTAGAGACGCCGAGATGCTTTGTTAGCACGCGGGTTCGGTTGCCGAGAACCACCCATGCAAGCAAAGAGCCGAGCAGTGCATTTCCGATGCCGATCCAAGTGGAGGAAAGGCCGTAATTCCAACCGAACTGTCCGGCATAGCCGATGAAGATCACGGCGCTGAAATAGGACGTACCGTAAGCAAAAGCAGTCATCCAGGGGCCGAGTGCGCGGCCGCCGAGAACAAAACCGTTAACGTCCGCGGTACTTTTGCGCGTTAAAACGCCGATTAGAATCATAGCGGCGGCAAAGACAATGAGTACGATGATTTTTACAAACATAGAAGTCCCCCAAAGTTAGCAGCAGATAAAATGCGGCAAATCAGCGCAGTTTTTTGCACAGATCGACGGTGCTGCAAATTTTCTAACCCTTATATTGTATCAAAGATAATGAAGCGGGTCAAGACAGCTTTGTGAAAAATGTTAAAAAATATATTCATTTATCGATTTTCAAATGAGATTACAGTTTTGCACTCTCGCAGAGCAGCGCTTTACCGCGTATGGTAATATCGGCAATGTCTCCGATAATTTCATTGCTGACCGCATACGGATAGGACGGTGACAGAGGCGCGTCGGTCAGCGGATATTTACATCCGGTCAGCGTTACGACAGAGGGAAGCAGTGCGAAAACCGAAAAATATCCGTTATTTTGTTTGAGTTTCACGGTTTCATCCGCAATGATTCGTACAGTGTTTTCTCCGTCGGTTAAACGGGCTTGTATTTTGTTTTCGCGCAGATAATCCAGATAAAAAACGTTGGAAAAAAGGTGGTCTATTCGTCCGCCCGTGCCGCCGAGAATCAAAATCTCATTTGCACCGTGCTTGATTGCGGTCATACAGGCGAGCATGGTATCGGTTTCGTCTTTTTGCGCGGGCGCTCGGATGATCGGTATGTTGTCCGGCAGCGGCTCATCAAGTGAGTCAAAGTCACCGATCAGAATATCCGGAAAAATTCCGAGCTTTCGTGCGGTCAAGTAGCCGCTGTCCGCGGCGATTTTCAGAAAAAAACGGTCTGTATCCGATACAATGCGCTCGGTATTGCAGTATCCGCCGGTAACGATCAGTGCTTGTTTCATTTTACCCCTTCTAAATTTGACGATTGAAAATTAAAAGACTGACTTAGAGTAGATTGCATTTTTCAGTTTGTACAGCGTCAATTTTTCAAAATACAGCATAAATTTATTTTAGCATATTTGCAGTGAAATTTCAAGAAAGTATGTCGATTTATAGAAATTTGCCACATTGCTTTTTTATACTGTTTGTGCTATATTATTCCAAAAGGCGGTGAACAAAATGACGGATGTAGTGATTCTTGCGCTGAATTCCAATTATGTGCATTCCGCGCTTGCTCCCCGGTATTTAAAGGCTGCAATCGGCGATCTTCCGCTTTTGTGTGAAATCGCGGAACACACCGTCAATGAATCCGTATACGCGGTCGCAGAGGACATTGCAAAACGGGCGCCGCGCCTGCTCGCGGTCAGCGTATACATATGGAATATTCAAACGGTGTATAAACTGGCAACGCTTATAAAAGAAAAACTGCCAAATGTGATTTTGGTACTCGGCGGTCCCGAGGTCAGCTATAACGCGGTCGATGTGCTGAAACATGCGCCGGAAATTGATTGTGTGATTTGCGGTGAGGGGGAAATCCCTTTTCGTCTGCTCTGCGATAGACTGATTTCGGGAAATATTTCTCCGATTTCGGGAATTGCATACCGTCGGGACGGGCGTATCGTTGCGGCCGAACCCTTTGTCGGTTCCGGTACGCCGGTCAGTCCGTATACGGACGAATATTTGGCGACGCTGAAAGACCGTATCGCTTATTTTGAGAGCAGCCGCGGTTGTCCGTATGCTTGCGCCTATTGCTTGTCCGGGCGTTGTGACGGACTGCGCTTTTTTGACGACGGTTATGTATATAAAAATTTGATACGGCTGGCGACCAGCGGCGCCAAGGTCATAAAATTTGTAGACCGCACTTTCAATGCCGACAGAAAACGCGCGTACAGATTGTTTTCTTATTTAATACATGAATACGGAAAAACTTTTCCGAGCGACGTCTGTTTTCATTTTGAACTTTCCGGAGACCTGCTTGATGATGAGACGATTGCGTTGCTTTGCTCTGCGCCGCGGGGGCTTTTTCAGTTTGAAATCGGGATTCAAAGTTTTCATCCGGAGACAATCCGCGCTATCCGGCGTGCGACAAACAGTTCTGTTCTCAAGCAGCGCATTTCCCAGCTTACGGCTTGTGGGCGCGCGCACATCCATGTAGATCTGATCGCGGGACTGCCGTATGAGGATTTCGCGCATTTCCGTGATAGTTTTAACCAGGCGTATGCGCTCGGCGCAGACATGCTCCAGCTTGGATTTTTGAAAATTCTGCACGGCACGGAATTGGAAGCGCGTGCTTCTGCGTATGGACTGTGTTACACAGATGCGCCGCCCTATGAGGTGACCGAAACGCCGTGGTTGTCCGCGCCGGAGATCGGTCGCTTAAAAACGGCAGAGCGCGCGGTTGACCGACTGCACAACAGCGGTCGGTTTCGGCGCACGCTTGCTTTGTGCATTCCGTTTTGGACTTCACCGTTTGATTTTTTTCTGGCGGTAGGGCAGTGCTTTGCGAAGTCGGAGGGGTTGGATGCATTGACGAACCGCTTGTTTGATTTTTTGTGCCGGGCGCTTCCCGAACAAGCTGAAGAAATTCGTGATGCGCTTGTTTGCGATCGGTTGGCAACCAATTCTTCGCGCGGCTTGCCGCATGCCCTGTATCGTCCGGACTCCAATCTTGGGGTGATTCGCGCGCGTTTAAACCGTGCGGCCGAAACAGCCGAGCATCCCGGTGTACGGCGGAATATCGCTGTTTTGTATAATACCGACCGAGCGGTATTTGCTGATTATTCGGCCGACCGATTTGACGGTCGCGAATATATATTATCTTTTATTTCATTATCTGGAGGGGAATTGTTATGAAAAAAATTGATTTGCGAAAACTGGTAGCCGCAGCGCTGTTTGCGGCGCTTGCATGTGTAGCTACGCTTGTTATCCAAGTGCCGTCCCCGATCGGCGGGTATTTGAATCTCGGCGACTGTGTTGTGCTGCTGTGCGGTTGGCTGCTCGGACCGATCTACGGTTCGATTGCCGCCGGTCTTGGGCCGGCGCTGGCAGATGTAATTTCGGGTTATGTTGTTTATGCGCCTGCAACTTTTGTTATCAAGGCGTTGATGGCGCTGGCGGCCTATTTCATCGGAAAAATGTTTGTTCGTTCTCGCTATATTGCGTCTTTGGTCAGCGGCGTATGTGCCGAGGCGGTCATGGTGCTTGGCTATTTTGCATTTGAAGCGATATTTTTGCAGTTGGGATGGGGCGCTGCCGCCGGTATCGTCAGCAATATCGTTCAGGGGATTGTCGGTGTAATATGCGCGTTTTTGCTGAAAGAGATTATAGATCGAAAGAAGCTCTGGAAATATTGAAAAAATATATATTTTTTGATTTGGACGGGACGCTTACGGATCCGGCGCTGGGCATCACCAATTCTATTATGTACGCTTTAGAACAGTTCGGTATCCGGACGGAACGCCGTGAGGAACTGTATAAATTTATCGGCCCTCCGCTTTTGGATTCTTTTATGGAAGAATATGGCTTTTCACGGGAACGCGCCGAAGAAGCACTGAAAAATTATCGGGTTTATTTTGAACAAACGGGTATTTTTGAAAACAGGATATATGACAATATTCCGGAACTGCTGGCTTCGCTTCAGGCAGCCGGTTCTCGTTTGGTTTTGGCGACCTCCAAACCTGAGATTTTTGCCCGCCGTATTTTGGAGCATTTTAATTTGGCGTCCTATTTTTATCGGATCGGCGGCGCGGATATGGCGGGATCTCGTGTGACGAAAGAAGCGGTGCTCGGAAATATGCTTGCAGAACTGGATGATGCCGTGCCTGCAAATTGTATTATGGTGGGCGATCGAAAATATGATGTAGCCGGCGCTGCGTCTTTTCGGATCGATACCGTCGGCGTATCCTACGGATACGGCAGTCGAGATGAACTATCGAGGGCGGGGGCAAAATATATTGCGGACAGCGTTTCAAAACTAAAAGAGATTCTTTTTTCACTTTGAAAAAAGAACAGAGAAATGCATATCGTATCGCCGGGCTGCTTTTTGCAAAGGCACGCGCGATTACCGGGCGTTTACGATATATCCGACGTGTAACTTAAACTTATCTGTATTTTACGCTTTCGTATTTTTTGATTTATCCACAGACGGTGATGGGCCTCTTAAAATGACGCCCATCACCGTTATGTAATCTTTGTCTTTGATTTGTAATTTTTGTTTCTTAATATCATATTTTTTTGCTCTTGTTCACCTCAAAAACTTTCCAGCAACTTTTCGAGCGCGCTTTTTTCGATACGAGACACATAAGAACGGGAGATTCCGAGAAGCTTTGCCACATCGCGCTGTGTAAGCGCCGGTTTGTTGTTGAGGCCGTACCGCAAAATCAGAATCTTTTGTTCCCGCTCATTTAGTTTTTCTCGAATCAACATCAGCGCCTTTTGCGTGTGCAGTTTCCGATCAATATCCTCCGCGATGGTATCTTCGCAGCAAATGATGTCTTGATAAGTAAGCGGGTTGCCGTCTCTGTCAATATCGATGGTTTCATTGATGGATACTTCACAGGAAAGCTTCTTTTGTGAGCGGAAATACATCAGAATTTCATTTTGTATACATTTAGCGCCGTATGTTGCAAATCGGGCGCCGTTTTCAAAATCAAATGAATCAATGGCTTTAATAAGCCCGATGCTTCCGATTGAAATCAGATCATCCTGGTTCTTGCTTGAAAAATAATATTTACGGACGATGTGTGCCACAAGCCGCAGATTGTGTTCGATCAGCGTGGCGCGCGCATGCTCGTCGCCGTTCTTCATCTTAATAAACAATTCCTTTTCGGTTTTGGCGGGAAGAGGAGCGGGAAAATTTTGTCCGCCGGATAGACCGAGGATGAGATATACAAGTCCCATGGCCAAAGAGGATATTGAAGAAAACATGGCTTTTTCCTTTCAAAATATAGTTGTTCAATATATATGAAAAGAAAAAACATGTCTACGACCTCTGCAGCCTGTCTGTTTATAAAAGAATTAAAATTTGTTTTGATCCGCTTGTATATGAAAGAAAACAATAGAAAACAGAAGAAAATCAAAGGTTATATTGTCTTAAATTAAATTTTTGAGCTTTTTTAGAAAAAATGCTTGACAGTATATTCCTACTATGCTATAATACCGAATGTTCGACAGGATCGTTATTTTTCTATTGTTTAATGGAGGATTTTCAATGTCTACTTATATGGCAAAAAAAGAAGCCGTTGAACGGAAATGGTATGTGCTTGATGCAGCCGGAAAACCGCTTGGTAAAACGGCGGCAGCGGCAGCCACCATTCTTCGCGGCAAACACAGACCCGAGTTTACACCGCATGTGGACTGCGGAGAATTTGTAATTATTATCAATGCGTCCAAGGCGGTTCTTACCGGTAAAAAGCTGGATCAGAAATATTATCGGCATCATTCCGGTTATATCGGCGGTTTGAAAGAAGTGCAGTATCGTACATTGATGGCAACAAAGCCGGAACTGGCTATGGAACTCGCAGTGAAAGGCATGCTGCCGCATAATTCGATCGGCGCCGCTTCATTTACTCGTCTTAAGGTGTATGCGGGCGATGTGCATAAGCACGAGGCGCAGCAACCGACTCCCTATGCGTTTAACTGAAGAAAGGATGGCTAAATAATTATGTATACAAGTGCAAAGCCTTATTTTTACGGCACCGGCAGAAGAAAAAAATCCGTTGCCCGCGTTCGTATTTATCCCGGCAGCGGTGCGATTACCGTAAACGGACGTGATATAGATGATTATTTCGGTCTGGATACGTTGCATCTGATCGTGAATCAGCCGTTCGGCGTTACCGGTACTGAGGGAAAATTTGATATTGTTGCCAATGTAAAGGGCGGCGGCATGTCCGGTCAAGCCGGCGCAATTCGTCATGGACTTGCCCGTGCATTGTTGACTGTAGATGAAAATTACAGAGTCGCGCTCAAAAAAGCTGGGTTCCTTACACGTGACCCTCGCATGAAAGAGAGAAAGAAATACGGTCTCAAAGCCGCTCGTCGCGCTCCGCAGTTCTCCAAGAGATAAGTTTTGTATTGCAAAAATCCCGAAGCATAGATGCTTCGGGATTTTTTAGTATCTATTTTATTAAAATTATAAAGAAACGCTATTGACAATTTTTCTATAAATCGATATACTGAATTTGTTGTAGTCTGATGTTCCGTTTGGAACGGTCGGATGCGTTTGGCTGACAATAAAAATTTTAATACCGGAGGTCGTTTTATGAAAACAAAGCTGGGCATTTCCGTCGGGCTGTTCGGCGCGGCAATTTATTTTTTGGGGCTTTTTTCCGGCTATCTTGCCATGATTCTTTTGGTTGGCTATGTGTTGTTGTTTGAGCAGGATATGTGGCTCCGAAAATCCGCTGTCAAAGCAATGGTGATTATGCTGCTGTTTTCTATTGTATCCGCAATTGTCTCTTTGATTCCCGGCGCGATTTCTATAGTAGATGACGCATTAAATATATTTAATATCAATTTCAGTGTTCCGTTTATTTCCAGAATCGTGACGTTGATTACAGGTCTGCTTACTTATCTTGAAAAAATTCTCCTTTTGGTACTTGGGATTCAGGCCGTACAGCGGCAGTCCATCAATCTTGGTTTTATCGATCAATTGATCGACAAACATATGCGGGCAGAGTAATCTCTATCAGCGGTATACATAGCGGGGGTTGCAGGGCATGAGCAGCCTCCGCTTGTTTGTATTTAGTTAAATTGTGCTATTCCTGATTAAATGAGGGGAGTTCGTTGTTGACATTTTTTGCTCGATATGGTACAATAACAATCGTATCGTAGAGATACACGGCGGATTCTTCTGGAATCCGATTTTTTGTGTGCGGAGTTAGACCATGAATTATGATTTGATTATAGTCGGTGCCGGACCGGCAGGGATTTTTACGGCTTTTGAATTGTTGCGCGGCAAACATGACGCAAAGATACTTTTAATTGAAAAGGGAAAGCCTGTAGAAAAACGGCATTGTCCGAAAGCGGAAATCGGAAAATGCGTCAACTGCAAGCCCAGTTGTGCCATTACAACCGGGTTTTCAGGCGCAGGTGCTTTTTCTGACGGAAAACTCAGTTTATCGTATGAAGTAGGCGGAGATTTGCCTGATTTGATCGGGCCGCTGTTTGCGCAGGAATTGATTGATTATACAGATAAGATCTATTTGGAATTCGGCGCCGATCCGCATGTGGAAGGGATCAGTTACGGTGACGAGATCAAAGAAATCCGCAAAAATGCGATCAAGGCAAATTTGAAGCTTGTGGACTGTCCCATCCGGCACCTTGGTACCGAAAAAGCGCAAAAATTGTATTTCTCCATCCAGAATTGGCTGGCAGAGGCCGGTGTGGAAATGCTTTTTAATACCGAGTGCGAAAATATTATTATAGAAAACGGAGTTTGTCGGGGCGTTTTGGTGCGCGAGGGACAGACTTCGCGGGAATATTATGCGCCCGAGGTTGTAATTGCAACCGGACGCCGCGGAGCGGATTGGCTGGAAAATTTATGCGCGGCGCATAATATTGCGCATAAACCCGGAACTGTAGACATCGGCGTTCGCGTAGAGTGCCGCAATGAAGTCATGGAAAAGGTCAATAAGGTGCTTTATGAGAGCAAGCTTATCGGCTATCCGAAGCCTTGGAAAAACAAGGTCAGAACATTTTGCCAAAATCCGGGCGGGTTTGTTGCACAGGAAAATTATGACAACGATCTTGCGGTCGTTAACGGTCACAGCTACAAGGATATGAAGAGCGACAATACCAATTTGGCTATTTTGGTCAGTCATAATTTTACGGAGCCGTTCAACCAGCCGATTGCTTATGCGCAGAAAGTCGGAGAACTCACCAATATGCTGGGTTCCGGTCATATTTTGGTACAACGTTATGGCGATATATTGGACGGTAAACGCACCTGGGCGAAAGAATTGGCTTTCAGCAATGTAAAACCGACGCTTAAGGACGCGGTCCCGGGCGATATTACAGCCGCTATGCCGTATCGCGCAATGACCAATATAATTGAGTTTATCAAAATGTTGGATGTTGTCGTGCCGGGATTTGCAAGCACAGAAACACTTTTATACAGTCCTGAACTCAAATTCTATTCCAACAAAGTAAAAATGGATGAAAATCTGAATACCAATATTCAGGGACTCCATTGTCTCGGCGATAGTTCCGGATGGACGCGCGGTTTGATGATGAGCAGTGTAATGGGGGTTTTGATGGGACGCAAATTGCTTTCTCAACAGTAAATTTGATTTATATGACAAAAGGAGTCGCATTATTTTACGACTCCTTTTTGTAATATCTGCGTATAATTTTGCATGAAATCATTCAGTTGCTTTTGATTCTTTATGATGATTGCTTTTTCGGAATATGTTTGAAGAATTTCCCGCTGTTGTTTCTTTCTTTTTCGCGTCCGGCTTTCAAACAAAATCCAACGTACAAATTCCCAGTCAAATTTTTCTATACAGCCGTTTGCCATACATTCTCTCGTTTGTCCGCGATAATGAAAATATCGTCTCAGCGCACGAAAAAAGCAGATGAACCGGTTAAAGTCTAAAAAGATCAAAAAATCAGCTTGTTGAAATCGTTCGTTTTGCAGAAATTTCTTGTAATTTCCGTCAATTACCCAAGCGGTGTTCAACATAAAATCGGCAACATCTTTTAAGGCCTGATTAAGCGGCCTTTCCTGCCAGTTTTCGTTAAAATTTACGGTATCCAAATGCAACACCGGGATACCGTATTTTTGTCCTAAAAAGCGTGCAAGTGTAGATTTTCCGCTTCCGCTGTACCCGAAAACTGCAATTTTCATATTTTGTCCTCGTTTTTGTTTTCCGAATTAAGATGGACATATTCGTTATAAATTTTATTTTTGGGAACGCCGCGGTCTTTGGCTGCGGCTTTGATCGCCTCCGTTTTTTGCAGCCCTGCTGCAATATAGTGATTCACATGCGCTTCAATGGTCATATCATGCCAAAATTGAGGCGTTTGCGCGGTATTATCGGCGCCCGCCAGTACAAGCACGTATTCTCCTCTGGGCGCGTGTTCATTGTAAAATTCCAAAGCGTCAGAAAGCGTCATTCGAAGAATTTCTTCGTTTAGTTTTGTCAGTTCCCGGCAAAGCGCTATTGAACGGTTTCCAAGCGCCGTTTGGAGATCTGTAAGTGTTTTGAGCAAGCGGTGCGGTGCTTCGTAAAGGATCAGGGTTCGAGAATCATTTTTTATGGCTTCCAACCGTTCGGCGCGTTTGACACGTTCGACGGGTAAAAAACCTTCAAAAACAAATCGTCCCGTACACAGAGCGGATAGAGCCAGCGCCGTCACCGCTGCACAGGGGCCGGGAACGGCAGTGACCGTTATGCCGTTTTCCGCGCAAAGGCGAACGAGATCTTCGCCCGGGTCACTGATGGCCGGCATACCGGCGTCGGTTACAAGCGCGCAGTTTGCTCCGGATTGAAGTCTTTGCAGAATTTCTTCACCGCGACTTTTTTTGTTATGCTCATGATAGCTGATCATTTCCCCGGAAATACCGAGATGCGAAAGCAGTCTCCGTGTATTTCGGGTATCTTCTGCGGCAATGAAATCAACCTCGGACAATACTTTACGCGCACGCTCGGATAAATCCCCCAAATTTCCAATCGGCGTCGCAACCAAATATAAGGTTTCTTTTTGTATTTGATTTTTTTCTTTCTCTAAAGCAGAAGGCTGTATATTCTTGTTCACCATTTACTCCTTAAAATTTCCATTGTCGTAAATATATTGAAAGTCTTCTGTATACTTAGTGTGCGTAATATCCTCATAAAGAATCAGCGGCTTTGTGTTTTTGAGACTCGGATTGGCGCCTTTTTTTGCTTCTGTCAGCAGCAAAGCGGGTGGGGAAGCGCTGTCCGGATATACCATAGTCAGACGCTTGGGTTCAAGATCGGCGGAACGCATGGCAGAAAAGAGTTCAGCCATACGATCCGGTCGGTAGACCGCGTAAAACAATCCGCCGAATTTTAGATTTCGTGCGGCAGCCGCGCAAAAATCGTAAATATCTCCGCATATTTCATGACGGGCCATGGTTTTTATCGTGTGAAGATTGGTTTTACCGCTGCCCGCGCGCATATAGGGGGGATTGGAAAAAATCACGTCCGCTTCAAATCCGAGTTTATTTTGATGCAGCAGTCGAATATCTTCGTTTATGCAGACCACTTCTTTTTCAAAATGATTCAAGACAATATTGCGTTCAATCAAATTACAGAATTCTACCTGCATCTCTACCGCGCCGATGCGGCGGAATTTGTGTCGTGCGGCGCACAAAAAAGAAAGAATGCCGCTGCCTGCGCCGAAGTCCAGCGCGGTTTTGGTCGGATGCGGCCGAATAAATGCGGCAAGCAAAAGGGCATCGGTACCGAAAGTAAGTCCGTTTTTCTTTTGAATCAGCGTGATGTTTTCGTTGACGTGATCTAAACGTTCATCCGGCATAATAAAAGTGTTGTTTATCATTTTCTTAAATTAAGAAGCGGATGCGATAAAATCGGATCCGCTTCTTGTATGTATTTTGATGTCAGTCGATTGTTACTCAGCCGACGGCGCATCTACAGGGCAAACCCCGGCGCAGGCACCGCACTCGATACAAGTTTCCGGGTCGATAACCATTTTCCCGTCCTGCTCGCTGATCGCGCCTACGGGACATTCGCTTTCGCAAGCGCCGCACGCGATACAATCGTCAGAAATTTTGTATGCCATTTTTAACACCTCCGTAAAATGATAGCTTAATTGTAACATAAATTCCCGAAAAATCAATAGCAAAACCAAAATTTTTTACAGTAAAATTTATATCGCTCAGGACGCGTCTCCGCTCTCCGGCGACTTTGTTCTTTTTGCCGGATTTTTCTGAGCTAATACCGTAATTTCTTCGCAGTGGAAAACGCGCGGCGCTTCCGGCTTGTCTTCCAGCTTTACTTTGACAAAGCCTGACAGGGGACTGGTTTCCGTGACAATGCCTTGACCGGCCGAAGTATCGACCAGTGCGCCGATTGGCGGTGTTTTGCGGATGGCTTCCTCATATGTTTCATGCTCAAAGCGCAAACAACACATCAAACGTCCGCATGCGCCTGAAATTTTAGCGGAGTTGAGAGAGAAATTTTGTTCCTTTGCCATTTTGATGGAAACCTGTGCAAAATCGGACAGAAACGAACTGCAGCAAAACGGCCGTCCGCAGATACCGAGACCGCCGAGCATTTTTGCTTCATCCCGGATCCCGATTTGACGAAGCTCAATGCGTGTCCTGAAAATCGATGCCAGATCCTTTACCAAATCACGAAAGTCTACGCGTCCGTCAGCGGTAAAATAAAACAACAATTTGGAATTGTCAAATGTATATTCCGCTTCCACAAGATTCATTTCGAGTTTATGATCGGCGATTTTTTGACGGCAAACTTCAAAAGCTTCGGCTTCACGGCGTCGGTTTTCTTCAGCATGTTTGACATCCTCAGAAGAAGCGACACGGAGGACGGGACGCAGCGGGGGAACAATATCGGCTGCCGGAACCATTTTATTCGGAACCGCCACAAGGCCGAGTTCGATCCCGCGCGCGGTTTCAACGATCACACTGTCCTGCACATTGGCTTTGGTTTTTCCGGCAGCAAAGTAATATACTTTGCCGGACGGTTTGAATTTTATACCGATGATTTCCACACCATCGACAAGAGGGGAAATCGTTTCATTTGTTTCTTTATTGCACATAAAAACCTCATTTCAGTATTCGTCTGCAATCGCCGCAGAATGCGGCTGCCGCAAGACGCAGATTCATGTATAAATTGATTTTTTCGGAGAGGAGATCGGCGGCATCGATCAGTTTTAAAACTTTCGGCATTGTAATTTTACAGGCAAATTCTCCCGCTTGTTCCGCGTCTGAGAAGAACAAAAGCGAAATGTTGTCGGCGTACCGGAGAAGCGCCGCATCTCGAAGCGCGTATTTTAAAAGCTGCAGAAATTCAAGAAATTCAGAAGCATCGGAGGGAAGCGCATCGCACATTTGACCGAGCTGGTTGGGTATCGCCGCGGTAAGCGCTTCCATAAAACGCAGAGTCAGTGTTCGCAGTCGGTCAATCTTTTCATCATCCTTACAGAGGGTCAGCGCATACCCGGCATTTCCGGCGGATTCTAAAATAATTTTATTTAACCGCTCCGGTGCGATACCGGGTGCGTTTTCCGAAAGAAAAGCGCGCAAATCCGAATCGGAAAGCGGTTCCGTATACAGCACAGGCGCCCGGCTTTTGACCGTTTCCAGTAAATTTCCCGTATCGGCGCATAAAAGAATAAAAATGACAAAAGGCGGCGGTTCTTCTAACGTTTTTAAAAATGCATTCTGTGCATTTGCGTTCATCAATTCCGCATCCTCGATAATATAGATCCGCTTTTCCAGTTCGCTCGGCGTGACATAGAGCGTTTCTCGAATTTCACGAATGATGCTGACCGAAAATTCTTTTTTACCGTTTTCTTTGCCGAAAAATAAAACATCCGGTGAAATCCGGTTTAGAATTTTCCGGCAGTTTTCACAACTGCCGCAGGGACGTGTATGCGCATCTTTGCAGTGAAGCGCCGCGGCGATTTGCAATGCGAATGTATGTTTGCCGCTGCCGGGAGGACCGGAGAGAATATAAGCATGTAAAAATTTACCGTCCGAAATATCGGCGGCTAATTTTTTTTTCAGCTTTTCGTTCCCGTATACCGTAGGAAAAAATTTTTTCACGCCCGTATCCTCTGTATTGTATTTATTGAAATTATACCAAACCTTATGGATAATGTCAAATACTATTTCTGCCTGCTTCATCGGCAATTTTTATGATACAAAGCAGAAAAATGCGCACAATATATACAAAAGAGATGTGAGGTAAAAAATGAAGCGCGGAATTGTGAACATGATTTCTGTTGCAATCGGCATTGCCGGTTTTTTATCCGCGGCTGTAAGCGGATGGTATTTATATAAAACAGAAGCGGCCGTTACCGAAGCCGCACTGTCACTGGCGGGTGCGGAGATCGAGCGATGCATAGAGGAAAAATGCGACGGTTCACATGTAAAAAACTATTTGGCGTTTGCGGATTTAAATGAAGCGTCAAAAGAAAAACTATTGCTGGCGCTGTCAGGACATCGCAGCGGACTCCAAAGTATAGCGGCTCAGCTTAGCAATTTCTCATATAGCCGAGAAGCGCTCAAACAGTTGGAGATGAATATCGATGCCCTGGGCGCTTCGGCAGCCGGACCGGCGCGCTTGGATGCGGATATGGAGGATGCGCGAATATCGGAAGCAAAAAAATTACTTTCAGCTTTGTTTGGTTCCAAAGTGAATTTTAAAGAGCAGGATGGAGACGGCATTCTGTTTCTCAAACGATATTACTGTGCCAACATTTGTTTGGATGTTTGCATGAACGGTACGCTTCGCTATCTTTGCTACCTTGACAGTGCGGAAAACGGCGATCGTTTTTTTGAGTATTATTTTAAACCTGGCAGCTATCGGATTGAAGAAAAAAAACGTGTCGGTATGCTTGAATGCAGCGTGATTGTGTCGGATACGCACAGGGCTGTTTTATATATTGACGCGGAGAGCGGGCATACAGTGGCAGCAAAAATAGAAACGGTTTCCTGAAAAGTGTTTTGATAAAGGTATTGCAAAATCTATAAAAATCTGTTATACTGAATCCTGAACTGAATATCCGACCGTATAATAAGGTCATACCAGCCGGGGGAGTAGCGGTCCCTTGTAACTCACAATCCGCTAAAGTGAGGGTGGATTCCTGTTTTGAGGGTTGTAAAGGTGTGGTCTGCGCCGTTATGACCGTGTTGATAAATGGGTCTTGCGCAATCAATGGTTGTGAACCATGTCAGGTGGGGAACCAAGCAGCATTAAGCAGCAAGTTTGATGTGCCGTGAGGTCGCCTGTTTTGAGCGGAAGTAGCGGTTAACGCTTGTCTTTATTCATTCGATAGCGGGTGTATGATCTTATTATGCGGTTGGATTGCTTGGGGCGAGACGGCATTTTTTGCCCTCGCTTTCTTTTTTGGAGGTATGGAATGTATCAGGCTTTATACAGAAAGTGGCGCCCGGTTACATTCGACGACGTTTGCGGGCAGGAACATATTACAGATATTTTAAAATATGAGACCGCGGAGCGTCGGGTTTCACATGCGTATTTGTTTTGCGGTCCCCGCGGAACAGGTAAAACCTCTTGTGCGAAAATTCTGGCAAAAGCGATCAACTGCGAGTCTCCGATAAACGGAAACCCCTGCGGCGTTTGTTCGGCCTGCCGGTCTATTGACTGTGAAACGGCTACCGATGTACTGGAGATGGATGCTGCTTCGAATAACGGCGTAGATGCCGTGCGCGCGATTCGGGACGAGGTGGTCTATACGCCCTCCGCGCTGCAGTATCGGGTGTATATCATTGATGAAGTTCATATGCTTTCGATCTCGGCTTTTAACGCATTGCTGAAAACGCTGGAGGAACCTCCTGCGCATGTTGTATTTATTTTGGCAACAACCGAACTTCAGAAACTGCCGGCAACGATCGTTTCCAGATGTCAGCGCTTTGATTTTCGCCGTATTTCGGCAAATATTATACGTGACCGCTTGCTGTATATCGCAGAACAGGAAAAAATAGAACTCGATCCGGAGGCTGCTTGGATTTTGGCCAAGCATTCCAGCGGCGGCATGCGGGACGCCATCAGTTTGCTTGATTTTTGCAGTGGTTCCGGCATTCGTATTGATGCCGCCAGCGCAGAAGAGACACTGGGGATCAGCAGCGGGGACAGGTTGCGGAAAATGGTGTCGGCGGTGCTGGATCAGGATTTTGAATCTATATTCGATTCGATCCATCGCATTGCCGCGTCCTCTATGGATTTGGCGGTGTTTTGGCAGGATTTGATCGGGCTTTATCGGGATTTGCTGATTGTGAAAACTTCTAAATATCCGGAGCGATATTTAGAAGTTACCGGCGAGGAAATGGATGAAATGCGCGCACTTGCCCAGCGCTATTCTTCGGAGGGACTGCTTTATCATATTCGATTGATGGATGAGGCGCTGTATCAGATGCAGAAAAGCAGCAGTATAAAACGTCTGATCGCCGAACTCACATTGATTAAAATGTGCGATGCTTCACTTTCGGACGATTCGCAGGCGCTGCTGGCCAGAATCGCTGCGCTCGAGGAGAAAACCGCTTTGCTTTCGCTGGGAATGACGCCGGGGACGGCGCATACGGCTTCCGCGGCGCCAAAAGAAAACGGCGCGAATAAATCCGAAAAACAAAATACGATTGAAGAAAAAAAAGCGGATTTTGCGATGGCGAACCGTGCACCGAATGATCTGAAGCCGTTGCCGTATTGGCAGGATTTGGTCGAATCTCTCTCAAAAGAGCACAGGAGCGCGGTCGGTATGCGCGGCGCTTCACGTGGATTTAAGGAAACGGGAAGCGGAAAAATCCATATTCGTTTTCAGAACGCGTTTATTATGAAGATGATGAGCGAGACCGAACCCAAAGCTTCGTTGGCCATGCTGATCTCCGCAAAAGAAGGGCATCCGTATACTTCGGATGCGCTGATTTATGAACTTGCGGAAAAGGATACAGATACCGAGTCGGATTTTTTCGACGCATTTGACAAAACCACAGAAAATTGAAAATCGGAGGAACAGACGATGAGAGCAAATTATCCAAAGGGCGGCGCGCAAAATATGAGCGGAATGCTGAAACAGGCGCAGAAAATGCAGGAAGATATGGCTGCATTGCAGGCTGAACTGGAAACCAGAGAATATGAAGCCGTGGCGGGCGGCGGTATGGTCACAGTTAAAATTAACGGGAAACGTGAAATTCTGAATATAGACATTAAACCGGAAATCGTAGATCCCGATGATATTGAAACGCTCTCCGATGTCATTACTGCCGCAATCAATGAGGCAATTAAAAAAGTAGATACCGCAAGCGAGAGTGAAATGGCGAAAATCACCGGCAATCTGTCTATGCCCGGAATGTTCTGAGCGCCGGGGTACATAAGATGGAATATCTTGCTCCGCTGGAAAAACTGATTGAACAATTTCGCAAATTGCCGGGAATCGGCAGAAAAAGCGCCGTGCGTATGACTTTTGCGGTGCTGGATTTACCTGACGAATCTGCGAAAGCGTTTTCAAACGCGATTTTGGAAGCCAAAAAGCAGATTCGGCATTGTCGTATTTGCCATAATTTTTCGGTAGAGGATATTTGCCCGATCTGTGCGGATACAACGCGGGATCGCACGCTGATTTGTGTGGTGGAAGACGCCAAAGCGGTGCTGGCCTTTGAAAAAGTACGCGGCTTTCGCGGTGTGTATCATGTCCTCGGCGGCGTCATTTCGCCGATAAACGGCGTGACGCCGGATAAGCTTGCCATCGGCGATTTGATTGCACGAGCAAAAGATGCAAGCGAAGTCATTGTGGCGACAAATCCGACGGTGGAGGGGGAAACGACCGCTATGTATATTTCCAAACTGATTAAACCGTATGGCGTGCGCGTAAGCCGGTTGGCTTACGGTATTCCGGTGGGCGGCGACATTGAATATGCCGATGAGGTTACTTTGGATCGTGCAATTGAGGGACGTCAGGAATTTTGAATCGAATTCAAATGAAAAACGCTCTGTGTAAAGAATGCAGTTTCTTTTACAGAGCGTTATTTTTGTTAAGATTTTAAAAGCGGGGGCATACGTTTGGGCGTTCGTTTCATCAGATCATAGGAAAAAGAACGGCATAAAAAGCATGCATTTACAAGTCCCCGTTTGCGGCAAAGCATTTTTTCACCGTCCAGCGTTTTGGAGGCGTGTTCGCAAAAAGCACAGGTCCTTGAAATATCATACTCTTCCAGCAGATTTTTTTTCATGATCGAAAAGCCCTTTCCCATAAATTATTTACATAGTATCATAAATCGACGTGAATTTCAAGCGGTAAAGAAAATTTTATATCCGATACAGCATAGCGCCGCGCAGAGAACGCCCTGTAAAAGTTTAAAAAGGACAAATTTAATTTTATTGATCTTTATTGACTTTAATGCGGAAAAAATCTGAAAATGTACGCAAATTCCCGACCAACCGCATGAAAATGCGCAAAGGCTGAGTGAAAACATCGGGTGAAATTTAAACATAGAGGCGCCGGCAGAAGTGCCGTTTCCGATTTCGAAGAGAGCGCTGACGATCGGATAAACAGGACTGTCTCCAAGATAGCTTTTCAGAACGGATAAAAGAGCCGAGAAAGTACAGATCAGCGCGCAAACGCGAAGAATACCGCTTACAGCGCGTTCAACTGACAAAAGGAAAAGCGTCATAAGATTTTCTTCTGCTGCTTGTGAAACCATCGGCTGCTGCATAATTTTCATAGGAAACAGAAAAATAAGATTGGCGATGATTTGTGCAGTCAATATCAATATCCCAAGCCGTATATTGCCGAGCATGGAGGTTCCGAGCGCGCCGAGCACAAAAGCCGGACCGGTGCTGTTTGAAACATAGATCAGCTGCTCGGCGCTTTTTTTATCCAGTACGCCGATAGAGCACAGTCTCTCACAGGTCAGCGCGCCGACCGGAAATCCGCAGGCCGTTCCCAAAAAGAAAACCAAATATTTCAGCGAGATTTTTGAAGGCGTTCCCGAAAAAATCAGAGAAACCGCAAAATCGGATAGAACCATAAACAGAAACAGGGAGGGAACAATAGACACAGCGCAGATTGTAAGCGCGCGCCGTACTCCGTCCATAACGGCCGCAACATGAAACAGAAAAAACAGAATAAGCAATGCGGCGCCCGGGAATTTTATCCGAGCAAGTTGCCTTGTCAAGTAATGTGTCCCCCTTTGAAATCATACATTTTGTTTAGTATGAGTATATTGTTTTGACGAACCGGTTATGAGCGGAGGGGTGTATATTGGCTAAGTTTAGGAAGCTGAGAAATAAACTTTCGGAAAAGCTGGAGCTTCCGGAGGATGCGCTGAGCGGCGCATACCGGATACAAGTGATCGGCGACTGCGCAGTGCTGTGCGGATGTAAAAAACTTTTAAAATATCAATCGGATGAAATCATAGCGCTTACGGGGGAAGCGAAAATTTCGTTTCGGGGAACGCATTTGAAATGCGCGTATTTTTTTGAGGGAACGATTGAAGTCCGCGGCGATATTGCGGAGATCGGAATGGATAAACGATGAAATTTCTGTTGTATTTGTGCTTTGGATACGTTCGGCTGATGCTTCCGGCAGATCGCCTGAAAGACGTATTGAATTTTGTGAACAGCCGCGGCCTGCGTCTTTTGAAAATTCATTCGGATGATTGTGCTGCCCGGATTTATTTTTCATTGCGGGATGAAAAACAATTTCTGGCGTTTTTTCATGATTCGCAGATCGAGTATGATATTGAGGGGCGCGTCGGTTTTCCGGTCGTTTGGAAACGCTATCGTCATCGCGTCGGGATGCTGGCCGGACTGATTTTGTTTTTCGCCGCCGTTTATATTGCGCCGCTTTTTATCTGGGAAATTAATATCACGGGCTTGGACCGGCTGAGTAGGGAAGACGTATGCACGCTTTTGGAAAAGGAAGGCGTCAAAATCGGCGTATTTTCACCGTTGATTGATCGCCAAAAAGTATATGCCGGCATTCTGCGCACGTCCGAAGACATATCGTGGTTATCCGTGAATATACGCGGAAGCAGCGCGAATGTGGAGATTGTTGAACGCGATCTGACCGATGCCGCGGAAGTGACCGCGGACGGAGCCAATATTCTGGCGTCAAAAGACGGACAAATCGTAGGTGCGGATATCATTCGCGGCCGCATGGCCGTTCATAACGGCGCGGTCGTAAAAAAAGGGGAACTGCTGGTCAGCGGCGTAATTGATACGAACATGATGGGAACGCGCTATGTATATTCCGAAGCGGAGGTTTATGCCCGTGTATACGACGAATATCAAATTGAAATTCCGCTTGAAAATACGGAAAGGGTTTACAAAGAGGAGACCGTGCTGGAAGCCTATCTTCAAATGTTCGGAAAAAGTGTAAATATTTTTAAAAACTATTCCATTTCCTATGAAAATTATGATACAATACAAAGGGAAAACAATTTGGCGTTTTCGGGATTGGATCAGCTGCCGTTGAGCATGCTGTATGTCTGCGCTCTGCCGTATGAGGATACGCCGGTTCTTCTCAGCGAGGAGGAAGCCCTTTCCCGCGCGCGCGCAGAACTCAAGCGCCAGATTGCCGAACGGGATACATATGCCGAACTGCTGTCCCGCGAAGAATTTTACGAAATATCAGACGCGGTGCTGATTTATCGGTGCAGCATCGAGGCGATAGAAAATATAGCTGTGGTTTCGGAATTTGAAATTCAATGAAACCGCTGAAAGGAATGCGAATGCCCCGCAAAGTGATTTATACAGATTCCGCAGAGATGACCGCTACCATTTTCGGAACTTTTGACTCCAACACGACAAAAGTAGAACAAAAATTTGAGGTTAGAATTTATAATAAAAAGCTGGAAAATACGGACGGAGACGCCATTATTATCGAGGGAACCGACGATCATAATGTGGATAAAGCGTATAAAGCCATATCCTTTATGAAAAATATGAGCGCGGGCGGCGATCAGCTGAGCGGACAAACGGTTGATTATGTTATCGGCATGATCGGCGACGGCAGTGAAGCGGAACTGAGTGAATTTGATGACAGCTGCGTCTGCATCACGAACAGCGGAAAGCCGGTCAAAGCCAAAACCGTCGGACAGAAAAAATATATTCAGGCAATCCGCAAAAACACCATCGTGCTCGGAATCGGCCCCGCAGGAACCGGAAAAACATTCTTAGCCGTTGCCATGGCGGTTAAAGCACTGCGCGCAAAAGAGGTAAACCGGATTATACTGACGCGCCCGGCGGTGGAAGCAGGCGAGAGTCTCGGCTTTTTGCCCGGCGATTTGCAGAGCAAGATCGATCCGTATCTGCGTCCGCTGTACGATGCGCTTTTTGAAATGCTCGGTATGGAAAACTATAACCGTCACCGGGAAAAGAATACCATAGAGATTGCGCCTTTGGCGTATATGCGCGGCCGTACACTGGACGATTCGTTTATCATTTTGGATGAGGCGCAAAATACTACGCCCGAACAAATGAAAATGTTTTTAACGCGCCTTGGCGTAAATTCTAAAGCGGTTGTGACCGGCGACTTGACCCAGGTCGATCTTCCCGTCGGTAAAAAGAGCGGTCTTGCCACGGCGGTTCGAATTCTGGAGGGGATCGAGGGGATCGGCATTCATCGGTTTACAGGACGGGATGTAGTGCGTCACAGACTGGTACAGGAAATTATTCAGGCATACGAAAAATATGAAAAAGAGCAGGCGGGGCGCGCGACAAATTCCGCGTACCGTGTGCAGAGGAACAAACGTGAATCTTAATATCATTTCCGAAAATGAACAGGATAAGCTGCCGGTTACAAAAGAACTGCAGACGCTTATTTTCAAAGCCGTACAGGAAACACTGCAGATGGAACAAATTGATTTTGACTGCGCAGTATCGCTGACCTATACGGACAATGCCGGTATCCGCGCGCTGAATCGGGAATACCGCGGGAAAGATACCGTAACCGATGTGCTGTCCTTTCCGATGTTCGACACGGAAAACGAAGAAATTTATTCTGTGGACGGTACGCCGGCGGAACTTGGGGATATTGTGCTTTCCCTGGAACGCGCAAACGAACAGGCGCATCTGTTCGGGCATTCATTTATGCGCGAAGCCGCTTTTTTATGTGTACATTCGGTTTTGCATTTGCTCGGATATGACCATGAGCGTTCTGAGGATGAAGATCGTCTGATGCGTGAAAAACAGCGCGCGGTGATGCATACGCTCGGACTGGAAATCGGAGAAACGGAAGGACAGACAAAAAATGACTAAAACGGCGTTTATTGCGATTGTCGGCCGGCCGAATGTCGGCAAATCCACACTTTTGAATACGATGTGCGGTGAAAAAATTGCAATTGTATCGAAAAAGCCGCAGACGACGCGCAATCGGATCACCGGTATTTTAACCCGCGATGAAAATCAATATGTTTTTCTGGATACGCCGGGCATTCATAAGCCGCGCACAAAGCTCGGCGATTATATGGTGAAAACGGCCAATGGCAGCATCGGCGAATCCGACGGCGTTTTGCTTGTCATAGAGCCGGTTCCGAGCGTTGGCGACATTGAACGTGAAATCCTTCAGAAAATAAAAGCCGCGCATCTCCCCTGTATTCTGGTTGTCAATAAGGTGGACGAGCACACGCCTGCCGATATTGCGGCGACAATCGCCGCCTATGCGGCTGAATTTTCCTTTGACGCAGTCGTTCCGACCAGTGCGAAAAGCGGAAAGGGGCTTGACGCGCTGTTCTCGGAAATGGATCGTTTTTTGCGCGAAAGCGTGTGGTATTTTCCGGCGGATGCGGTGACCGATCAACCGGAACGGCAAATCGCGGCGGAAATTATTCGTGAAAAACTGCTTCGGACGCTGAATAAGGAGATCCCGCACGGTACGGCGGTCGTAATTGAAGAATTTAAGGATGACCGCGGACTTCTTCGCATTCGCGCCGAGATTTTTTGCGAGAAGAATTCGCACAAAGGAATTATCGTGGGGAAAAACGGTGCGTCGCTCAAGCTTGTGGGAACCTATGCACGTGAAGATCTGGAAGCTTTTTTCGGTACCAAAGTGTATTTGAACCTGTGGGTAAAAGTAAAGGAAAATTGGCGGGACAGCATACTCACGGTGCGAAATTTCGGATATAAGGACGAATAGGACAGATTATGCTGATCGGTATCAAGGGACTGGTTCTGCGCGTTATTCCGAAAACCGAAAATGATCGTTTGGTGGTGCTGTTTACTGCGGAGCGCGGGAAAATTACGGTATGCGCCAAGGGCGGAAGATCGGTAAAAAGCAAGCTTTTGCCCAGTATCGAACCGTTTGCTTACTCTGAATTTGTGCTGTATGAAAAAGACGGCTATTTTTGGATACGTGAATCCCTGCTGATTGAAAATTTCTACGCCATCCGTGAAGATATTCATAAATTGGCGCTCGCGTCGTATATATGCGACGTACTGGATTTGACGGTTTATGAGAATATGCAGGAACCCGAATTGCTTCGCTTGGGCTTGAACTCGCTGTATGCGCTGACCGGCGGATTAAGGTCTCCCGAAAAAATCAAAGCGGTGTTTGAGATGCGGACCTGTCTTCTGCTCGGTTTTGCGCCGGAAATGGAGTTCTGTTTTAAATGCGGCAAAAAGAGCGGCGCGGAGCTTTGCTTTAGTTTAATTGACGGCGCGGTTGTGTGCGGCGCCTGTCGAGAACGCGCGCTGAAAGAATACTATTCCACGCGGCAAAATGTCAGTGAAGAGGAAGAACGGCGCTTTGCCGCCCAGGTTTTTTTGATTTCCGAAAATGTCCGGTTGGCCGCGCTTTATATTTTAAGTTGTCCGGCGGATAAAATCTATGCGTTCTTTCTGCCGGAAAATGAATGGCCTATTCTTGCCCGGCTCAGCGAAGAACATCTTGTTTACCGGCTTGAAAAAAAACCGAAAACTTTGACATTTTATAACGAGGTTGCTGTACTGTAACGAGGAAAAACATGCTGTATACACAAAAAACGCTTTCCATGCTGGAATTTGATAAGATTACCGCTATGCTTGCGGACTGTGCTTTGACAGAGGGCGCGCGTGAGGCCGCTCTGTGTCTTGTACCCGTGTCAGATGAAAAAAAAGTCATACGCAGGCAGCAGATGACCGCCGACGCGCGCCGTCTTGCAGAAACAAAGGGATACCCGTCGTTCGGCGGAGTTCGGAACATTTCGGACGCGGTCGGGCGGGCGCAGCGCGGCGCCTGTCTGCAGCCGAAAGACTTGTTGGAGATCGCCGCGCTTCTGCGCGTTTCAAGAGGACTTGTTGACTATATCCGCGCAGATAAACCGTTTGAAACGATTTTGGATGAACTGTTTGAGGCAATTTATCCGAACAAACATCTCGAGGAACGAATCACGCGGGCGATTGTCAGCGAGGAAATGATCGCGGATGAGGCAAGCGCAGAACTTGCGGAGATTCGCCGAAAGATTCGCACGGCGAACAACCGCATAAAAGAAACACTGCAAAAGTTTATCAGCGGCGGTTATGCCGGCCTTTTGCAGGAAAACATTGTAACCATGCGCAACGACCGCTATGTTGTGCCGGTAAAAATCGAGCATAAAAATGAAGTTAAAGGATTGGTTCATGATACGTCCGCTTCGGGTGCGACGGTTTTTATTGAGCCGGTGTCGGTTGTCGAAGCCAATAATGAACTGAAAATATTGAAAAACAGGGAAGAGCGCGAAATCGAAAAGATTCTTTTTGCTCTCTCCGCTTTGTGTGCGGAAAATGCGGAAACCCTGACGAATAACTATTCTCTTATCAATCAGATCGCATTTGCTTTTTCCTGCGTTTCACTGGCGCAGCGGATGCATGCAAATCAGGTGCGCCACTCGCAGGAAAAGAAATTTTCTCTGAAAAAAGCGATTCATCCTTTGCTGGAATCTGAAACGGCGGTGCCGGTTGATATTCATATCGGCGGGGCGTTTGACACGCTGGTGATTACCGGTCCCAATACGGGCGGCAAAACGGTTACGCTGAAAACGGTGGGGCTGTTTGCGCTGATGTATCAGTCGGGGCTTCAATTGCCCGCATCGCCAAATTCTTCGATGTGCGTATTTGAAGAAATCTTAGCGGATATCGGCGATGAGCAAAGTATTGAACAGTCCCTTTCTACGTTTTCGGCGCATATGGTCAATATTGTTGAAATTTTGCGGCAAACCGGTTCGCGCGCACTGGTTTTGCTCGACGAACTGGGGGCCGGCACCGATCCGATAGAGGGGGCGGCGCTGGCGGTCTCCATTTTGGAGGAAATCCGTAAAAAAGGCGCGCTTGCGGCCGCAACAACGCATTACGCGGAATTGAAAGCATACGCTATAGAGACGGACGGTGTGACCAACGCGTCCTGTGAATTTGATGTAGAGACGCTGCGTCCGACCTATAAATTGATCATCGGTACGCCCGGAAAATCGAATGCGTTTGCGATTTCCAAGCGTCTTGGACTGCCGTCTGAAATTGTCGAACATGCGGACTCGCTGATTTCAGGCGAGAGTAAACGATTCGAGCGCGTAATCGAAAAACTGGAGGCAGACCGCATCGCGATGGAACGTGCGCGCGAGGAATCGGAGCGTATGCGCGCTGAATATGCGCAATTTAAAGCGGCATCGGAAGCGGAAATCGAAAAAGCGCGCAGGGAAGCGGAAAAAGAAAAAGAGCGCGCCCGCGCGCAGGCGAACCGGATGGTACAGAGCGCACGGGCATCCAGCGATTATGTACTGAACGAGCTTGCGGCGCTGAAAAAGAAAAAAGCGGAAGAAATCAGCAAAGAGGAATTGGAAAAAGCGCGCCAGTCTATTCGTCATGAGATTCGGCGCAGCAGCGGCGATGTCGATCCGGTTGAAGATTTGACAGATAAGAATTATAAATTGCCGCGTCCGCTGAAAAAGGGCGATGCGGTGCTCATCATGAGTATCGGTCAGACGGGTACAGTGCTCAGTCCCGCGGATAAAAACGGCATGGTGCGTGTACAGGCCGGACGTATTGCTACACGAACCGAAGAAAACAATCTGAAGCTTTTAGAGTCGCTTGATACGGGTACACGAAAAAACAAGGAAAAAACGGCGTATAGAAATACCGTTGTCAAGGAATTTAGTCCGGAACTGGATATACGCGGAATGTACGGAGACGACGCCTGCTTTTTGCTGGATAAATATCTGGATGATGCGGCGCTTGCGGGTATTCATACCGTTCGGATAATACACGGCAAGGGCACCGGCGCATTGAAAACGGCTGTATGGCAGTATTTGAGAGGAGATCGGCGCATTGAATCTTACCGTCTCGGTGTTTTCGGAGAAGGAGACGGTGGCGTAACGGTTGTGGAGATCAAGTAAACGGAGATGGTCTGATGGAAAAAACGATCTATAATATCAACATCGAAGAAGGACTTCCGGATGTGGACGGTGCGCTGCGCGTTTTGGAATATCAATTTGCTTCGGCAGCGGCCATCGGCGAGCGTGTGGTAAAGGTTATTCACGGATACGGCTCTACCGGGCGGGGCGG
>URDS01000009.1 GCA_900546635.1 uncultured Eubacteriales bacterium | reverse complement strand
GCGGACATGCGCCGCCTTGTAAACACCTTGCGGGCGTGCGAGCGCCGACCGTAGGAAGCGCGACGGCGCGAGCGAACACGCCCTATCGTCGGAAAAGCTTGGTTTTCCGACGCTCTAAAGCAGACTTCACACTTTGAAGTCTGCTTTTTTCATTTATAGCGTCTCAGGGGGACGAAAATACCTTCCGCCGAAGTTGTCCGCTTACTTTTCTATGTATATGCGCGTCTGTGCAAAATGAAAACCCGTTGACATTTTTACAAAAGCTTTGTACAATAGATTCGGCAAAAATGAGACTGCGGCAATCGGAGGAAAAAAATGATACTTCAAACAAAACGGCTATACCTCAGAGAAATGGACCGGGGGGATTATGCCGCGCTATGCGAAATCTTGCAGGACAAGACGGTCATGTACGCATATGAACATGCTTTTGACGATGCCGAAGCGCAGGCATGGCTCGACAAACAGATCAAGCGCTATAAAACCGACGGTTTCGGTTTATGGGCGGTCATTCTGAAGGAAACCGAAAAAATGATCGGGCAGTGCGGACTGACGATGCAGGACTGCAACGGGAGAGCGGTCATCGAAGTCGGCTATCTGTTTCAAAAGGCATATTGGCACAAGGGCTACGCGACCGAAGCGGCCATAGCCTGCAAGCAGTATGCGTTTGATACCCTGCATGCGGAGGAGGTGTTTTCGATCATCCGCGAAAACAACGCGGCGTCTATCGCCGTTGCCAAACGAAACGGCATGACGCTCACAGACCGGCTGACAAAGCACTACTACGGAATGGATATGCCGCATCTGGTATTTTCGGCAAAGCGAAACCCTTGACATTTTCAGGAAAAATTTGTACAATAAAATAAATCCGGTTCTTTTCTGCGTTCCCGCCGGTTACAGAGTCTTGCGCGTCAAGGGGAGCAAAGTCATAAGAACACAAAATCAATACGAAAGCGGAGCGACATTCTATGAAAAAACAATGGCTGCGAACCCTTCTGCTTTTCTCAGCGGCGGCGGTGCTGACCGTCGGCATCGCTGCGGCAGCGGCGAAAATTACCTATCCGGACACGTTTACAAACCCGCTTGCAACCGGCGCAGACCCATTCGTCTACAAGGAGGACGGCGTCTATTATCTGTACGTAACCGGGGACGTATCCAACGGCTACCGCGTGTTTACGTCGGAAAACCTCGTGGATTGGTCCTGCCGCGGATACTGCCTGCGCAAAGAGGACGTTTACTATGCCGATAAATCCGCAAACGCCGGCTTCTGGGCGCCGGAAGTGTTCAAAGAGGGCGATACCTACTACATGATCTACACGGCGCAGGAGCATCTGGGCATCGCCACGTCGGACAGCCCGCTCGGTCCGTTCACAAACACGGATTCCTCCTATCTGATAAACGAGTTTAAAGCCATCGACGGCCACTTTTTCCGTGACGACAACGGCAAAATCTATCTATACTTTGTCGGCAGCGGCACATTTACCTATAACGGCTACAAAAATCCGGGCGGAAACTGCATATGGGGCGGCGAGTTCAACTTGGAAACAAGAAAATTTGTATCCAAACCGGTTCAGCTTTTCACCTGGCAGGACGAACCGGGTGACGTGTGGGGCGTTGTTGAGGGACCGGAAATGCTCAAATCAGGCGACACCTATTATCTCACCTATTCCTCATCCGGATACGGAGATCCGCGCTATGCGGTCAACTACGCGACCGCGAAAAGCCCGCTCGGCCCCTACACAAAATCTCCGAACAACCCCATTCTGATTTCAGACGACCCCAACCGCACCGACGCCCAAAACCCGCACCTCTACGGCACGGGACACCACAGTTTTACCACCTCGCCAGACGAGCGCGAACTGATTATTGTCTATCACGCGCACCGTTCGGGCACGAAATACGCGGGCGCAGCCGATGATTTATCCGGATACGTACACGAGCGGCGCGTCTGTATTGACAAGGCCTACTTTGACGGCAAAGGCAATCTCTGCGTAGACGGACCGACGGCGACCGAGCAAAACGCGCCGTCCGGCGCGCGCCTTGGCCGCACCGTGGAACTGGATGAAAACTTTGCGGCGCTCACCCATCTGCCCACGGTTTACGTCGCGGCGACAGACGGCCTTGACAGCAATCCCGGAACCGAGGCAAAGCCCTTTCAAACCCTGAACGCGGCATACGCGGCGCTGCCAAACGGCGGCACAATCGTCTTAACCCAGACCTACAACATGTATTCAAAGCACGTGACCGATTCCGCCTACTACCGCTCTCCGGCAGTCAAGGGGCCGATTCTGATTCGCGGTCTGTATTCTTCCGTGCCGATCGAATTTAAATTTTGGAGCATTTCCTCGGATACCTATATCGACAACGTATCGCTGATTCCCCGCACGGTCGGAGATCTGGCCGGGGGCGTCTCGGTCATTGAATGCGGACAGAACAACGTCACATTCGGCGAGGGCGTAAGCTGCTGTTCGCGCGGCAATTCAGAGCAATTTCCGGTGCTTGTGGGCGGACAATGGCGTTATAATGCCGCTTCCACGACATCCCCGTACAAATACTATGACACAAGCGCAAAAACCGATGCGATGCTGCGCACCGACAAAAGCTATACGCTGACGGTGCTCGGCGGCACATGGGATATTGTGACCGAGCAAAGCGTGAAAACCGTCTCTGTAGTGTCAGATTCCGCACCGAACGCAAAGCTGACGCTGGGCGAAAACGTTCTGCTCCGCCCGGGCAGAGTCACCGGCTTCAAGGTCGTGTGCACTGCGGACGGCGCGCTTTTGAGCGGCAATGCCCTGCCGTCCGCCGAAAAATACGTATTTTATAAAATCGACGGAAAAACAATGACGCGCCTCGGCTATTCGGATACGCCGTCATTCACCGATACCGACTATCAGCCCGGCACAACGGCCGTCTATCGCATGGCCGGCTATGTAAACGGCGCATGTATAGGCGATCCCAGCCTTGCTTTGAGCCTGACCACCTACGGGGACACAGACAAAAACGGCAAAATCCAAATGAAAGACGCCCTCCTGCTTCTGCGCGACATCCAAAGCGGAAGCGTGGCGCAGTCAAAGTCGGGCAATGTAGACCGCATCCTCAAATCAATCGCCGAGTAAATCAAAATCAGCCGTGCAATTGGCATATGAGAAAAAGGCAGACACATGGAAAACACCATGCGCCTGCCTTTTTCTGCGAGAAATTAAACAAACTGTGCAACGGCTTTGCCGCTTGGCAAATGGATAAAACTGTGGCTACAAGCATCCGAGTCGAGCCCCAAAACAGCCGATGCCGACCGTCCAAAGTCATGCGCGCCGATCAAACGGAGACTCGCGCGGGAAATCATCTCCCCAACCGAAAAAAGGAATATTAAAAAACGCTGAAAACAGTCTTGTGCAAAAAGAAAACCCGGCAAAGCCGCATTTTATCTCGGCTTTGCCGGTTTTTTTTATTTATGACCGTTTTACAGTTCGGTTTTTATGCGCAGCTTATTCCTGCACAAGCGGAAGCTCCTCGGCGGCTTTAGCCTCTTCGGGAATCTCAAAATCCGCAGCGGTATTTACATTTTTATACTGCATGGTCAACTCCGCTGCCGAAACCGTAACGTCAATATCCGTAATTTCACCGAAACCGCCCTGCGCCAGCGTGTTCTTCAGCATCGTTTCCATTGCTTTCGCCATATCCACGCGCATTTGGACCGGCATATCGGTATTTGCGTCCAGCCAATACTCAAACGGAATCTCGCCGATGCCCTCAAACATCCCGGTCACCATGCCAAGGCTTTCGCTGTCTATTGAACCTGACATCATGCCGAGTACCCGGCCGAGCATTTCCTCCGTAATCACAGCGGTGAACTTATTGGTTTTCACGCCGTTCACTTCCTCGGAAACGGGCTTATTTGCAAGCAAAAGCGCATTCAAATCCGCATAAAGCTCCGCATTGGCAGTCTCAGCCGCCTCCAAATCCGGCAAAGCGGTCTTCATCCATACGCCTTCCATGCCGGTATATGTATATTCTTCATCCACGTACATTTCCATCTGCTGCGTCTGGCTGCCCATGCCGGGAATGTCGATTGTCATCGTCATATCGCATTTTGCTTTTTGCGGTTCGGTAAACGAAACACTGTCCATCTGCATCTGCATTTTCATGGACTGGCCGACCATGGAATACTCAATGTTCATTGTAGCAGAACATTCCACATTTTTCGCACTTTCCATCTGCTCCGTGGCATTGTTTAACATCTGCTCCGGTGTTTTACCGCCGCATCCGGCAAGCAAAAGCGCAAGCAAAAGTCCAAAGACCGGCAAACTGCGTTTCAAAAATTTCATCTGAGAAATCCTCCCGTACTTCTTATTGTTTCAGTCTGTCTTTGCATTGTAACATTTTTCATCTATGATTGTACCATGCAGAGAATGAAAAAGCAATAGATTTCTCACTTTTTTCCCGGTTTTTGAAATATACAAAAAAAGGAAAGCCGAAGCTTTCCTTTTTTGTTTCAGGCATCTCCTGGATTATTTTGCAAAATTGCCAATTAGTTCAGAGCAGCGCCGCAGACATCGCACTTGCCGTCCGGAGTTTCCGCTTGCGTATCGTTGTTCTTCGCATCCGTATGAGCGGCATAACCGTCTTTTTCAGCGTTTTCCACTACAGGGCAATTTGCATTTGTACACTCATGCCAGTGAGCGGTCGCATCAGAAGCCCACTCTACGCTCCAATTGTGTCCGGTTGCATCGATGGCTGCGCCGGTTTCGGTATAGTCGCATCTGCTGCACTTTTTGTCGGCTGCCTTACCGGCTTCCGTGCAGGTAGCAGCTTTAGCGGTGCCTTCAACTTCCTGCATGTCGTGGTTATTCGGGTCGATAGCAGTTTCTATCTTCGTTGTAAGCTCAGCTTTGCATACAGAGCATTCTTTGTATGCAAGATGACCCTTTTCCGTGCAGGTAGCGACCTTCTCAGCAACATCCACAACCGTATGACCGGTTGCAGCAACCACGGTAGGCTCTACGGTGACCGTCTCGCAAACCGAGCACTTCTTGCCGGCAGTCTTGCCATCCTCAGTGCAGGTAGGAGCTACTGCAGGAATTTCTACCTCTTTGTGGCCGAGAGCGGCGATTTCAGTAGCAGCTACAGTATGGTCGCATCTGGTGCACGCTTGAGCAGCGGTCTTACCAGCTTCAGTGCAAGTGGGTTCAACAGCAGCGGCCGTCTCAACCATTTTATGGCCGAGTGCGTCGATAGTCGTCTCGATTTTTTCGCCGCAGACATTGCACGCTACTACGATCTTTCCGGCCGTGGTGCAGGTAGCATCGACGCATTCATCCTCAACCACGGTCGTGGAAGGATGCGTGCACTCAGCATCATCATCCATGCTCATGTAAACGATCATCGGATAGAGTTCCAGCTTGCTGGAGCTATCCGTCCAGATCGAAACAATCTGCGTTCTGAAAGTGATGAAGGCAACATCGGTATAATCGTCATCGTCTACTGCAGGGATCACAATCACGCCGCCGTCATTGTCCAGCATGAACTGATCGAAGACACCGGAAACAGGACCGCCGGAGAGATCTTCAATAAGCTCTGCGTTCATCGGGAAGGCATAGCCGCCGAATTCATCGTCATAAGAAGCATTCCATCTGTCCGCATCCGCCTCGTCATAATTGCGAAGCAGGAGCGCGCGGTCAAAGTCGTACTCTTCGGGATCAAGTCCGGTTGCGTTTACAGTGTAAGCGTAGCCGGCAAGCGTAGCGATTACGCGCTTGTTGACGGTTTCCGCCATCTCGCGGGAACTGTTATTCAGATTCGTGTTATGAGCGCTGCTAAATCCAGCGGCAAACGGGTTGCCGTCCGCGCGGGAGTAGATAACCGTATCCGCATCGACAAACTGCAGGCCGTCCGCGCCAGCGCCAAGGCTGCTGGAGCTTGCGGAACGTCTCGTGTTCCACCATGCATACAGCATAGCTTCTTCAATATCTACGTTGCTGATGTTTACGTAGATATTCATATTCGCAGGCGTTTCCCAATCCTGTACGCCGGCTTTGTGGTAGTCGTATACAATGCCGTCTTTGTCCGCAAAGAGGAGTGTCGGCATCAACTGATCGTCAGGCGTAAACTCGATGGCTTCATCAGTCTGGAAGCTGATCTCATCCACCATTTTTCTTGTACGATAGTTGAATACGTTGGTCAGCGTTACCGTGTACTTCTCGTCGCTGCCGGTCTCGTTTGCATCCAGTTCGCAGGAAGAAACACCGGGAAGAGCCAGATAGTAGGTCCATGCAACCTGCGTTTCAGCCCAGAGAAGCGCATTTGCTTTCGCGCTGGAAACTTTATCGTTGTTGGTTCTGAGAACAATCAGAGAAGAATTCGCAGAGAAGAACTCAACCGGTCCGTCAACATTATAGGTATTGTTGGCCTTAATAATGCCCGTGCGAACACCGACATTACCGTCTTTGTCAACAACAACCGTAATGGTGCTCTCGTTCTGCGTTACACGTGCGGGATCAACATCGGGATCCGCGCTGATCTTGCTGGTCTTTACGCTGTCATCGCTGTAAATCAGGCCGTCCGCGTTCTCATTGTACGTAACTGCGTCCTCTACGGTACCGAGGCTGTACAGGCCGTCTTTCTCGCTTACAAGCGCGAAGACACCGCCCTGACCAAACGCCTCTTTCGCAGCAGCGTAGTTCTTATACTTTTCAGTTTCGTTCGGGCCAACCATTTCTACAAGCGTAGCATAGGTGCCGAGATCACTGTAAGCATCCCACTCTTCTTCATCGGCATCATAGCCCATGTAGAAACGACCGAGGGAAGCAAGCTCCCACTCGCCGGTCTCGGTGTTGAGAACAGCGACCTGAACATTGTCGTCGCTATCCAGAATCAAACCGTCAACCTTGGTGAGATCCTTAACCTTAACATCGAGCAGATCCGCGATTACGCTGTCGTTCATAGATACGATCGCGAAATCATACGCTGCGCTGCTGGACTTCTCGCCCGAGTAGGACTCAAAGTAGATAACGCGGCCGTCAGCCTCGATGTACTTCACATTGTCTTTACCGCTCTCAAGAGCAGCAATGATGTCTTTTGCAAGCGCATTGTCATAGCCGAAGTAATCCGCATCGTCGAACGCGCCCTTGATGCCGGTCGGCTTGGTAGCGCCGTCAATCTTAAGGGTTTCTTTCGCCGAACTGGTGCCGCTCAGTCTGCCGGTCTGGAAAGCGCCGCAGTTCATAGCGACCGTCAGAATGTTGTCAACTTCATTGTACGCATAGAACATGAAGTCGCCGGACTTAATATCCTCGCCTGCAAGCGTAACGCTCTTCGCCTTTTCGCCGTTGGACTTGGATACGGAAGTGGTGTTCTCGTTTACAATCTTGGTGGTGCCGAGCAGAACTTCAACGAAGTTGCTCTCTTCCTCGTCAAGGTTGACAACGGGCGTGCTCTTATACTTACCTATAGTGGTGAAGTCCGCGTCCTTAGACGTGGTCATGTCCTTGATGGTACGGACAAAGTACTGACCGAACTCATAAGGCGTGTAGCAGAGAAGGGTAGCCGTCTCATACTCGATCTTATCGCCTGAGTCATCCGGAATCTTGTAGGTGAAGTAGTTGATCTGACCATAGGAGTTGGTTGCATCCTCATAGCCGCCCTTGGTCTTGTATGCGAATGCGTCCTTCAGAACATCGAGTTCCATGTCAACCCAACCGTCTTCGGTGAACGTCAGTGCCTCAACGATATCATCCTCGCCGAGCGCAACTTTCGTGCCGCCGATCAGGAAGTAAGGATTGCCGCTGGAAGGCTCAACAAAGCGGATAGAACCCGCATCGCCGAGGTTCTCAACGGTGGTCATCTCGGTCATGTTTGCGAAAACGATGCTCGCTTCGCTCTCGTCCTTGTCAATGCTGTAATCCGATGCGAACTCCTCCGCAGCGCAGTTTACAAACACGGTAACAGGAAGTCCGAGATAAGAAGCTTTGGGGGTGTCCTCGGTGATACCGAGATCAGCCGCCGCAACCGTAACGGAATCCTCGTTGATCTTGTTGTCCTTTATGTAGTAATAATCAAAGTCAACCGTAGCAACCGAATCCTCGTCGTTCTCGTTCGCTTCTACGAAGTTTGAAATAAAGCCTTCGAGTTTGCCGTCGGCGTAGCCGGCTTTCTCAAGCAGCGTGGTGCGCTCGATCTTGCCCGCGCCTACCAGCAGGCCGTACGGAGTGGTGTCCTCCTGGCCGGGGTAAACAATCGCGTTGGTCAAGGGGTCGATGAACGCGATCTCGGTGTTGAGCATGTTCCAGATGATCTGGGCAGTCTCACCGCGCGTCAGTTCAGCCTTGAAGTTGATGTTGTCAACATCATCAGTCAGACCGAGGGTCTGCGCATTGATGATATAGCCGTAAGGATACGTGGTATCCTCGGTCTCATAACCCAGCGCACGAACAGCCATGACCAACATATCCTGATACGTGATCGGATCGTTGTAGCCATAGATGCCGTTACCGCGGCCAAGGATCAACTTCATGCCGTACGCATAGTCGATCGCCGTGCCGTACTCCGGAACGTCGCTGAAGATTGTGCTCTTCTTCTCGCCGTTCCAGGTGTTGACATCGGTCTTGCCGGTCAATGCCTGTACGAAGAAAAGAGCAGCCTGATAACGAGTTACGCCGTTCTCAAGATTGAGATTGCCGTGCTCGTCGCCCTTCATGATCGAGAGTGCCGCAAGATGCTGAGCTGCGCCGAGATACTCGGAATCAGCGTCATCTGCCGCTCCCGTCGTAATGACCGCCATGCCGAATACCATCAGCATCGCCATTACCAGGGCAAGAAATTTTTTCAAATTTCTCACAGTGTTTTCCTCCTAAAATATTAAAATAAATTTATCATGTCCGCTTTGCAGCGGCAATCATGAACATAAAAATGACGATAGAAGTCCCTACGGTTACAGAATATACCAGCCGAGCAAAATTTACAAGATGTTTTGCGATTTTGTAAGGAAACTGTAAGATTCTTTTCCGAAAGCCTGAAAAAAGCGGCGCGGCGGGAGGCAGCGGGGGTGAAACGGCGCAGCGGCGACGCATTGCGGCGGGAGACAGCGGGAAGCGGGGGCAGCGGGGGTGAAGCGGCGCGGCGGCGACGCATTGCGGCGGGCGCGGCTTGTAACCGGCAGCGGCGCAAAAAATTTCCCGCAGTAAAAACTGCGGGAAATATCAGCTTGTTGATAAAGATTAGAATTGCAATAAAATTTGTTTACAAGGCGGACATGCGCCGCCTTGTAAACACCTTGCGGGCGTGCGAGTGCCGCTGAAAGCGGCGCGACGACGCGAATACGCCCTTCGGAAAGGGGGTCTCCTTGTGGCGTCAGGACTCCTCCCGGCTTACGCCGGGCCCCTCCTCACGCCTATACACGCCCCATCGTCGCAAAACCTTGGTTTTGCAGCGGTTTAAACAGCGCGGCAAAGCCGCGCTGTTTTGGAAAGTCTATCGAAAAGGACAAAATTGATCCGCTGTCCGACCGAAATTTCTTTAACGGAAAGATGCAAAAACGACGGTATATTTTTTCTGAAGAGGACTTGACAAAATATGCGCATACGCCGTATAATTTTACACACAGGGTTCTGACCTTTTTCGCCATTCCGAAAAATATACAGGACTTTCACAGGTGCGTTTCGCTTGCCGATACATTCATGTGAGCGTGATGCGCCTTTTACATTTGGCTGTAAGATAATTTTATGCATCAGAATAACACACAGGAGAGAGATAGTTTTTATGAAAAAACGAATTCTATGCTTAATGCTCAGCATGGTGTTGGCATACGCCATGGTAACATCTGCTTTTGCCATGCAGATTTTCATAAAAACCCTAACAGGCAAGCACATCACGCTGGAAGTTGAACCTACCGATAGAGTGGAGGATGTAAAGGAGAAAATAGAGGAAAAGGAAAACATTCCGGTATGGCAGCAGCGGTTGATTTTTGCCGGGAAAGCACTGGAGGATGGCGAAACACTTCAGGATTACAGTATACAAAAGGACAGCACCTTACATTTGGTTTTGGCGTATTCTGCGGAACTAACGGTCGGTGAAAATAAAACATTGCACAAGACGTTTGCGGAGGCATGGAAAGCAGGCGTGGATTCGGCTCAGCCGTTTACCGTAAAAATGTTTGCGGATGTGAAATCCTCGGCGTACAAAGGAAAAATAACCGATTTTTACGGCACGATTCAATTAAGCGATGTTTCCGCCGTGCTGGACTTGAACGGATTTACGCTTTTGCATGACGCGGGGAACCGATACGGCGTTTTTTCGATTTCAAACGCCGGGGATTTAACGATTAAAGATACAAGCGCGGAAAAAACGGGAAAAATCACAAGCAGCTTTGCGTATGCCGACAGAGACGCCGGCGGTCAGGAACCCGGAAACGGTTTAATCAATATACTCCGCGGCGGCAAGCTGACCCTGGACGGCGGTGAACTTTCCGGAATCAAAACCACCGAGGGAAAAATATACAGCGCGGTCAACGTGACCGCGGGCAGCTTTGTGATGAACGGCGGCAAAATTTCAGATAATGCCTGCACCGGCGTAGTCGTCAGAAACGGCGGGCGCTTTACAATGAACGGCGGCGAAATCAGCGGCAATACCAGCAACGGTATGGGCGGCGGCATTTTGTCCCGCTGGGGCGTTGTCGAGATCAACGACGGCGCGAAAATTACCGGAAACACCGCTTTGTATCCATATTGGGGCAGAGAAGGGAACAGCGCCGGCGGCGGCATTGCGGAAATCACAAACGGCAGCAGCGGCGACTTGAACTCGGCTTCCTCCGGAATTACGCTGAGCGGCGCCGTCGAGATCAGCGGAAATAAAGGTCCCGATGGCCGGGACGATGATATTGCCGTAATTGGTCTGGAAACATACCAGGATCCCGTGCAGTATAAAAGCTATGCTGTTACCGTTACGGAAGATTTCAGCGCGGAAAATAAAATTGCGGTCAGAAAATTAGATACCGGCAGCGCCATTGTTGTTCACAAAAGCAATAAAAATCAGGCGGAAAATTTTTATCCGGGAGAGCCGGACTATACCTTAGGTATGTTTGAAAGCAATGCGCTGTATCTGACAAAGAGCATAAAAACCAGCCAGGTTACGGCAAAAGTTCAAATTGAGGATACCGAAAGTTGGCTATCGTATACCGAGGGAACTTATACGCAGATTCCGTACAATACGGTTCGCGAGATTATCCCGGTGACGGCTTTTGATTCTCCGGAATTTACCTTTGTATATCAAAATGAGAGCGGTAGCGTCATAGAGGCTTTCCCAACGGATCTCGGCAAATACAATGTCGGTATTTCGTATGTATATTACGATTTGACAAACGGTCGGGTATATGAAAATGAACGGACGTTTTATTTTGAAATCGTAAAAGCGGATCCGGCCTATACAATTCCGACAGACTGCACGGCAGTCTACGGCGATGCGCTTTCCGATGTCGCGCTGCCGGACGGCTGGGCTTGGAAAGACGATACGCAGAGCGCAGGCAATGCGGGAAGCAACCAATTCAAAGCGGAATTTACCCCGGCGGATACCGATCACTATCATACCATAGAGGCCGATGTGGCCGTAGCGGTCGGTCCGCGGCCGATCCATATTGTATGGAGCGGCGTGGAAAATCTCGTCTATGACGGGACGGAAAAGGCGATCTCGGCGTCGGTCGAAAACGCTCTTTTGGATGATACGGTCAATCTCACGCTGACGGGTACGGTTCGGGCGACCGCAAGGGGCGTCTACACGGCTACAGTTACGGCGGTTGACAATCCGAACTATACGCTGACTGACGGCGAAAATCTGTCTGTGGAATGGTCTGTTGCGCCGGCAGCGCCGGTCATTGCGGATCCGCCTGCGGCGTCGCGTCTGACCCGCGGCAAAAAATTGTCCGCCTCGGAGATTGAAGACGGCGTTGTAAAGGGGATTGGAGACGCTATTCTTGAGGGCGCGTTCGCCTGGAAAGACGGAACCGAAACCATGCGGGAATCCGGCAAATTTACAAGAACAGTCGTATTTACCCCGGCCGACGAAAACTATACGACCGTTGAAACGGATATCACGGTAAGCGTATATCGTTCGACCAGCGGCGACACGGTGCGCTATACCGTGATCTTTGAGACAAACGGCGGAAGCAAAATTTCATCCTTCAGCGTAGAGCGCGGCGACACTGCAAAAGAGCCGGACGCTCCCGTGAAAGCGGGATATTCATTCGGCGGATGGTTTACGGACAAGGCCTGCACGATAGAATATGATTTTGCGGCAAAAGTAACCAAAGACATTACGTTATATGCGAAATGGACCGAAGATAAAGAACCGACTGAGCCGGAGGAATGGAAAAATCCGTATACCGATGTTGATGCGGACGATTGGTTCTACGACGCGGTGCGCGCCATGGATGCGCAGGGGATTTTCGTCGGCGCGGCGGAGGACAAATTTGCGCCCAACGAAAAAATCACCCGCGCCATGATGGTAACGGTGCTGTGGAGACTCGAAAACCGGCCGGTTGTGAATTATCTGATGACGTTTGAAGATGTGAACCCGGATGCGTACTACGCCGAGGCGGTACGCTGGGCGGCAGGCAATCGTATTGTAAAAGGGTATTCCGATACGGAATTTGCGCCGGATAAACTGATTTCCAGAGAAGAAATCGCGGCGATCATGCAGAGATATGCGGAATACAAGAAGATGGACACGACGGCAAAAGCGGATTTGACGGTCTTTGCGGACGCGCACTTGGTTTCGGAATGGGCGAGAGAAAATGTCGAATGGGCGGTCGGCAGCGGGATCGTTTCCGGTCGGGACGATAACCGCATGGATCCGTCGGACAGTGCGACGCGGGCGGAAATCGCCGTGGTTTTGCAGAGATTTTCAAAAATACAATCAAACGGTTGAAAAGCGTCCGGGCGCCGGATGAACGATCCGCAACAAATTGCGGCGAAGAGGAAAACGCGTTATTTTATCTAACAGAGAAACGAAGCGGCATATGCCGCTTCGTTTCTTTTCGATATTCAGGTGCTTATCGATTCGGTTTGCATACCTTGCATGCGGTGTATCCTTCATCTATCGCATCGGAGACAGAGATTTTTGATGGGGTGCTGTTTTGGATGTACCGGCAGTTTTTTGTATGATATTTTTCGCCGTGCGGCGTGACATAAACCAAGTCCTCGGCGTCCTTTGATTGCTGATTTTGCTGCTGTGAAGCAAATTCTCTTACGTTAGATAAGCCGGAATCCCAGTTGCTTCCTTTGTTGACGGGAGCCGCTTCCGTGTTTGTGGCGAAATCGGGCGTATCAGGCGTGTCGGGCGTATCATTGGATTGATATATGCCGAGACAGTAACTTGATACGCTGATAATGGGGATCAACAGGATGAGCAAGACCGTGATAATTCTTTTGTTCATATGCATTTTTACCTCCCGACTGAAAAATAATTTGAGCGGTTTCATTGGATTCTCTGAATTTTAAAGTATCATTGTTTTTTGTTCTATACAAGGTTTTTAAGGGAAATATCTGTTTCGATCCATGAATTTTTTGCGGCGCTGAAAAATCGATTGGTCGAAATTTTGATTTTTTTAGTGGTTTATATACGAAATACAAGAAAAAACAATTGGAAATCACGCTTGCCTTTTTTGCGTCTTTAACGGCCGAGATATACCATATAAGCGTAAAGTAAGCGTAAAGCCCGCACGTTCCCTGCAAAAATTTCTCAAAACTGCTTGACTTTAATACGATTTCGTATTATAATGCAGAATACGAAATCGTATTAAAGGAGGACTTTATGAATGAGAATTATGAAGCCGTAAGGCGCATCATGCTTGCGACCAACAAGATAGACGGCGTGTACTATCTTTTCGGAAAGAATTACGGCGTCAACGAAAACACGCTCGCCTTTTTATATGCGCTTGCGGACGGAAACCCGCATTCGCAAAAGGAAATCTGCGAGGAATGGATCATTCCGCGCACGACGATTAACTCCATTGTGAAAACGATGCTGAAAGATGGATATATTGCGTTTGGCAAAGAACAGCACGCAAAGGAAAAAGCGCTTGTTTTGACCGACCGCGGCAGAAAATACGCCGATCGGTTTTTGACGGATATTTTTTCCGCCGAGGAAAAAGCGATTCTGGAGACATTGAAACAGTATTCGCCTGAATTTATTTCGGCATTGGAGGATTTCAGCGAGCGCTTGCACTGCGGATTTAACGAAATATATCAACGGAAAACGGGGCACGGTGAAAATGAATAGTTCGGACTTGTATGCAAAAACCGCGCCCGTAAAACTGTTTTTTATGATTGCGATTCCGGGCGCGGTCAGTATGGTGGCTTCTTCGCTTTGGGGATTGTTTGACGGTATTTTTGTGGGAAACCTGCTCGGCGAAAGCGCTTTTGCCGCCCTTAACTTAGCCTTTCCGTTTGTTCTTATCAATTTTTCACTGGCCGATTTAATCGGCGTGGGCTCTGCCGTCAACATTTCCATCTTGCTCGGCAGAAAAGAGAACAAAGAAGCGGACAATTATTTCACCTGTGCCTGTTTGATGATCCTGGTCGTCGGGATTCTTTCGGGCGCGATCCTTTTTTTCTCTGCGCCCCTGATTATGCGGTTATTGGGCGCGGATGAAGTTTTGACCGATTTGGGCGTTCAGTATATCCAGGTATACGCAATCGCTTCGCCTTTTACCGCTATGATTTTTGCAGTGGATAATTTTCTTCGTATCTGCGGCAAGATCAAAAGCAGCATGGCGCTCAATATCGCGATGTCCGTGCTGATTTTGGGACTGGAATATTTTTGCCTTGCGATACTCAAAATGGGCATCGGCGGTTCCGCTTTTGCGGTTTCCTGCGGCATGTTTGTCTGCACCCTGATCGCCCTTTATCCGTTTGCAAGAAAAAAACTGACCCTGAAATTCTGCGCGCCCCGCTTTTCCGCGAAAATGATACGCCAAATCGCAGCCGGCGGAAGTCCGAGCTTTCTGAGCAATGTGGCCTCCCGCCTGACCGCGATCTTGATGAACGCGGTTCTTCTTAAAATGGGCGGTTCGCTTGCGGTAAGCGTTTACGGCGTTTTACTGTATGCCGGAGATACCGTTTTGCAGTTGCTTTACGGCACTTGCGACGGGATGCAGCCTGCGATCGGCTATAACTGGGGCGCAAACAGAATCGGCCGGGTAAAAGGGCTGTTGAAGTGTTGTATTGCCGCCTGCGCGGTCATTTCGGTCGGCGGGGCTGTTTTGATGTTCGCGTTCCCCGATTTTATTGTTTCGTTGTTTGCGCAGAAAACCGAGGCGGAGTTGCTTACGACGGCGGCTTATGCCTTGCAGCTGTATGGTTTGACCTACTTGACAAGATGGTTCGGTTTCGTGATCCAAAGTTTCTTTGTTACTTTGGAAAAACCGCTTCCGGCGGCGATCTTGTCGCTTGCAAGCGCGCTGGTTATCCCGGTTGCCCTGCTGCCCCTGCTGTGGCCGTTAAAGTTAAACGGATTATGGCTGAATACCCCGATCACATCCGCCCTTGTTTCGGCGCTCGCGCTGATATTTTATGTTCGTCTGCGTAAAACCGCGTTTTCGACGAAATCTACGTAATTCAAAGCACGGCGTACAAAAGGGAAGACGCGCGTTACACGGCGTTCTCCCTTTTCCGTTGCCGCGGTATGCGGCACTTTCTTCGCTTTCCAAAGCGGGGCGCGCGACGCCCCTTATGCCCCGACCGGATTTCGGCGGGGCTTTTTGTATGGGGCGGCGCGTCGCGCGCGGCACCCCGGTTTATCCGCGCAAAAAATTCACAAAAAAGTTTCTACTCAATTTGACGAAGCGTGTTGTAAAAATCCAAAATATGTAGTAGAATATATTTTAGTATTTCTCTGCATATATCTGAATGGAGAACATTGGTTCCGGATGCGGGACGCGGGGCACAAATCCGCGGCTCGCCCTGTTTCCCGGATTTCAGCGATTCCGAAAGCGAGGCACAAAAATTGAGGGAATGGATCGATCGTATTCGTCATGCAATCCGAAACGAGCCGAATTTTAAGGCTCTTTTTTCCGCGCCCGCCGCGGCGGGCGCACCGCGCGCGCTGTCCCAGACCGAGCGCGTTCGGCTGCGCAATCACCGCAACCGTTTTTTCTTTTTGTTTTTTCCGCTCGCCGTTTTGTTTATGGAGCTTGTTTTCCATTTCGCGCTGTACGGCGAACTGCCTGTGCGCAATCTCATCTATATCGCGCTGTTTTCGTTTGCCTACGGCTTTTTTGTCAACTTCCTTGCGCTGCTGATGCCGCTTCGGATCAATCGCGGCTTTACGCTCGGCTGTCTGATTTTCACAACGCTCCTGTTTGAATCGCAGTATGTTTATTTCCGCTTTTTCAAGGCGTTTTACCGCGTTTCCATGGTCGGTATGGCGGGCAACGCCCTGCGCGATTTCTGGCGCGAAACGCTTTCGACGATTTCCTCCTCCTGGTTCGGCATCGTTTTGATGTTTTTGCCGCTGATTTATTTCATTCTTCACTATAAAAAGTACGCGCCCTCCTTTGCGCCGACCATGGCGTTTCGTCTGTATCTGGTGATCGCCGCGCTGCTTTTGCAGCTGCTCGGCGCGGGACTTGTTTCGCTTGACCGGAGCGATTTCGGCGACCGGTATTATTACAAAAACGAGTTCTCCCCGACCGAGGCGGTCAAGCGCTACGGCCTTATGACCAACATGCGCCTTGATTTCGGCGTGCTTCTGTTCGGCGAACCGGACAAGGACATCGGCGGCGAGGGGCCGGGTGAGATTGTCAATCCCTTTGAAAGCGACAAATCCGAGGCGACGACGCCTGAGGCTTCGGGCGCGACTTCGGACACCTCGGACACCTCGGATACGACCGAGCCGGTCAAACCGCCGGAACCCATTGAGTACGGCGACAATGTGATGGACATTGACTTTGCGTCGCTGATCGCGAATGAGGGAAATGCCGAGATTCGCGGCGCACACGAATATTTTTCGTCGCTCACGCCCACAAAGAAAAACGAATACACCGGCATGTTTGAGGGGAAGAATCTCATTTTCCTGACGCTGGAGGGCTTTTCCTACAAGACCATCGACAAGGAGCGCACGCCTACGCTCTATAAGATGGCGACCGAGGGCTTTGTGTTCAACAATTTCTATACCTCGCTCTGGGGCGGCAGCACCGCGACCGGTGAATATACCGCGATGACCGGACTGTTCCACAACAGCGCGAAGTGCCTGAGCATGAGTGCGAAAAATCAGATGTACTTTACAATGGGCAATCAGCTCTCCCGCCTCGGCTACAAGACTTATGCGTTCCACAATCATTTTTATACGTATTACGGGCGGGACAAATCCCATCCGAACATGGGGTATGAGTTTATCGCCGTCAATCACGGCCTTGAGGGGCTGACCGACTGCTGGCCCCGCTCGGACTATGAAATGGCCGTGGCCACGCTGCCCTATTATCTGAACTCGGAGGAACCGTTCCACGCCTATTATATGACGGTCAGCGGCCATGCCAATTATTCCTTTATCGGCAACAATATGAGCAAAAGGCATAAGGACGTGGTAGAAAACCTGACCTGCTCCGATAACGTCAAGGCCTACCATGCCTGCCAGTATGAGGTGGAGTTGATGCTTGCCGAGATGGTGCGGCAGCTTGAGGCGGCCGGCAAGCTCGAGGACACGGTGTTTGTGATGAGCGCCGATCACTACCCCTACGCGCTGACCGACAGCGAGCTTTCGGAACTGTACGGCATCCCGGCGGACGGCATCCATAAAAATTTTGATCTGCTCCGCAACGGGCTGATTATCTGGAGCGCCTCCATGGAGGAACCGGTTGTCGTCGATACGCCCTGTTCGTCGCTCGACATCATTCCTACGGTGTCGAATCTGTTCGGCCTTTCGTATGATTCCCGCCTTTTGATGGGGACCGACGTGCTCTCGGACAGCGTTCCGCTCGTGATTCTCAACTGCGACGGCGACGGCAGTTCCTGGAACTGGCTGAACAAGTACGGCGTGTACAACAGCGGCACCAAGACTTTCACCGCCTACCCCGGTTTTGAAGCGACGGAGGAGGAAATCGCCGCCTATGTCAAGCAGATGAACCGGATAGTTTCCCTGAAAAACAAGTACGCGCACCTGATTCTGGAAAAAGATTATTACCGGTATCTGTTCGGGTGATTTTCCCCGCTTTGCAGGAGTCAAAGACGAAAAATGCAAAAATTTCATATTTTTGCTATATATTCTGCTTCGGCGCTTGACAAACTGAATGGAATGTGTTACCATGTATCATATATTTTGTGTGTATGGGTATACACAAGTAAATTTTCGTTTGCGGAAAGGACTACTTACTTATGAAGAAATTTTCCAAGATCGCATTGCTTGCGCTTGTCGTACTGATGACGGCGGTCGTTTTCGCCGGCTGCGGCGACAATTCGAGCGACAAGGTTTACCGGGTTGTTGCGGATGATTCGTTCGCGCCGTTTGATTTCCTCAATTCCGAGACGGGAAAATATACCGGAATTGACATGGATCTTCTGGCGGCCATTGCCGAGGATCAGGGCTTTAAATATGAGATCGACAACTGCGGCTGGGACGCGGCACTCGGCAATCTCGCTTCGGGTCAGGCCGACGCGATGATCGCGGGTATGACCATTACCCCGGAGAGACTGGAGACCTACGATTTCACCGACGGTTATTTTTCGGACGGTCAGATCATGGTCGTCAAGGGCGACAGTCAGATTGCCTCGATTGAGGATCTGAAAGGCAAGACGGTCGCGGTCAAGACCGGCACGCAGAGCGCGAAATACGCGGAGAGCGTCAAGGATCAGTACGGCTTTGAAATCGTTACATATAAGGATTCCCCCTCTGTTTATCAGGCGGTTATGAGCGGCATCGACGCTGCGGGATTTGAGGATTATTCGGTCATCAGCTATCAGATCAAGGCGCAGAGCCTCGATCTCAAGACGCTCGGCGATGTGGTTAATGTGGGACAGTACGGTCTGGCTGTCAACAAGGGCACCAATGCGGAACTGATTGAAATGTTCAACAAAGGTCTTGCCAATATCAAGTCGAACGGCAAGTATGCGGAGATTCTTGCGAATTACGGCATCACAGCAGACTAATTTAAGACAAAACGACGTGTTTTCTGCCGGCTGTGTTTTTCGCACAGCCGGCAGTTTGCGCAATCGTCAGACGCCGTCAAAATTCTTTCAGAAAGATAAAGCATTATGTTAGAAACATTTAAAGCCTCGCTTCCGTTTTTGCTGCGGGGCATTGAGGTAACCATTAAAATATCGGTTGTTTCGATTGCGCTCGGCATCGTGATCGGCCTTGTGGCCTGCCTGCTCAAGCTGTCGAAAAACAAGGTCTGCCGCGGCATTGCGAACGTATATATTTGGGTTATACGCGGAACGCCGATGCTTGTGCAGGCGCTCATGGTCTATTTCGGCCTGCCGCAGATTATCCGCCCGATGCTCGCTTATCTGACGGCGGGGGCGGTCACAAGCTTTCGGTTTACGCCGTATGTGGCGGGCGTTGTCACGCTCAGCCTGAACGCGGGCGCCTACCTTGCGGAGATTTTCCGCGGCGGCATTCAGGCGGTGCCGCGCGGCCAGACGGAGGCGGCGCGGAGTCTCGGCCTTTCCAAGGCGAAGACGACTTTCCGCATTGTTCTGCCGCAGGCGCTCCGAATCTCGCTGCCCTCGATCGTCAATCAGTTTATTATTTCGGTCAAGGACACCTCGATTCTGACCGTCATCGGGCTGAAGGAGATCGTAAACGAGGCGACGCAGTATATTCAGATCAAATATGATTATTTCAATACGTACGCGTGGGTCGCGCTGTTCTATCTCGCGGTGATCTCCTGCCTGATGGTGCTGTCTATGTATATTGAGAAGAGGATGAGCTATGATCGAAAAGGTAAAGGTCAGTAAACTGTATAAAAAGTTCGGCGAGCTCGAGGTTTTGAACGGCATCGACATGACGGTGAGCGAGGGCGAGGTCGTCTGTATCATCGGCCCGTCCGGTTCGGGAAAATCCACGCTGCTCCGCTGCCTGAACCGCCTTGAAAGGGCGAGCGGCGGCGAGATCGTTGTGGACAACGCCGTGATTACGGACAAACGCACGGACATCAACAAGGTACGCGAAAATATCGGTATGGTATTTCAGAGCTTCAACCTTTTCTCCAACTTTACCGTTTTGCAGAACCTGATGTTTGCGCCCGTCGAACTGAAAAAAATGACCAAGGCGCAGGCCAAGGAAAAAGCGCTCGAACTTTTGGCGCGCGTGGGGCTTTCCGACAAGGCGGACGCCTATCCGCATCAGCTTTCGGGCGGTCAGCAGCAGCGCGTTGCGATTGCGCGTTCGCTTGCGATGAACCCGGATATTATGCTGTTTGACGAACCGACGAGCGCGCTCGACCCGGAAATGGTCGGCGAGGTGCTTGCGGTCATGAAAGAGCTTGCCGGCGGCGGAATGACGATGGTGGTCGTTACGCATGAGATGGGATTTGCGCGCGACGTTGCCGACCGCGTCATTTTCATGGCGGACGGCGTGATCGTCGAGGAGGGAACGCCCGAAGAGATTTTCGGTGATCCTCAAAACGCGCGCACCAAGGATTTTCTTTCCCGCGTGCTGTGAGTGTAGGAATTTAAAAATGAAAACCGGTCGAAATTGCGTCAAAACGCGATTCCGACCGGCTTTTTTAATGGAATTTTGCGGTTTTTTACGGCAAAAAGGTCTGAGGGGACGAAGAAAGCTTATTGCCTGTAAGCGGTGAATGCGGGTGTTTGCGTTTTCGGCGCGGGTTTCGGTATCCGCGGGGTTTCCGGGCAAGCCGATGTCTCCGGCAAGCCGGAGTTTTCGGACAAGCCGAAGTTTCCGGGCAAGTCGGAGTTTCCGGGCAAGTCGGTGTCTCCGGCAAGCCGGAGTTTCCGGGCAAGCCGAAGTTTTCGGGCAAGTCGGTGTCTCCGGCAAGCTGGAGTTTCCGGCAAGCCGGAGTTTTTGGGCAAGCCGGTGTCTCCGGCAAGCCGGAGTTTCCGGGCAAGCCGGAGTTTCCGGCAAGCCGAAGTTTTCGGGCAAGCCGAAGTTTTCTGGCAATGCGGAGTTTTCGGGCAAGCCGAAGTTTCCGGGCAAGCCGGAGTCTTATTCAAAGCGGAGACTGTTTTTGCTTATCGACATGGCATTGTTTTATGCTTTAGCCATTTGAACAGCGGTTTTCGCGTCCTCCAGCGCAAGCGCTTTCAATTCTTCGATGCGCGCGCAGGGCGCGCCCAGCCCGAAGCGCCGGATCGCCGTTTCTGAGAGCGCGCCCTCGCGGAGTGCTGTGAGCGGCAGCGGCGGTTCGTAGCCCATATAGGCGAGCATCGAATCCACCTTTTGGTCGTAGGTGAGGCCGACGAGCGGCTTTGCCGCCGCCGCGCCGTAGATCAGCAGATGCAGACGCATGGAAATGACCAGCGAGCAGCGGGAGAGCACGCCGAGAATCTCGGCGGCGGTGAGGCCGGACAGAATCACGCCTTTGCTTTCGGCGTTTTTGTTCACCGTTTCCGAGAGCGCGCGGTCGCGGCTGGACTGCATAATCAGGTACAGCGGAAGCGCGCCGGTCGCCGCCACGATTTTGTCGATTTCAGCGGCCGCCTGCACGGCAAATTCCGCTTCGTCCACGCCGGCGACCTCCTTGCTGTGCAGCGCGGAAAAACTGCGCAGGGAGACGGCGAAAAATTTGACCGCGGGCGTGTCGCGCAGGATGTAGTCGATTCGCTCGGCGGGCGCGGCTTCAAGGGTGAGCGCCGGGTCGGCCGACAGGCGAATTTTGGCCGCGTCAAAACCGAGCGAGCGCACATATTCGATCGACTGCGGTTCGCGGAACGTGATGGCGTCGGCGCGCTCAAGCGTGCGCACGACCTCGCGTTCATGCTTTTTCCCGAAAACGGGGCCGACGCCGTTCGAGCAGATAAAGATTTTCAGCCCCATGCGCTTTGCCAGCCGGATGATCGTCGTATAATAAAAGAGCGAGCGGGAGGAGGTCGTGTTTTGCAGCAGGTTGCCGCCCCCGCTGATCAGCAGCTTCGCATGCCGCATTTCAAGCAGAATGGCCGGCAGGTTGAAGCGCCCGACGGCGCGCACCGCGTATTTCTTTCCGCTTTGTCTCGGCTTTTTGCAAAAAACCGTGATTTTTGCGGCCGGGTCGGCCAGCCGGATGTTTCGGATGAGCGAGGCGGCGATCGAATCGTCCCCCGCGTTGCCGAAGCCGTAGTAGCCGCTGATGAGGATGTTTCCGCGCTCGGTCGGCAACGCTTCGGGCAGCGAGTCGTACAGCCGCTCGTAGTCCCGCGCCGTGCGCGCGGCGGCGTAATTTTTCAGAATGGTTTCGCGGCAGAACGCGCCCTTTTCGGCAAGCGCCGCGCGGCCGCCGTCAAACAGCGCGCAGACATCGCGGAAAATGCGCTCCGGCGTGGTCTGATCCAGTCCGCGGCAGCAGAAATTGGTTTTGTAGGCGATTTCTTCCTTGTCGGGGCCGAAAATACCGATGTATCCTTCGTTTCCGGCTACGATAACCGGCTTTTGGCAGCTCATGGCTTCGAGCGCGGCGCGGGACGCGCCGACAAACAGATCGCCCGCCGCCATAAAGCGGTGCGTGTCGGTGCGCAGTCCGGGTGTGAAAATGATTTTGCGCCCGTATTTTTCTTCGAGGCCGTCGGCGATGCGCCGCACTTCGGGCAGGAGATTTCGTTCGGACGAAATAACGCCGTCGCCGACAATGACAATTTCGAGATCGGGGTACTTTTCCAGCAGCTTCTCGGCAGTCTTTGCAAGACAAAGCTGGGCGTGTCCGCGGCTTTCATCCATGCGGCTGACCGAAACGATTCGATGCGCCGAATCCGAAAGGCCGATCTCTTCCCCGATCTGCGCCCAGTCTGTGTCGGGGGAGAACGTGTCGGTGTCGATGCCGTTGACGGTGATGAAGATGTGATCCGCAAAGCAGCCGTAATTGTCGATCAGGTATTGCTTGATGTCCTCGCTGACCGCCATGATGCGGTCGCCCCAGTTTGCGATGCGCTTCCAGAGCGGCGTGATGCGGAAAACCCAGTGCGCTGTGGTCACAAACTTAAAGTGCAGCTTTTTCTGGAGCCGCCCGCAGATAAAGGCGGGGATGCGCGCGTGTGCGTGTACGATGTCAAAGCGCTCGGCGCGCAGCAGCGCGGAGAGGCCGAAATAGGAGCGGAGCACCATCAGCGGATTTTTCGTGTTCAGCGGCAGCGTGACATGCCGGATGCCCTCGCGCTCTAGCATGTCGGCGTATTTGCCCCCGGCGGAGGCCACGGTGACGCTGTGCCCGTTTTGGGTCAGCGCGCGCGCAAGCTCGAAAATATGCGTTTCCGCGCCGCCGAAGCCCATCTGCATGGTGGCCATCAGGATGTTCAGTTTCTTTTTCATGAAATCCGCCTCCGCTCCGATTAGGGTATATGATATTCCTATTGTAGCAAAATAGAGGGCCGGAATCAAGCGGGTGAAAAAAATATTGCGTTTTGTCCGGCAAAAATACGTCTATCTCCGCGTCCTGTGGGACGCGGAGACCGCATCCGCGGGCATCGGAGCGAGGCGGCGCGCTTTGTAATCGAGAAATTTTCGGATGCAGACGTTCGGATATAGACACATACATGCCCGATTGAAAATTACCTTTTGGGCAACGGATACCGCCGTGCGGACGGCAGGCGACGCGTTCGCGGTCATCCACCGGAACAGAGCCGCCCTCCTTACATGAAACGCTGTGATTGACGACGCGCCCGCGCCGGTCGTCGGCCCGCGGCTTTTTGGCGGCGCCGCAAAACGCGCGGGACAGCTTGTTTTTCCGGAATTTTCGGGCGCGGACCGGCAGTTTTGCCGTGAAGTTCGGAAAAAGAAGCGAAAACCGGTAAAATTTTTGCAAAACCTCTTGAAATCTTACATAGAATATGGTAGACTAACAGAGGATAGAAAGGGTAGAGAGTGGCTTGCCACTCTTTCTTTGTTGTATACAGGAAAATCAGTACAGGCGTGAATTGGTTCACGCACAAGCGGGAGTTTTATGAAAAGTGCAAAAAATATTGCCGGCGCCGTGCGCGAGTTTCTTTTGCCCGTCGTCCGGGAACTCGGCTATACGCTTTGGGACGTGGAATACGTCAAAGAGGGCAGCGAGTGGTACCTGCGCATTACAATTGACAGTCCCGATGGCATCACGATAGACGACTGCGAGCGCGTACACCGCGCGATTGATCCGGTGATCGACGCGCATGATCCGATTGAAAACGCATATCATTTGGAGGTTTCTTCGCCGGGCATCGAGCGGGTGCTGCGCACCGACGCGCATTTGGCCGCTTTTGCTGGAGAAGAGGTGGAAGTTCGGCTCTTTGCGGCGGAGAACGGGAAAAAATCGCTTCGCGGCATACTGGGCGCGGCAAGCGAGCAAACGGTGACGCTTTCTTGCGCCGGGGAGACGGTCGTGCTCGACCGCGCAAAAATTTCCCGGATCACCACGGTTTTTGATTTTTGACCCGTCCGCAAAGTCAAACGCTTCGCGCATCGGTTTGCCGGCGCGCGGAGGGCGCGCCGCAAGCGGACGCGGCGGATATGCGGGCGGCGACGGTTACAGATATGCGGCGGCGCCGCGGCAAGTCATTACAGGAAAGGGCAGGGCGTAAGCTCTGGCAGAGGAAAAATGAACGCAGAGTTTTTTGAGGCGCTTGACCTCATTGAAAAAGAAAAGGGAATCTCCAAGGAATATATGCTGGAAAAGGTAGAGGCGGCGCTGCTCAGCGCGTACAAGCGCGACAAAAACGGAAACGCCAACGTGCGCATCGCCATTGATCCCGAAAAAAAGACCGTGCGCGTGTTCCAACAGATGGAGATCGTGGAGACGGTGGAAAATCCCGATACGCAAATTTCTTTTGATGAGGCGAAAGAAAAGAATAAGCGCGCGAAGCTGGGCGGCATTTATGAAACCGAACTCAAAACCAAGGATTTTCGGCGGCTTGCCGCGCAGAACGCAAAGCAGGTCATTGTGCAGGGCATCCGCGAGGCGGAGCGCGCCATGATCGTGAAAGAGTATGAATCCAAACGCGAGGAAATCGTTACGGCCACGGTCATCAAGACCGACGAGCTTTCGGGCAACGTCGTGCTGGATACCGGCACGAGCAATGCCACGCTGCTCCAGAGCGAGCAGATTCCGGGCGAGCGCTTTTCCGTCGGCGACCGCGTAAAGGTGTATATCACCGAGGTCAGCCGGGAGAGCCACGGACATATCGTTACGCTTTCCAGAAAACACCCCGGCCTTGTCAAGCGGATGTTTGAGCTTGAGATCCCCGAAATCGCGGACGGAACCGTTTTGGTGCGCGCCGTGGCGCGCGAGGCGGGCAGCCGTACCAAGATCGCCGTGGAATCGCGGGATGAAAATGTGGATCCGATCGGCGCGTGCATCGGCAACCGCGGCGCGCGCATCGGCGTAATCATAGACGAGCTTCGCGGTGAAAAAATCGACATCGTGCGCTACAGCGAGGATCCCGCGGAGTTTATCCGCGAGGCGCTCTCGCCCGCCGAGGTGATTTCGGTCACGATCGACGCAGAGCGCAGCGCGAAGGTTTTGGTGTACCCCGATCAGCTTTCCTTAGCCATCGGCCGCGAGGGACAGAACGCGCGGCTGGCTGCGCGTCTTACCGGATTTAAGATCGACATCAAGGCCTGAAGTCGCTTTGAAATAAGGAGTTTTTGTGGAAAAGAAGAAAAAGATTCCGCAGAGAAAATGCGTCGGATGCGGTGAGCGGCGGGATAAGGGCGATCTTTGCCGGGTCGTGAAAACGCCGGACGGCGGCGTTTGTCTCGATACAAAGGGCCGTATGGCCGGCCGCGGCGCGTATCTGTGCCGGGATGTTCAATGTCTGCGCGCGGCGCGCAGGGCGCACCGGCTGGAGAACAGCCTTGAGACGAACATTCCCGACGCGGTGTATACCGCGCTTGAGGAGGCGCTTGCGGGCGATGCCTGAAAAAGATTTGGAATGGACGCTTTCCATGCTCGGCCTTGCGAAAAAGGCGGGGCGCCTGATCGTCGGCACGCCGCAGGTATGCGACGCGCTGCAGGGCGGTCGTGTGCATCTGGTTTTGTATTCGGCCGCGGCGTCGGAAAACACAAAAAAGCGCGTTCTTGACCGCTCGGCTTATTACGGCGTTCATGCGCTGCCGCTGGATGTGTCCCCTGAGACGCTTGCGGCGCGGGTGGGAAAGACCGGTGCGGTTGCGGCGCTCGCTGTGGCGGACGCGGGATTCGCCCGCGCCATTGCGGCGCGCATGGGTTGCTGAGACGTTATTTCCGCAAATGCGGATTTTGGTATATCATTTGATCGAAGAAAGGATTTTTGCACGCGGTGCAAAGGGTATTTAACGAATGGCACAGCTTCAACAGTACCGTATCAGTCAGTTGGCAAAGGAGCTTGGACTCAAGGGAAAGGACATCACCGATATTCTTTCGGCGCACGGCATTGATGGCAAGACCCAGTCTGCCTCGCTTGACCCGGATGAGTACGGTCTGGTCATGGACGTTCTCAGTAAAGACAATCAAATAAGCAGCCTTGACGCGTACCTGGACGGCGATGTTGTCATTGTTACACGGGGGCAGAAAGCCGCCGCGGCCCGTGCGGAGGCGGAGGCAAGGGAAAAGGCCGAAGCTGAGGAAAAAGCGAGGGCTGAGGCTGCCGCGCGCGCCGCGGCGGAAGAGGCCGCGCGTGCAAAAGCCGCGGCGGAAGCAAAGGCGAAAGCCGAGGCGGAAGCAAAAGCCGCGCAGCAGGCAAAGGCCGCCGCGCGCGGACTCAGCGCCGCGCAGGCCATAGAAGCCAAGGCGCGTGCCGCAGCCGCCGCGCGCCAGCAGAGCGAACGGCAAAACGACCGTGCGCAGTACGATCGTCCGCAGACGCCGCGCCCGCAGGCGCCGCGTCCGCAGTATGACCGGCCCGCGTCCGACCGCCCGCAGGGCGGACATTCCGCGCAGGCACAGACCGGCGCATCGCGCCCCGCTGCCCCGGCCGCAAACGCGCCCGCACGGAATTTCGGAGACCGCTTTGAGCGCAAGTCGTTTGACAGCGCGCCGGCGCGTCCCGGAGCCGATAAAAAGGGACCGGCGCAGAGACGGCCGGATAACCGGACGAAACCCGGTTTTGACAAAGAGGTCAACGAGCGCCGTACCGTGCAGAAGTTCACGGCGCCGATCAGTCAGATGCAGCGTGTCGGGACCGACGGTCCCGCCAAGCCGCGCGGAAGCGTCCGCGTAGTGGATACGCGCACGACGACGGTCGATCTTTCCAAATACGATGAAAAGCTGGAGACGCTGGCAAGTCCGTACAGTTCGGATCGCGGCACCAACCGTCAAAAGCTGAAAAAACAGGATAACCGCAGCCAGTACAGCAAGGCCAAGGACAAGGAGCGTCAGGCTGTCGAGCGCCTCAAAAAGCTTGAACTTGAAAAAGCGCGCAAAAAACAGCTTGAAATCACCGTGCCCGATGAAATTTCGGTGCAGGAGCTTGCCTCCCGCTTGAAAGTGACGGCGGCCGAGGTCATCAAGCGCCTGATGAAGATGGGCGTGATGGCCACGCTCAATCAGGTGGTGGATTTTGATACCGCGTATCTCGTCGCCGACGAACTCGGCGCGAAGGTAACCAAAGAGGTCGTTGTCACCATTGAGGAGCGTCTGTTTGACGAGAGCGAGGACAGCGAGGAAAATTTGGTTCTTCGCAGTCCGGTCGTCTGCGTCATGGGTCACGTAGACCACGGCAAGACATCGCTGCTCGACGCGATCCGCCACACCAATGTGACGCACGGCGAGGCGGGCGGCATTACGCAGCATATCGGCGCGTATCGCGTACAGATCGGCGGCAAGGACATTACGTTTTTGGATACGCCCGGCCATGAGGCGTTCACGGCCATGCGCGCGCGCGGCGCGCAGGCGACCGATATTGCGATTTTGGTGGTTGCCGCGGACGACGGCATCATGCCGCAGACCGTGGAGGCGATCAACCATGCGCGGGCGGCAGGCGTTGACATCATTGTCGCCATCAATAAAATGGATAAACCGAGCGCCAATCCGGAGGCGGTTATGACCGGTTTGACGCAGTATAATTTGGTTCCCGAAGAGTGGGGCGGTGATGTGATTTGCGTGCCCGTTTCGGCGGTTACCGGCAAGGGCATTGAGGATTTGCTTGAAAACGTGCTGCTTGTCGCCGAGGTCAAGGAACTGCGCGCCAATCCCGCGCGCCGCGCTAAAGGTATCGTGATCGAGGCCAAACTGGATAAAGGCCGCGGTCCGGTGGCGACGGTTCTTGTACAGAATGGTACGCTGCATGCCGGCGACATTGTGATCGCCGGAACCACGGTCGGCCGTGTCCGCGCGATGAAAAATGACCGCGGCGAAGATGTGACCGAGGCGGGACCGTCTGTTCCCGTGGAGATTATCGGTCTCGACGCCGTGCCGTTTGCGGGCGATGAGTTCAACGCGGTTGAGGATGAGCGCATGGCGCGCACGCTGGCCGAACAGCGCCGCGACCGCGCCAAAGAAGCCGAGTTCAAAGCAAACGCCAAGGTTTCGCTGGACGATCTGTTCTCGCAGATTTCCGAGGGCGTCAAGGAACTCAATATCGTGGTCAAGGCTGATGTCGGCGGCAGTGCCGAGGCCGTGAAGACCTCGCTTGAAAAGCTTTCAACCGAGGAAGTCAAAGTGCATGTCATTCACAGCGCGGTCGGCGGCATTACCGAAAACGACGTTATGCTCGCTTCGGCGTCCGGCGCGATTATCGTCGGCTTCAACGTGCGCCCGGATAAGAGCGCGATCGACGCGGCGGCGCGTCAGGGCGTAGATGTGCGCACATACCGCATCATCTATGAGTGCATCGAGGAAATCGAGGCCGCGATGAAGGGTATGCTTGCGCCGAAATATAAGGAAAACATTCTGGGACACGCGCAGGTTCGTCAGACCATTCATGTGCCGAATGTCGGGACGATAGCCGGTTCCTATGTACAGGACGGCAAGATCGCGCGCAGCGCGCAGATTCGTATTATCCGCGACGGTGTCGTCGTATTTGAAGATAAAATTTCGTCTCTGCGCCGCTTCAAGGACGACGTGCGCGAGGTTGCCGCGGGCTATGAATGCGGCGTCGGACTGGAACGGTATAACGACATCAAGGAAAACGACGTGCTCGAAGCGTTCGTGATGGAGGAAGTCACGGAATAAACTTCAAAAATCGTGAAAGCAAACCGTTGCACGGCTGTTTTCTCAGCCGGTCGATAAAGTAAAAATTACGAAGAAGAACGCAATCAATACAATACGTTTACAAGGCGGACATGTGCCGCCTTGTAAACACCTTACAGACGCGCGAGTGCCGCCCGATGGGCGGCGCGACGACGAGAGTGTACGCGTCCATCGTCGGAAAAACTTGTTTTTTCGACGGTCAAAGAAAACCGCTGCACGGCGGTTTTCTTTATATCCGGCGGCGTTCTTTGCCGCAAGGGAGATGAAAAAATGGAACAGACAAACGGATTTTTGCCGGTCTGCCGGGCTGAAATGGAGGCGCGGGGATGGGGTCAGGTCGATTTCGTCTATGTTTCGGGGGACGCCTATGTGGATCATCCCTCGTTCGGCGCGGCGATCATCACGCGCGTGCTTGAAGACGCGGGCTTTCGCATCGGCTTTTTGGCGCAGCCCGATTACCGGAGCGCGGATGCGTTTCGCGAGTTCGGCCGTCCGCGGCTCGGCTTTTTGGTCAGCGCCGGGAATATTGATTCGATGGTGGCGCATTATACCGCCGCCAAGCGCCGCCGGACCGACGACTATTATTCTCCCGGCGGCCGCGCGGGACTTCGCCCCGACCGTGCGACGATCGTGTATACCAACCGCATTCGCGAGGCGTACGGGGACGTGCCGGTGATTCTTGGCGGGCTGGAAGCTTCGCTTCGCCGCTTTGCGCACTACGACTACTGGGACAACCGCGTGCGCCGCTCGCTGCTTGTGGACAGCCGGGCGGATATTCTGACCTATGGGATGGGCGAAAAAATTCTGCTTGAAATCGCGCGCCTGCTCGACCGCGGCGTGCCGGTTCGCAGGATCCGGGATGTGCGCGGCACGGTTTTTCTGATAAAGCGGGGCGAAAAGACGCCCGAAAACGCGGTCGAAACCTATGAATACGACCTGCTCAAAACCGACAGGCGGGCGTACGCGGACGCATACGGCATCCAGTACCGCAACCAGGATTCGATTTACGGCCGCGCGGTGCTGGAGGGGTACGGTGACCGGATCCTTGTGCAGAATCCGCCGATGCCGCCGCTTGAGCGGGAAGAACTGGACAGGGTCTACGCGCTGCCCTATATGCGGACCTATCATCCGATGTATGAGGCGGCGGGCGGCGTGCCCGCGATTGCGGAGGTGCGCTTTTCGATCACGCACAACCGCGGATGCTTCGGCGCGTGCAACTTTTGCGCGCTCGCTTTTCACCAAGGGCGAACCGTTCGGTCGCGCAGCATTGCGTCGGTTGTTCGCGAAGCGAAGATCATCACGGAAATGCCGGATTTTAAGGGATATATCCACGATATCGGCGGACCTACCGCCAATTTTCGTTATAGCGCGTGTAAAAAGCAGTTGACCGACGGCGTCTGCGCGTCTCGCAAATGCCTTGCGCCCACGCCCTGCAAAAATCTGATCGCTGATCACAGCGAGTATATCGAGCTTCTGCGCGCCGTCGAATCGCTTCCGCGCGTGAAAAAGGTGTTCATTCGTTCGGGAATCCGCTTTGATTACCTTTTGGCCGACAAAAGCGACGCCTTTTTTAAAAAACTTGTACGCGACCATGTCAGCGGACAGCTTAAAGTTGCGCCCGAACACTGCGACGACCGCGTTCTGCGCGTAATGGGCAAGCCCTCGTTTTCGGTGTACGAGCGTTTTCGGGAAAAATATTTCGCGCTGTGCTCGGCCGCAGGGCTTGAGCAGTATCTTGTGCCCTATCTGATGTCCAGCCATCCGGGCGCGACGCTGGAGAGCGCGGTTGAGCTTGCGCTCTGCCTGAAACGGATGGGATACGCGCCCGAACAGGTGCAGGACTTTTATCCGACGCCCGGCACGCCGAGCACCGTCATGTATTATACGGGCATAAATCCGCTTGACGGCAAACCGGTCTATGTGGCAACCGATTATCATGAAAAACAACTGCAGCGCGCGCTTTTGCAGTACAACCGGCCGCAAAACGCGCCGCTTGTCCGGGAAGCGCTTGAAAAGTGCGGCCGAACCGATCTGATCGGATACGGCGCGGACTGCCTTGTCCGCCCGGCGCGGAGCGATGGGGGCGGCCGGAAAGAAGCCGCATCGGCAGGCGGAGAAACGCGGCAAAGCCGCGCGGCGCGCCCGAAAAAAACATCGCCCGGCCGGGCTCCTGCAAAAGATGCGCCGCTTGACAGAGCGCGCGCAAAAAATCGGTCTTCGGGACGGCGGGCTTCGCAAGCGCCGGCGTCAGGCGGTGCGCCTGTGAGAAAAACGGCGTCCCGGAAAGAGTCTGCGCGGGCGCAGTTTCTTGACCGGGAAACTTCGCAAAAGCCGCGCGGACGGCAAAAACTCGGACAAAATGAACAAAAAAGTTTTGCCGGACAGTATAAGCAGAAAGCGTTTTCCGGACAGCGAGACCCAAATTTATCCAAAAAGCAGGGACCTAAAAACGGACGAGGCCGCTGAAATGCGCGGTGAGAGAAGAAAACATGATGTAGGGGCAAATGTCTTTCTATCGCGGGCGGCGAACGGCTGTCCCTGTAAATTTTCGTAAATCAACGCCTCAAAACAGACATTTTTGCTTTCGCAGCGCTGCATTTTCCGCTCCGTGTAAATTTTCAGAGGAAAAATTGTAAAAAAATTGCCTTGAATTTCATGTAATTTTTGGTATAATTATAATAAGCAATACGAAGATGTGCTTTGCTGCGGAACAAAAGCGTTTTTCCCTTGCGGCGCACATTTATCGTAAAAAATCAAATAGAAGAAAGGCAGGATTCCTATGAAGAGCAGAAAATTGAGCGCAGTATTCCCATTTGTTTGCATATTGGTTGCATTGTTTGTCCTGTGCGCGTGCCCGGTATTTGCGGACGCAGCAGAAAAGGTCGTTTATGTAACAGACGGCGGCACGGGCGACGGTTCCGCGCCCGATAAGGCGGCCGGCACGCTGACTGACGCGTATGCGGCGCTCGGCGACGCGGGCGGACGCATTGTCGTTGTGGAAAAGCTGACGCTTACCGAAAACTTTTATGCGCCAAAGCATACCGGCACGGTGACGCTGACCCAGGAATATGCGGGCGTATCGTACCGGACGACCGATGGACACGGCATTGTGAGCAATAAACATCGGTTTTTCCTGAACGGACCGACTGTATTTGAAAATCTGACCTTCCGCGGCAACGGAGACCCGACGGGGCAAAATTATATCTTGATTGTCGCGCAGTTCAACCCGATTGAGATGGGCGAGGGCATTCGCTGCGAGGATTTCGGCGATTATGAGGCGATTGCCAAGGCCGCGGTGATTGTCGGCGGCGTGCAAAAGGACGCCGGAGTCGCGGATACGGCTTCGCCGGATTCGGATTCCAAAATCACGGTAATGAGCGGAAAATTCAATATTGTCGCGCATTCCCGCTCTGTTTCCTGCACCGGGACGGCGTATGTGGATATATACGGCGGCACCATTCACAGACTGCATATGGGCTCGGTAAACGGCGGCGTCGGCGGAAACGTATTGCTGAATATTTACGGCGGTACGTTCACCAGCAAACTTTTGGCGGTGGATGAGGCAACCTCGACGAATATGCAGGGCGATCTTAAAGTTACGATCAGCGGCGGAGATTTTTCCGCGGTACAAAGTTTTGACGGCACGGTAGCGGGCGGCGTTTCTCTGATTGATATTTCCGCATTTGTCGATAAGGCCGCGCTTGCTGAAAAGCTCACCGGCTTCGGTACGGTCGTGCAGGACGCGGCTGTGCCGTCGAAAACCGAAATCAAAATGACGATCGGCGATATGAACGGCTATGTCAACGGCGTGGCAAAAGCGCTCGACGCGGCGCCGATCATTCGCCAGAACCGCACGATGCTCCCCGTGCGCTTTGTTGCGGAAAATCTCGGCGCGGCCGTTGCGTGGGACGGTGCGACCAGCACGGCGACGCTCACATGCGGCGACATTGAGATCAAAATCACAATCGGCGCGCAGACGGCGACTGTCAACGGAGAAGAGAAACCGCTGGACGCGCCCGCGTTTATTGAAAATTCGAGAACCTATCTGCCGGTTCGCTTTGTCGCGGAAGCGCTCGGCGGTACGGTTGCGTGGGACGGCGCGACCAGCACAGCCACGATTACAAAGTAACAAAATCATAAAAAAGCAGAAAAATACCGGCGCGGATTCTTTTGGGAACCGCGCCGGTATTTTTTTGTGCAGATACTTGTTTTTTCCAAAGAATCATGATATAATACTAAATGGAACAGTTTTTATCAATTTTGGAGGTTTTTATGAAAAAACGCATATTTGTGGCGATTGCACTTATTGTTATGATGCTGATATCCGCCTATGCAGTTGAAACATCTGAGACGATTGAACTGAAAATGACGGTCGGATCGACGCAGGCGTTTTTGAACGGCGAGGCGCGGACGCTCGATGCCGCGCCGATTATTCGCGAAAGCCGCACGATGCTTCCCGTGCGCTTTGTGGCTGAGAGTCTGGGGGCTGCCGTTGCGTGGGACGGGGAGACCAGTACGGCCGTGATTACGAGTCCGGAAACTGAAATCAAAATAACCATCGGCATGAGCATGGCGCAGGTCAACGGAGAAGAAAAGCTGCTGGATGCGCCCGCGTTTATTGAAAATTCGAGAACCTATCTGCCGGTTCGTTTTGTGGCCGAGAGCTTAGGCGCGGCCGTTGCGTGGGACGGGGAGACTAGCACCGCGGTTATTACCAAGACGATTGAAGCCCCGGTTCCCGTACCGGAGATCGGCGTATATTACGAAACCGATTTTTCGGACAAATCGGTTTTGGAGGACTTCACCGCCTACCGGGGAGAATGGGTGGTGCGCAATGGACGGTTGTATCTCGATTCCTTAGCGGCCGATTTGACATCCGATGCCAGCGCGTTTTTGCTGTTCAACCGGCCGGATGCCGCAAATCTTACCAACTATATGATCGATGTGGACATGTATAATATCCAGACGCAGGGCGGTGTGCTGATGCGCTGCGATTATGAGAAAGCAACGGATGAAAGCTCAAATTCGTTTTACGGGTATATGTATTTTGTCGGTTCCGCCGGTGATCGGGGGGCGATCGGATACAGCAGCAAGCTCGGCACGTGGGGCGGCAATTTGGTCTCTTCCTCGGTTGTGTTCAAGCCCGGTATGGATCTGCATTTGAATTTTATCGTCTACGGGGATCGCTTTTATTGTACCTATACGGATTTGGATACCGGAAAGGTTGTGCTTTCTCTCACAAAGAGCGATACAACCTGGAGCGGCGGAACGTTCGGTTTCCGTCTTACCGGAGAAAAGAACGGTCTTGACAACCTCGGACGTGTCTATTTCGACAATTTGAAAGTTACGGTGATAGACGAATCGGCGCTGCCGACGAACAGAGAACCGGTGCCGCACGTGGATAACGGCGTTACGGACGTTTTGTTTATCGGAAACAGCTATACGTATGTCAACGATATTCCGGCCAAGGTGAAAAACATTTGCGCCGGGCAGGATGTAAAAATCAATATTCATACCGAATTGATCGGCGGCGGTTCGCTTCGTCAGCATTATGATAATTTCCAAAACAATACGAGAAGTCTGAGGCAGAAAATTGAGCTTGCCGATATTGTCATTTTTCAGGATTATGCCGGTATTATAGAAAACAGCTACGAATACTGTATGCTCCTGATGCCTTTCTTTGATTCGGATGCGGTGGAATTTTACTATTATCCGTATATTACAAAGCCGTCTCCGTATTATACCTATGACGGTTTTATGGATCTTGATCTGGATATAGAGATTATCCGCAGTGCGGATCTGTACAAAAACGTTTTGCTGAACTATCAGCTTCCCTTTATTGAGGACGAACATCAAAATCCGCTGCTCGCATTTTTGATTGCGGATCTGATCGCGGCGCAGATTCTCGATATTGATCCGGCCGATGTCGATTGGAAAATCATCGACGGTTGGCTGTCCGATATGAGCAAGACCGAGAAAGAAGCGTTCCGCGCGGCGGTCGATGAAAAGATTGAAGCGTATAAGACCGAGCCGTTCCCGCATAGCTGATCGAAACGGCATAGCGGCGAAAAGAATCGCCGTGTCTCGGTACGCCGCGTCTCGCGTACTTCAGCTTGGCAAAGTCTTTTGCGGCATACGAGTTTGATTTTGATTGTAAAAACCCCCGAAAAGGATAGATCATATCCTTTTCGGGGGTTTTGCCTGTCAAAATACGACTTTACAGGATCTGCACCGGGAACCAGTCGCCGAGCGAATCGGCAATCATATCGTCTCCGTCGAAATTTTTGAGCGAGGCGGTGATTTCAAAACGATCCGCGCCGCCGAGCGCCGATATGGGCAGGGAGAAAATCGTTAAGATGCCGTTGTCATCTCCGCGCCACTCGTCCAGTTCTCCGTAGACCAGATTTTTAAATTCCGCGCCCCAGTCGCAGGGCTCATTGTTTTTCGTATACCATGCGCGCCCCTGCACGTTTGCGCCCATGGTGTAAACATCCTCGCCGATGCGAAGCTGCACTTCCGCGCTGTCCGCCTCACAGAGATAGCGGTCGAGACGGTCTACGCGGACATACAGATGTTCGCTGTCATAGGCGGTTCGGACGGTGCACTGTGCCTGCGACCTGCCGCCGAAGAACAGGGCGTCGGTGTTGGCCGCCCAGATCTGGGTGAGCGGCTTGCAGTCGATGCGGTGATTGAGATAGAATTTTCCGATCATCAGATCGTTGTCGATCAGCAGTTTTCCGGTGCTGCGATCCTCGCCGATGTTCGGATAGGCGGAGATCAGGCAGTGCGCGTTTTCCGCCGTAATCGAACCCCAATACCCCCACCGGCCGCCGAATGCGATGATTTCGTGTTCCGCGTCAAAGTTTTTGCCCTGCTCGTCGCCGATTCGGATATGCTGAAACCCGTTCCAGTTGTAGGAGAGAATCGTTTCTCCGCTCTCGAAATGCGCGAGGTAGGGACCCGCGCCGGCCTCAAAGCCGGTTATTTTGTCTGCGGGGCCGTCCTCGTCGATTCCGAGCGGTCTTTCCCAGTTGTCGTGCGAATAGGACATGGTGAGCTTAAAGGTATAATCGGACATGTCAGACTCGGTTGCGACGGCGATCGTGCCGTCGCCGAGTTCAACTGCGGTCGCCATTTGGTTGGTGAAGCACTTGGTGCCGTTTTTCATTGTGCAGATGTAGCTCTGCGTCACGCGGTGCGCGGCGTAGGGCGGCGCGTCAACCTGCGGGTTCCAGGTTTCTCCGTTGTCGTAGGAGCGGATGATGGCCGTGCCGCTTGATGTTTTGATCGGACTGTCGGTGCGCACGGTTTTATCTAAATAGAATTTCGGCGCGGTGTGCGAAAAATACACCTGTATTTCGCCGCTTTTCAAAACCAGCACGGAGGGTTCCCAGTTGCGGCCGACATAGATTTGTTTTTCCTCGGAAAAGGTCGCGCCGTTGTCGGTCGAACGCTTCAGGACAAGGCCGCCGTATTTTGCGTCCAGTCCGTAGCCGGAATTGTAGCGGTAGGAACATACGACCAGCAGATCGCCGTTTTGAAGAACGGCCGCGTCGGCTGTCGCATACATCAGCTTGTCCTCTTCTCCGTCGTCGCGCAGAATCGGGCGGGCGCCGAACAGCTTCTGCCGCGGTGAAAAATGCCGGCAGTCGTCGCTGAGCGAATAGAAGATATTTCCGCCGAGCCGGTAATCCTGATGCAGCAGAATGTATTTGCCGTTGGCCAGCTTTTTGATTCGGGGATAGTAGACCTTGGCGGAAATGGCCGGATTGGTCTGCCCTTCAAGCGTCAGCGTTTCACGGAAATTGGGCGCAAGGCGCGATGCTTTGCATTCGCCTTTATGCGAATTTGTCGTACAGACGGTGTTTAAAAGACGTATGCTTGTAGGCTTCATAACATCCTCCCTTTATTTGGTGTATGCAATGTAGCGCTTTCCGTTATAGTCAAACAGGGCGTAGGACGCCGCGGTGATGGAATCTTTTGAATCGCTTGCAAGATTGATGATTCTGGCGTTATAGACCGTTTTATTTCCCGTGCGGGAAGTATAGTAGTCAAACTCGCCGCTCAGATAGGCGCGGCTTTTGGCCGCGTGCAGACTGTGCGCCAGCGGGAGTTCAAAGAAAGGCGGTTTTTGACCTTCAAATGAGACGAGCGTTCCGTATTCGGCAAAGGTGACCGCGTCGGAGGTATGGACAAGTTCGGTTTCGAGCACGCAGCTTTCAGACTGGAACTGCGCTTCGTTTTGCTTGAGGGAGAACAGCGCTTCCGCACGGCCGTCGCGGCAGCCGTAAACCGAAACCGTGTCATTGCTCCGCACTTCGATTACCGCGTCGCCGAGCGAATCCGGCAGGAGCAGATAATTTCCGGAATAACCCACGTTTTCGCTCTTTTTGCCGTTGATATAAATTTCTTTTCCGGACGCGCCGCCCTCAACCGGCAGCACATAAAATCCGTCGATTGTGAAAGTCGTGTAAGCGCCGACCATGCGATCGGGCAGACTGGCCGGAGATGTATCCATTTTAAAAGACTGCATACTGCCGAGAGATGCCGGTGCGTCGTTCCCCTTTCCGACGCGGATAACGCCCATGGAATAGCCGTTTGACAGGGTGTAGTCGATATAGTAAGATTCGACATAGGCGTTTCTGGAGCTTCCTTTTTTGCCGGGCGCGAGCGTTACACCGCTGACGGCTTTGGTTTTAGAGGATGAATTATAGGGAAAAGCGTGATAGCAGATATAGCCGTTGCCGAGGCTGTCGGTGAAGAAAGAAGCGTGTCCCACGCCCTGCAAATCGACGCCGCTGCGGTGCTTGCCGTCTGCGTCTCCCGCCGAGAAGATCGGGTTGTTTGCATATTTTACCCAAGAGGAGGTTTCCGTAGGATCGCCGCCCGTGTAGGTCAGTTGTCCGAGACCGTAATTCGTCCAGTAACCGCTGCCCGAATAGGTCAAATACAGTTCGCCGTTTTCGCCGTAAACCGGAGTCGCGCCCTCGACGACCCTCGGCATCCATTTTGTGCCGCTATAGCCTGAGCCGATCGCCTCCCAGCGCTGTGTCGGCGTGGTGACAACGCCGATTTTTCCGGTGAAAGTCCAGGGGTTGGACATCTTGGCCGTCATGATACTCTGATAAAAATCAGCGGTGCCCCGTCCGGTCTCCTCAACCCAGAGCGCCCAGATTCCCTTGTAATCGCCCGATGGAATGCGCATACTGGTCTGACCGCAGGACCACTCGGAATACGGCACGCCCTTGCCGGTGCCGTCTTTGTCGTATACCACCATGATCGGATCGTTGATAACGCCGGTGATCGGATGGCCGTAGGGGCCTTCCGGTTCACCCGAAACCGATTTGAGTACGACCATTTTGACGTTGACGCTGCCGCCTGAGGTGTTGGTTCCGGTGTTGAGCGCGAGGTTCAGATACCAGCCGCTGTTTCCGGGGAAGTCCTCTTCGCTGTAGTAGTGAACCTCAGGCGACCATGTGCCCGCACACTGCTTGATGCCGAGATCGGCGCAGAGCGAGGCGTCAAACTGATAAATTTCCTCATAGTCGCTTGCGAGACTGTTTGTCATAGAGGAAAGGCCGGAAATCGTGCGGGATTTATACAAAAGGACGCGCGTGCTGCCGGTAACGGTGAGATAATAGCAGCCGTTGTACTCAAACATCCACGGGTCAGCCGAGCTTTTGCGAAGCAGCGTGCCGGGGAGGTAGTCGGTTTGTTTCAGGGAACCGGCGCCGTTTGTCAAAAGGGCGTTTGAGAGACGAATATCGACATCCATGGTATTGCCGTCATAGCCGCGTATGCCCGTACATTTTGAAAAATCACCGCCGTTTATACGAATGGTGCATTTTCCGTTTAGCCGGTTTGCAGAGTCGTCCTCTTCATAGACCTTGACCCAGCCGGTAAACGTGCCGCCGTTTATGGTCAGCGTGCAGTCCGCGTACAGCGTGTTGTCGCCCGGCGTAAAGCAAACCACGCCGCGCTCAAACACGCCGCCGTTGATCGTGGCCGTAACGACGCTGCCCGAGGCCATGGCGCCCGCGGAGCCGACCGTGACCTTTTCTTTAAAGGTGCCGCCGTTGATGATGAGTTCCGCGTGTATGCGGGCGGGGTATTCCGAGGCGTTTCCGCCGCGGACGCGCTGCCAGGTGCCGCCGCTTATGGTCAGCGAGCCGTCCTTTACCGTGCTTTCCGAGGCAAAGCCCGCCATAATGCTCGGGTAGTTTGCACCGCTGTCCATGCCGCAGGTCACATCGGAGGCAATGGAAACCTTATGCCCGTTGCAGAAAATGGAACGGTATTTTTCCTTGGCCTGAAAATGAATGTCGGAAATCTCCACGTCTCCGTTGAAAGTGAGGTTGTCGCTGAGTTGGATTTTTTTATGCGTGCTGCTGGTCAGCGCAATGGGCATGACGTTGGCCGGAAGCGAAGTTGCGTTGTCGATCGTAATATCTGCTGTCAGATTGACGGTTCCGCCGTCCTTGGAGAGGGACGAAAACGCACTGGACAGTTCCTTTGTGGTGGAGACATCGATTGTTTTTGCCTCTGCGCCGACGGTCATCAGGACGGCGGCGAAAAGGGTTGCCAATACGAAACTCAGGGAGAGAAATTTTTTCATATTTAATATCCTTTGCATTCAAATATGGATTGCGTATGCGGCGCGCTTTTATTTTTGCCGTGCCGCATGTCGTTTCAGTCAAACACGCAGATGGTTTGCTCGGTTTCGAGGGGCGCGGGACGCTTGGAACCGTTGCCGATGATCACGTGGCCGTCCTCAATCCGGTAGCGCTCGATAAAGACATACCGTCCGCCCTTGCGGTCGGGGGAGAGATAGGCGTGGTAGCAGATGAAACGGTCGCCCGCGGCGTCGGTGAAATAGGAGGCGTGTCCGCAGCCGAAGATCTCGTCGGACATAAAGAAGATCGGCTCCTTTTCTTTTTTCCAGTCCTCATAGACTTCGGCGTCGCCTTTGAGCGTGAGTTGGCCGAGCGCGTAATATTTTGTCCAGTAGCCGCTGCCCGAATAGATCACATAGACCTCGCCGTCATCGCCGTAAACGGCGGTTCCGCCCTCGACGACACGCGGCCGGATGATGCCGTCTGCTCCCTTACCGAAGCCGTGCATTTCCCATTCCTCGGTCGGTTTGCAGAGAATGCTGGCCTTGCCCGTGGTATAGGGGTTTTTGAGGGGGCACAGGCGAATGCGCTGGTGGAAATCCGGCGTTTGACGGCCGACTTCGTCCACCCACATGGCATAGATTTTTCCGTTATGGCGCAGAATCGTTTGTCCGCAGCACCAGCCGCTGTTGAAAGTCTCGTCTTCGGGCGAGCAGAACTTTTCGGGAATGTTGCGCTCTCCGGTCACGGGGTTGCCGTAAGCGGCGAACGGCGAACGGCGATCCTCCGAGCGGAGCACATACATGCGGTGGTTGACGTTTTTTCCGTCGTCGCATGCGATGAACATATAGAATCCGGCGTGTTCAGGCCCGAAATCTTCGGGAGAAAAATAGTGGATCTCAGGCGACCACAAGCTTTTGGAGAATGGCCGATTTTCGGGCGGCAGGAACGCGGTAATCTGTTCATCTTCCTTGATGGTCGCGGGATTTTTTGACCGGTACAGGATAATCTTCTGGCCGTGGGTGCAGCAGAGATAATACCAGCCGTCATAGGCGAACATCCACGGGTCTGCGCCCGCGCAAACGGGATTTTTGAAAGAAACGGTTTTCATAAGTCAGTCTCCTTTTTTCAGCCGAACGGTATATTTGGCGGAGCAAAATTCCGCGAAATTCGGCGGGAATACGGCAGCTTTGCCGGTAGAATGGTATCCGAAACGGTGTGTGCCTGCAATGCCTGTCCGCAAGCCGCGCGGCGGTCTTTGCCTGTCGTAATTTGACTATACCACGCGAAAAACAAAAAAGGCAAGGCTTTTTTGAAAGAATTTACAAAGCGCCGATCGTTTTGGACAAACTCCACAAGAAACGCATTTGATTTTTGGATAATCGGCGAGCAGGGTAAAGAAAGCATCCCCGAAACTGTGTCCGAAACCGCAGCTTCGGGGATACGCCGGTTTTGTTTTATTCGACCGTGACGCTTTTTGCGAGATTCCGCGGTTTGTCAATGTCGCATCCGCGGGCGTCGGCCACATAATAGGCCAAAAGCTGAAGCACGGTGGCCAGCGGAATCGCGCGGAACATCTCCGGGCACTTTGGCAGGAAAATCGTCTGCTTTGCCTCGGCGGCCGCGTCGGCGGCGCCCGCATCGGCAATCAGCAGCACTTTTGCGCCCCGCGCCTTAACTTCGCGGATGTTGCTGATCATCTTTTCGTACAGTGCGTCCACGGTGGCCAGCGCGACAACGGGCATTTCATCGGTAATCAGCGAGATGGTACCGTGTTTGAGTTCGCCCGCCGCATACGCTTCGCTGTGAATATAGGAAATTTCCTTGAGCTTTAGCGAACCTTCGAGCGCCAGATGATAGTCCATGCCCCGCCCGATGAAAAACAGATGCTCGCTGCCTGAAATTTCGGCAGCGGCCGCGCGGATGGCCTCTTTCTGCTCCAGCACCCGGCGGATGACGGCCGGCATTTCGGCAAAGAGCGTTTCGGTGAGCTTTTTCGCTTCGGCCTCGTCTATTTTACCGCAAAGCTGCGCCATGCGGATGGCCAGAAGATAGATCAGCGAGATCTGTACGGTGTAGGCTTTGGTCGAGGCGACCGAGATTTCGGGTCCCGCCCAGGTGTAGATCACGTTGTCGGCCTCGCGCGCGATGGTCGAGCCGATCACGTTGACAATACCGAGCGTGTAGGCGCCGCGTTCTTTCGCCAGACGAAGCGCGGCGAGCGAATCGGCGGTCTCGCCCGACTGGGAAATGATAACGACCATGTCGTCGCGGCCGAGAATCGGATTGTTGTAGCGGAACTCGGAGGCGATCTCCACCCGAACCGGGATCCGGCAGAGCGCCTCGATTACGGTTTTTCCGACAAGTCCGGCGTGCATCGCCGTTCCGCAGGCGACAAACGTGACGCTTTTGGCGTTTTTCAGCCGTTCATCCGACAGATTTTCGCCCGAGAAATCGGGAAGCATGGCTTGAATGCGCGGCCGCAGCGTTTTTTCGACCGCTTCCGGTTCTTCGTGAATTTCTTTTATCATAAAATGCGGGTATCCGCCGCGCTCGGCGGCTTCGATCGACCAGGCGGCCGTGAGCAGCGTCTTTTTCAGCGTTTTTTTCTGCATGTCGAGGATCTCGATGCTGCCGGGACGCACAATTGCCAGTTCTAAGTCGTCGAGCTGATAGTAGTTTTTGGTGTGCCGGAGCACCGCCGCAATGTCCGAGGCGATGAAATTTTCTCCCTGTCCGACGCCCACGATCAGCGGGTTGTCTTTTTTTATCGCGTAGATCGTATCGGGCGCGTCGGCAAAAATCACGCCGATCGCATAGGAGCCGACCATGCGCGTCATGGCCGCGATCAGGGCGTCCGTGTGATTTTCGCACTCTGTATAGCAGAGGTCGATCAGCTTGGCCGCGACTTCGGTATCGGTTTCGGAGACAAACGAATATCCCCGCTCTTTGAGCATGGCGCGCAGCGGCGCGTAATTTTCGATAATGCCGTTATGTACGATCTGAAGCCGGTCGGTGCCGTGGGGATGCGCGTTTTGGTCGGAGGGCGCGCCGTGCGTTGCCCAGCGGGTATGCCCGATTCCGCAGTGCGCGCCGGTAAGCGCGCCGCTTTTGCCTATTTTTTCTTCGACGTTTTTGATTCGCCCGGCCGCCTTGATAACCGAGAGCCGGCCGTCCGCGCCGAACGCGGCGACCCCCGCGGAGTCATATCCCCGGTACTCTAAGGCATAAAGCCCCTCGATGATGACCGGCGCCGCTTCGCGCGCGCCGGTATAGCCTGCAATTCCGCACATGGAACTATACATTTGCGGCCGCGGGCGCTCATCTCCCGCAAAGCCGCCTCTTTTCTTCATTTGATTCTGCTTTTTCCCTTTTGTCCGGCGGTTGCCCTCCGGCTTTGTGGGAAAATGCGGCGGCAGTGTCGCCGTCGGGGCATCCGCCGACTCTCTCGATTCTCCCCGAACCTCGTTAACCGCGCGGCGCGCGGTCTGGCGCTAAGGCGTTTGACGCCTTTTATGAGCGATTTATGAAAAAGCCGCTTTGGCGGCTGTTAGCCGCCGCAAAACCAAGGTTTTGCGGCGATAGGGCGCGTATAGGCGTGAGGAGGGGCCCGGCGCAGCCGGGAGGAGTCCTGACGCCACAAAGGAGTCCTGACACCACAAAGAACCCTCTTCGGGGCGCGTTCGCTCGCGCCGTCGCGCCGCCTCTGGTCGGCACTCGCGCGCCTGCAAGGTGTTTACAAGGCGGCACATGTCCGCCTTGTATACATAATTTATAGATATTTTTTATTCGCAATTTTTGCTTATCGCAAAATCGGGCGTTTTTTGGAACGGTTAAGACGGTTCTCTATGAGAATAGCGGTGCGTATCGGTATGAGGAGGAACCCGGCGCCACTCGCTTTTTCGCAGCGCCGGGACCGATGCCTGTACTTATTACTATATGCTGCGGCCTTATATCCGGTTCAATACCGGGCAAGCTGTTTTGCCAGCAATTCGGCGACTTTTTTTGCAACGGCTTCGGTCAGCGCGTTGTCCTCGCCTTCCGCCATGACGCGGATCAGCGGTTCGGTGCCCGACGGGCGCACGACCAGCCGTCCGGTCGCCTCCAGCTTCTTGCGGCCGTCCTCAAGAATGGCCTGGATTTCATCGTCGGTGTAAAAGGCCAGCTTTGCGGCGTCGGTGGTTTGGATGTTGACGATGAACTGTGGATATTTGGTCATTACGCGCTTGAGTTCGCAGAGCGTTTTTCCGCTGCGCTTGATGTGGGCGAGCAGCTGCACGGCGGTCAGCTGGCCGTCGCCGGTCGTGGCGAAGTCCTTGAAGATGATATGGCCGGACTGCTCGCCGCCGAAGCGGTAATCCTCCAGCAGCATTTCCTCCAGCACATAGCGGTCGCCGACCTTGGTCGCCTCAAAGTGGATGCCGTTTTCCTTGCAGAATTTGACAAAGCCGTAGTTGGACATGATGGTGCCGACAACCGTGTCGCCGCGCAGCATGCCGCGGCTTTTGAGATCCAGCGCAAGGATGGCCATAATCATATCGCCGTCCACAACCTCGCCTGCGCCGTCCACGCAGAGCACGCGGTCGGCGTCGCCGTCAAAAGCGATGCCGATGTCAAATCCGTTTTCCCGGACATACGCCGTCAGATTTTCAAGATGCGTTGAGCCGCAGGCGGCGTTGATGTTGGTTCCGTCCGGGGCGCAGGAGAGCATGGCGCACTGTACGCCGAGCGCCGAAAAGAGCCGCTCGGCCGTCATGGACGCGGAGCCGTTCGCGCAGTCGAACGCGACGCGCAGTCCCGAAAGGTCGCCCTCGATCGTCGAACGCAGAAACGCGATGTATTCCTCCAGCGCCTCAGGCTTGTGAATCAGCCGCCCGATTTTTGCGCCCGATGCGCATTTCGGTTCGGGCGTTTCGCCAAGCACAATGGATTCGATGTTTTCCTCAAGCTCATCGGGCAGTTTGAACCCGTCGCCGTTGAACACCTTGATGCCGTTGAATTCATACGGATTGTGCGAGGCGGAGATCATAATGCCCGCGCGCGCCTTGTACCGGCGCGTAAGATAGGCCACGGCGGGCGTCGGGACGACGCCGAGCCAAATAACATCGCAGCCGACCGACAAAATCCCGGCTGAGAGCGCGGAGGCCAGCATGTCGGAGGAAATGCGCGTGTCCATGCCGAGCAGAATCGTTTTTTTCGTCTGTCCCTTGCTGAGCGAAGCGGCAACGGCGCGGCCTGTCGCGACCGCAAGTTCCACCGTCAGCTTTTCATTGGCTATACCGCGGATGCCGTCGGTGCCGAAAAGTCTTCCCATACGCTTATCTTATCTCCTTTAATACGATGTTGTCCTCGCTCTTGTAAATGCTGTCCTCGCGGATCACGCCGCGCACCCGGCAGAGCGGATAAATATTGGTTTTTCGTCCGACGATCGTTCCGGGGCAGAGGACGCTGTTGCAGCCGACCTCCACGCCGTCGCCGAGAATGGCGCCGACCTTGTAGCGCCCGGTCTCGGCGGATTCCCGCCCGCATTTGATGACCACGTCCGAGCGGTCGCTTTTGACGTTGGAGGTGATCGAACCCGCGCCCATATGCGCGTGCCAGCCGAGGATGGAGTCGCCTATGTAGTTGTAGTGCGGCGCCTGCGCGTCGTCGAAAATGATCGAATTTTTGATTTCGCACGAGTTGCCGAGGATCGAGTTTTTGCCTATGATCGCGCTTCCGCGGATGAATGCGCAGTGGCGGATCTCCGCGCCGCGGTCGATGATGCACGGACCGCTGATGGATGCGCTCGGCGCGACATGCGCGTCTTTTGCGATCCAGACGTTTTCCGCCGTCTGCGTATAAATTTCGGGATCGAGCGTATTGCCGAGTTCCCTGATGAAATCCGAAAGCCCCGAAAGCGCCTCCCACGGATAGGTGCAGCGCAGGAGAAACGGTTTTGCAATCGTATGTTCAAGGTCAAAAAGCTTTGTAATCATCGGAATGTTGCTCATAAAAACCTCACTGCTCGTTTTCGATTTTTGTAATCATGTCCACGCGCGTCTGATGGCGGCCGCCCTCAAAGGGGGCGGACAGAAACGCATCGACCAGGTCGCACGCAAGGCCGTAGCCGACCACGCGCGCGCCAAAGCACAGAATGTTCGCGTCGTTGTGCGCGCGCGTCATGCGCGCGGAAAAGGTATCCGAGCAGCAGGCCGCGCGGATGCCCTTATACTTGTTTGCGACCATGCTCATGCCGACGCCGGTGCCGCAGATCAGCAGGCCGCAGGTGTCCCTGTCCGCGGCCGCCACCGCCCTTGCCACCGCGCTGCCGAATACGGGATAATGGCAGGAAGCGTCCGAATCGGTGCCCATGTCTTCGACGATATAGCCGTCGGCGATGAGTTTTTCCTTGATTTGCTCTTTCAGGTGATAGCCGGCGCTGTCCGCGCCGATGATGACGCGCTTAAAGATTTGCATGTTTTGCTTTCTCCTTTTCTATACGTTCGCGCTCCGCCTGCGGCAGACGCAGATAAGTTGGCTTAAAGGAAGCGGCGTCCGTCGCTTTCCCCGCTTTGTACATGGCAAGAGCGGCAAGTCCCACGCTTTCCCCGTCCGCGTACCGGCAGGCTTCGGGCGCGAGCGCGGGCGCGCCCCCGAAAAAGGGAAGCGCCGCTTCGGCGCCGTCGCCCACAAGACAGAGCGTATCGATGCCGGCGCAGGCAAGGGCGATTTCCGTTCCGCTTTTGGCCTCGTCGGGCGTCAGACGCTCGACTTTGCCGCCGCCGCAGCGAAAGCGCGCGGTGTAAAACTGTCCGCGCCGCGCATCCATCAACGCGCAGGCGATGCAGTCGGTGTTGCGCAGATTGTAGGCGAGCGCTTCGAGCGCGCTGACCTCGACCGCGGGACAGGCCTTGCCGAACGCAAGCCCTTTCAGCGTGGCAGCGCCGATGCGCACGCCGGTGAACGAACCGGGACCTGCGCTTGCCGCGTAAAGCTCGATTTCGTCCGGCGCAATGCCCGCGCGCGCCAAAAGCTCCGCGATCATCGGCAAAAGGGAAGCGCTGTGCGCGCCGGCGCCGGCGCGCGCGTCCTTGGCCAGCAGCTTTTCGCCGTCGAGCAGCGCGGCGGCCGCCAGCTTTGCGGTTGTATCCATTGCCAGTATAATCATAATCTATCCTCTATTGTAATGCGCCGCCCGGTCTCCCCGGCCTTTTCGATGCGCACGTCGATCCGTTTTGCGGGCAGGGCGAACGGGATGTTTTCGCTCCATTCGCACAGCAGAAACCCCGCGTCCAGATAATCGTAAAATCCGGTCGAATACAGATCGTCCTCGCCGTCGATCCGGTACATGTCGAAGTGATAGACCGGCACGCGCCCCGAATATTCGTTGACAATCGTGTAGGTCGGACTTTTGACGCGCGCGTCCGAGAGGGCGGAAACAAAGCCGCGCACAAAAGCGGTTTTGCCCGCGCCGAGGTCGCCCCAAAGCGCGATAAACGCCTGTGTGACGCCCGCGTTCGAGAGATGAGCGGCAAGCGCGCGCCCGACGGCTTCGGTGTCCGCCGTCCGCTGCGAAGTATAGCAGCCTGATTGCATGGCAGCCGCGCTCCTTTCCGAAATATAGCGTTTGGATTTTTTCTGTTTGGGGAAAAGCCCCGTCGCAGTCTGTTTTTGCGGCGAACGCGCCGCCGCTCAAAAAAGACGGCGGCGTCCGCCGCAAAAGTATCGAGAACAGTTTGTTTTCATTTTGTATATACATTATATTATCACATTCGGCCTGTAATTGGAAGCGTTTTTTGCAATTTCGGCCGGTTTTTTTCTCCCCGCGGCGCACAGAAGCGTACAAATTTGTCTGCTGTAAAAACCGAAAATGGATCCGAAAATGAAAAAAACGCGCCGCCGCGAACAAGCCGCCGCATCTGCTTTGGCGGCCGCCCGCAAAATCGCGAAGCTGCCCGCGGGCTTGCGGCGCCTCTCGCTTTGCGCCCCGCGCCGGCAGGGGGCGCGCGCGGATTTTAAAGTTTCTTTCAATATATTATAGCATTCTTTTTCTTTTTACAAATTTTCCGATTTTTGAATTTTTCGGAAAAACGCCGTTTTAGGGGGGGTGTGTCTTCTGCCATGCGGTGCCGCCGCTGTTAAAACGTGGACAAAATATTACAAAAAACGCATTTTAGACGCCGCGAAAATTACACCTTGCTGACAGTTGCCTGATAGGTCTTGCAAAGGCGAACGTCTTGTTGTACGATTGAGCACAGGACGGGGCCGCGTCGAAAACTGTGCGGCGCGGACGTTCAAAAATAAGAGAAAAAGGAGAACACACACAGTATGAGAAATTTCAAAAAATTTCTTGCGCTTATGATGGCGGTGCTCATGGTAGTGGGCATGTCCGTAATTCCGATGGGCGCTGCAAATACCGCTGCGGATTATACCGAGGCGGCGCAGCAGCTTTCGGCGATCGGCATCATGAAGGGCGATGAAAACGGAAATTTGATGCTCGATCAGGGCGTCACTCGTTATCAGGCTGCTTTGTTCTTCGTTCAGTCTATCACCGGCAAAACCGACCCCTCTGTTTGGAACGCAGATAAGAGCGCTATTTTCACGGATGTACCGGAGTACGGTACGGCAATTGACTATCTGGCCGGAATCGGCTTGATCGTCGGCCGCGGCAACGGCATTTACGGCTACAATGACCAGATTACCTATCAGGATATGCTGGTACTGGCCGTCCGCGCACTCGGCTATGAGACGAAAGATATGTCTTACCCCTACGGCCACATTCTCGAAGCGCAGAAGCTTGGCCTTACCGACAACATCGACAGCGTCAATTTCAAAGAGACCATGACCCGCGGCGAGACCGCGCAGCTGATCTGGGATATGCTGAATACGCAGATCGCGATTACCGACCCGCTGACCGGCGAGATCGTTTATCCCGGCATGGAGGATTCTTCTCCCTACGGACTGATTCTCGGCCCCGGCAAGATCAAGAGAGAAACCTATCTTGAAAAGTCCGGTTTTGCAGCCGGCAAACTCGAAATCAGCATTGTCGAATTTAAAAAAGCGGCAAACAGCGACGGCATTGACACCGTAGTTGTCGAATACAACGGCGAGCAGCACGAGATGGCTGCGGCTGACCTCGGCATCAAGGCGGATACGCCGAAGATCGACTACCTCGGCCTGCGTGCGACTATCATGGTCAACAGCGAGGCGGACAAGTTCTTCGATCTGTACAGCGTTGAGGCGGAAGAGAGCGAAGCGCGCGTCGTATTTACCAACTGGGATGCGCTGACGCAGGTTGAAAACCTCGGCGACGCGGGCGCAATCAAGTATGTTGTTCCGACGACCGGCGAGCCCTACCTGCTCATCGGCGGCGTGAAGTTCGCTACCGATAAATATACGGTGAACGTATACGAGTTCGGCGAGGCGGGCTGGGAACTGAACGAAGATTCCGAGTTCCTTGACAACTTCAAGTTTACGACCAAAGACGGCTATATCGGAAGCAACTCGAACGGTGCCGTGAAGTACATGACCTCCGAGGTTAAGAAAGACGGCGGCGATGCTGAAAAGATCGTGAGCGTTTACTACACGCCCTACGAATTTGGTCAGTACTTCGTCCGCACACTGAAAGATTCCACCACCGCGAAAGACGCGGAGTTCGTAACCATCGGCTCCTATGAGGAGAGCAAGGTGGAAAACAAGGACAAAGTACAGTCGAACTTTGTTGAATACCTCCTCGGCACGACCTCCAAAGTGACCTCCGCTACAACGTCTGTTTCCAAGAGAAACGGCGAAAAAGCAAAATCCGTCATTCTTGCGGGAGAGGGCGTGAAGTCCGGCGATTTCATGTTCTACTACTACAACAGCGTGGATAATATCCTGACGGTTGCGTCGAGCCACGGCGGCTTTAAGACCGGCGCGCTCACCGGTACCAGCCTTTCCGCTGAGACGGTTAAGATCGGCGGCTCGAATAAGCACTTCGGCTTCAAGGGCGCATATGAAACAACCTATTCAAATTACACAGATAATGCCTCGATGATCCAGACGATCATCAAGAACTATGAGTCCGGCAAGGACAATGTTAAGTACGTTGAGGTAGACGGCCGCATCGTTTACATGGATCAGTACAGCGGCGAGTCGATTTCCTCCTCCGCTTATGACTTCAAGATCGTTTCGATTGACCCCGAACGCATCGCGAAGCTGATGAAGGTGGACGTGGATGATCTCGAATACACGGCTGACTTTGTTCTGGACAAGGACGGCAACGTCCGCATCGCGGTGCTCAATACCGAGACCGGTGAATGGGAACTGGCGGCGCTTGACGTGATCGCAAAGGATTACAACGCGGATGACGACACGTTCGATACGAAGGGCAGCCTCGGCCTGTATGCCACCTATGTGGAGATCGCCGGCGAGTCCTACACCAAGTACGAGGAATACCGCGAACTGGCGGAAGTGCTTGAGAACGGCAGACTCTTCGCCGTTGTCAGCGAGAAAGACGGCGTATATAACCTCGGCGCCGCAGAGGATGCGGTTCAGTATGCGACCATCGCGGAGGGCTTGCTCTTCTCCGATGTTTCGAACAAAACCAACCCGATAAAAGCGGATCCGGATGCAACCGCAGCCAGAGTTACGCTGAATGAAAATTCCATGATCGTGGTGATTGACGGCCAGGGGAATATCGGCGTACGCACCGGTATTCAGAAAGACAAATATTCGATCAGCGGTTCTGCCGATGTGTATGCGGCTACCTCCGATCTGATTGTCGCTGTCATTGAAAGTCCTACGTTTACCGGCGGATTCTCCACGGTTGAGGATTGGGGCGAGAGCCGCGCGGCGGCAAGCGACGCGACCTACTATGTAGCGACCGGAGATTCCGAGTTGTTCGTAGAGTCGAGCGGCGAGGATGTGAAAGAGAAGTACACGATTACCATCACCAACCTCCTTGACCTGCGCACGCTTCAGATTGTTGAATCCAAGTCGTTCGGAAGCAATACGGTCATCGACCTGGATCTCTCGAAGGCGCTCTATGCCAATGAGGACGGCGTGATTACCGAGTCCGACAAGTCGATTGCTGAGGCGTTTGCCGAAGCGCGCAAACTGGAGGCTGCGGAGCAGGATATTACCTTTACGGATATTGCGGCTTCCGACCTGACGTTTATCGACGGGGAGACGGTTAAGATCGCGGGCGACACCATCAAGCTGCCGAATGCGCTTGCAGGTGTAAATGTAACGGTTCTTACGCTCAACTCGACCGGCTTTAGCGCGGACGACTACGATTTCGACCGCCTTGCGCTGAACACCGAGTATGACGGCAGCCTGGATGCAACCGAGCTTGAAATTCGCGAGGGCTTCTCCGGATACGAGTATCTGCTCGGCGGCGACCGTGTCGAAGTGATCGAAGAGCCGGTTGCCGGTGTGCTGAACCAGTTCATTCTGGATACCGAGGGCGACGAGATTCTGCTTCCCGTGGCCGGTTCCGATGACTATGAGGGCGCAGAGTCGATCATGACCGAACTCAAGATTATGGCTTCCTATGACGAGGATACCGGTATCCTGACGCTCTTCGTAGCGAAGATTCTGGTTCCCTACGCAATGGGCTGATCTGAATCCTGACGGACATCATTCGATAGAATAAAAGATTTCCCGCAGTGAAAACTGCGGGAAATTTTTAAACCGCCGCAAAACCAAGGTTTTTCGACGATGGGGCGCGTATAGGCGTGAGGAGGGGCCCGGCGCAAGCC
>URDS01000008.1 GCA_900546635.1 uncultured Eubacteriales bacterium | reverse complement strand
CTCTTCGTCGGTTCCCGCGCACGTTGAGATGATGGGTCTTATCGGCATGGGCAACAACCCGATGGTCGGCGCGACCGTCGCTGTAGCCGTTGCGGTAGAAGAAGCAAGCAAATAAGCAAGCTTCAAGGATTTACGGCGCTTGCATCATCCCGCAAGTAAAATTCAATACAAAAGCAGGCATATTCTTTCGGAGCAATCCGATTGGATATGCCTGTTTTTGTATTCGGGAAGTAAACTAACCTTATAAAACGAGTTTCCGGCTTGTTTGCGCTTTTTCCCCATTTATGCGCTTCATATGATATTTTTATTGCATAAATCAAATGGCTGTGCTATAATTTACTTGTCACACAATTACATAGAATAATTATCTTCCAATATGGGAAAATACTTTGGTAAAAAGTGTTTTTCCTCTTTTCTCGTACCATATTGGAAGAGTAATTGTGTGACAACAATGAGGGAACAACACTTTTTCGGTGCGTTCCTTCGTGGGCGCACCTTTTTTTATTTTCAAAATAGTTCTTGTACTTTTCGCGAATTTTACAAGTTATATATTGAGCAACATTTAAAATTTACTATAAATCTTGGAGGAAAAAGCAATGGAAGTAAAACAAGATTCTACAAAAGAACTCGCCCTTGAAAGTATCATAACACCTGCAGTACAAATTCCAGGCGTAAAAGTTGACCGCAATAAGTTTTTAGCCGAAACCTTTGTTCATGAGAGTATAGCAATTCAGAACGTATTGGATTGGGGGCCTGTTCAGGCCGGATATACGCAGGAACAGTTGGCACGAATTTCCAACAAATTAATCTTAAAACGAACGAGTGAATCCTCGATTGCTTCATTTGTTACAGGCATTCCAGGTGGATTAGCAATGGCAGCGACAATTCCTGCCGATGTCATGCAGTTTTTCGGGATGGCGTTACGCCTTGCGCAAGAAATATCCTATTTATACGGCGCAAATGATTTATGGAAGGACGGAAAAGTAAATGAAGAGCAAGTCAAAAATCAACTTATTATGTATTGCGGGGTAATGTTTGGCGTTTCAAGTGCCGCTACCGGCGTGCGAGTTTTAACAACGCAAATCGCCAAAACAACCTCCAAAAAGCTTTCACAACAAGCATTAACCAAAACTTTTTGGTATCCTATAATTAAGCAGGTAGGAAAATCCATCGGCATTAAAGTGACTAAAACTACAGTGGCCAGCGGCATCGGTAAAATCGTCCCCATTATCGGTGGAGTGATTTCAGGCGGGCTAAATTTTGCTTCTATGCTACCTATGGCCAATAGACTGCAAACAACTCTGGAAAAGGCAACATTTGACTATACCGATCAAGAATTTGCAGAAGATATTGAAAAAATTCAAAATGTCGATGAAACTGTTATGAAAGAAAACTCAGAACCGATTCAAGATACCGTTACAAAAAATATTAAAAATGCCCATGCAAAAATTTCAAAATTGATTTCCAAGCATTCCGGAAAAACCAGCGACAACCATGAAATTCTCGAGAAAATCGAAAAACTTGCCAAACTAAAGGATCAGAAAATTATTACCGAACAAGAATTTGAAACTAAAAAATCAGAACTGTTGGCAAAACTGTAATATTTTATAGGAGAAACCAAATGTCTCTATTGCTTACGGTAGCAGGTATTTTATTAACATCTGCCGGTTTCAACGGGCAGAAACCCGCGCCGTTGAACTGATTGAAAACTACATAAACAAACTCGGCAAAATATACGGGCAAGAATACGCCATAGAGTGGATGAAAACCGATAAATAACGCTTCCCGTATTTGTTTCACGATCAAATCGTCCTGCTTTAAAACAAGCAGGACGATTTTTGTTTATTCAAGGAAACCGTATTTATTGTGCATATTTTCAAGCATATGCCAGTAAAAAACCGGCTTTTTCAGAATCGTGACAGTCAATTTTGATTTTCGGAATGCTTTTTGAACATGCGGAAACGACCGATAAGCAGCACAGCAGAAAAAACAATCAGAAAATACAGACCGCCAAGCAGCCATCCCAGCACGGGAACCGGCGTCACATCAAGCCAAAAGAGCGTCGGGATATAAAAGCGGTCAAAAAACAGAGCTTCCTCAAAGGGATACCCGCCCGTCACGCTGTACAAAATAAAATGCGGCAAAGTAAAAATCATATACGCGATCGTACAACTCAGCGAATTTGAAAGAATCACCTTCGATATTTCTTTTTTGAGATTTAATTTATCCCCCACCGCCGGATCAAACAATTTCCCGTCATAGCTTTTGCTTGCCCGATGCCTTTTTGCAAGATAAAGAATCATGCATGTGTTGATGGCGATAGAATAGAGCAGCACCATACTGTTATACCTGCCGAACATATGGCATACCGTCTCGAAAATGAAATTAAAAACCAAGTGTGAGGCCAAATACAGGCAGCAAAGCCATCCCAAGGTTACAAGAGAAAAGCGAGATTGTTTGGCGAAACCGCGAAGCACGTTTTCTTTCATAAAAAAGCCTTCCTTTATTGTATTTTTTCGAGTCAATATAAAACAGCAACCGTCCATACTTCTATAATTTAAAACGACATGGATTCAATTTTTCGCAAATTTGTGTTAAAATTGTTGTTTTTATTTCATCTACATTCAATACAAAAGGAAAGCTTTTTTCTTTCGTGTTCCGGCAATCGTGCATACGCCGTCAAAACCAATAAACGGCGCCCCGTTTTGGGCGGGGCGCCGTTTATTGATTCTTGTAAATTTATTGCTCCGCGCGCTCATCCTCCGCGGAAAAACGAATGCCGACAGCCCCGTCTACCGGAACGCAAAAGCAAACCGCTCCGGCAGGCGTTTTCACGCCCGCTTTTTCACCGATCGCAGCCATGATCGTATCGGCCACCTTCGCATCGACAAGCGTCAGAATAATCTCCTTTTCGGGACTTGTGGTTATACCGAAAAATGCCTTGTTGATGTCGGCCGTTCCGCGGGCATTCATAATGGTCGCGCCCTTTGCGCCCGCGTTTCGGGTCATCTCCACAATTTCCTCGGCAAAGCCGACATTCGCAATAATATATAACGCTTTCATCTCCAAATCCCCCCCGATTTACAATGACACCGTTTCTACCGGCACCGTAAAGGCAATTCCGGTATTCGGTTTGTCAAAATCGAAATCTGTCTCCAAAAGTTTTAAAACCGTCTTGGATGCCGCGCTCGTTAAAAGGCTGGTAATAACAATTTTCTTTTCCTCCGGCATCAGTCCGAGCATATCACTGAAATAACCGGTCGTTGCCGACCCTTTGGCATATTCGCTGTGAATCAGGTGGCAACCCGCGCCGCGCAGCGCCTCCAGCAATTCCTCCGCCCGTTTCCGGTCGGAAATAACGGTCAAATATTCAATTTTACAAACATTTTCATTTGACATTTTGATTCTCCTCTTCGGACTGCTCCGGCGTCGTGTGCGGCTCCGCAGCATCTGCCCCGGCAGACAAAGCGGCCAGCGATTCAAGCGCTTCAAGTTCCTCACCCGTAATCTGCGCGCTGCTCTGCTCTTTCTTCATACGGTTTTCATAGAGAATACCGAGCATCTGCACCGCAATCAGGGGCGTCACCGAGATAAAGGCGATCATACCGAAACCGTTGGTCAAAACAGACTGCGCCCGAGCGCCGGCGGATGCGGCCACAGCCTGCGCCGTTCCCAGGGTCAGCGGCGTCAGAAACGCGGAAGTCAGCGCGCCGCCGGTAACGCCGCCCGAATCAAACGCCAGACCCACAAACAGCTTCGGCGTGTACCGCATCATCAGAATGGCAATCAAATACAGCGGAATCAAAAACCACAAAATGTTGATCTGCGTCAGAATTTTTACCATAGACAAAAGCGCCGCAAACCCGATTCCGACCGCAAGCGTAATGCGGATCGCGCGTTTTTGAATGTGTCCGTTCGTAATTTCTTCAAGCTGCTCGGCAAGCACGGCGACAGCGGGTTCGGACAGGGTAATCGCCGCGCCTAAAACAAATCCGACCGGAAGCAGCAGCCATTTGAACCAGACCGGCCGCGCGCTGTCCAAAAACACCTCGCCGATATATTTACCGGCAAAAGCAAAACCGTAATCAATACCGGATAAAAAGATCAAAAGGCCGATATACACCACGCCCGCACCGAGCATCATCCGAACAAATTCCCGCCGCGGCAGCCGAATCAGAAAAATCTGAAACGGCAAAAAGGCCAGAAGCACCGGGAGCAGCGCAAGCGCTACGCCCTTTAAATTGGAAAGCAGAATTTCGGATATATTTTCAACCGAACCCGGATCATAGGTACCGGCCGGCGGCAGATGTCCGCCGTTTGTCACCTTTAAAATAATCCCGTACAGAAAGAGCGCCAAAATCGGCCCCACGGAAGCAAGACCGATAATACCGAACGTATCGTCGTTGCTCTTTGTTTTCGACATGGTCACCGACACACCCATTCCGAGCGCCAGAATAAACGGAACGGATACGTCGCCGGTTGTCGCGCCGCTGCCGTCAAAAGACAGCGCCACAAATTCCTCCGGCACAAAAAACACGGTCACAAAAACCACCGCATACAAAAGCGCAAACACAACGCGGATATTTAAATCCTTCATCATCCGAAACAAAGCGAATCCGACCATGACGCCGATGCCCGCGCCCATGATCCAAATAAAGACGGTCTCACTGACAATCGGCAAAATCATATTTGTCTGCCGCGCCAAAACAACCAGCGCCGGCTCCGCTACCGTCGCCAAAAGACCGAACAAAAAACCGAAAAACAGAATAAATACCGGCTTTTTCAGTTGAACCAGCGAACTCCCGATCATTTTTCCAATCGGCAGGATACTGGTATTCAAACTCTGTAAAAAGATCGCCTGTCCCAAAACGACGCTGACATATCCGACGGCCAATTTGACATAATCCGACGGCGTCTCCATCGGTGCGACGAAACCGCATACAAGTATAATGATAATCGCCAGCGGCAGTGAAGAAACAAACACTTCCCGCAGCGTATTCAAAAAAATCCGACAGTTTGTTTTCAGGCTCAAAAATGCACGCATCCTTTCACTCGTGTTATCGACCGTATCCGAGACACGGTCTGCTTGCTCTGCGGCCGATGCTCGTTCTTGTCTTTGACAGTTTATTCAGCCGCGGCCATTTTGGGTATAAACACACGCCGCAAATTCAGTATACCATATTTTCAGATGGAAAAAAAGCGCTTTTTACATTTTTAAAGCTGTTTTTTTAGGTTCTGAACTGATATTCGTAAAGTTCCTTATAGATTCCGCCCTCTTCAATCAGCTGCGTATGCGTGCCCCGCTCGCGTATGCCCTCATCGGTAATCACGATGATCTCATCCGCATTCTTGACCGTGGACAGCCGGTGCGCAACCACAATGGTCGTGCGCCCTACGCAAAGCTCGTCAAGGCTCTCCGAAATCAGCTTTTCGGTCGCGTTATCCAGCGCGCTCGTCGCTTCGTCCAAAATCAGAATCGGCGGGTTCTTGAGAAAGACGCGCGCAATGGCGACGCGCTGCTTCTGCCCGCCCGACAGCTTGACGCCGCGCTCGCCGACCGGCGTATCATACCCTTCGGGCAGGCTCATGATGTACGAATGTATATTGGCGCGCTTGGCCGCCGCAATCATTTCCTCCTCGGTCGCGTCCGGCGATCCGTATGTAATATTGTCACGCAGGGTGGAATCAAACAGAAATACGTCCTGAGACACAATCCCCACGTTTCGGCGGAGCGACTCGCGCGTAAAATTCCGGATGTCCGTGCCGTCGATCCGCACGCATCCCTGCTCGATCTCGTAAAAGCGGGGAATCAGGTGGCAAATCGTGGTTTTTCCGCCGCCCGACGGCCCGACAAGCGCAAGCGTCTTGCCCGCGTCAAGCGAAAATGAAAGTCCGCGGAGAACATCCCGCCCACCGTCATACCGAAAGCTCACATCCGAAAATGTAATATTGCCGGAAAGCCGGCCGGCATCGACCGCATCCGGCAGATCCGCCTCGACCGGCGTGTCCATGATCTGACAGAAGCGTTCAAACCCGCTCATGCCGTTTTGAAACTGCTCGACAAAATTGACAATCCGGTTGACCGGATCCATAAACACATTGACATAAAGCAAAAACGCGGCAAACGAACCGGCCGAAATCTTTCCGTAAATGCAGAAAAGTCCGCCCGAAATCAGCGCAATCAGCTTGAGCACGTCAAACATAAAGGTAGAACCGCTGTGAAAGCGCGCCATCGCGGCAAGCGCGCGGCCGCGAACCCCGACATAGCGCCGGGTCACATTGTCAAACTTCTGATTTTCATAGTCGTCCGCGACATACGCTTTCGTCAGCCGAATGCCCGAAAGACTGTTTTCAATGGTTGCGTTGATGACCGCATTTTCCACACGCATCGCCTTAAATTCCCGGCTCATGGCCTTGCGCATGTGCATAGCAAACGCCACCATGACCGGAATAAACGCAAAAATAATCAACGTCAGCCAGATATTTTCCCGCGCCATCAGAATAAAGGAACCGACCAGCAAAACGGCGGACAGGAAAAAATCCTCCGGCGCGTGATGCGCCAGTTCGCACACGTCCTGCAAATCGCTGACAATGCGCGACATCAGCGCGCCGGTCTTGTTGTTGTCAAAAAAAGAAAAGGGCAGCTTCTCCATATGAGAAAACAGATCGCGGCGCATATCCGCCTGAATATCGGTCGCCATCCTGTGTCCGAAATCCTGAATAAAGCAGTTCATCCACTTTTTCGCGGCATACAGCAAAAGAAGCGCCGCCGCAAAAATCAAAATTGCCCGCACGTTCTTGTTTGGCACATAGGTGTCAATAATCGTACCGGTCAGCTTCGGATAGACCAGATTGCAGAGCGCAACGCCGAGCGCGCAGAGCATATCTTTCGCAAAAAGCCGCAGATACGGCTTATAGTAGGCAATAAATCGCTTAATCATGTTCATTATAGGTACCCCGGAAATCAAAATCTCTCCATATTATACCGAAAAAAACAAAATCTGTCAATCGGCGTTTGACATTCGAGAAACAAAAAAGTCCGGGAAACGGTGAAATAAAAATTCACCGTTTCCCGGACCGCACAGTTTACTCTGCCGCGCCGCCCGTGACCGTTTCCCCGAAATTGAGGATCGGGAGCGTCGTACCGCCGCCGGCCATATAGGTCGGCAGCTTGCCGTCCCACTTCTGCGAATAATAGTACTGAACCAGTTGTTCGGTGAGCGTTTCGCCGAGCTTGCGGTTCACCTCCGCCTCTTTCTCACCGGCATACTGCGCCACATCCGCTTCAATCTTGGTGACTTCGGCAGCGGCTTCGGCCTCAATAATCTGCCGCTTGGCGGCGGCTTCCGCCTCGATGATAGCCTGCTCCTGCTCGATCTGTGCCTTGAGCTTGTTCTGCTCGGCTACCTGCTTGGCTTCAACCGCATTGGTAAACACATCCGAAAAATCCAAATTTTCGATGGATGCGTCGATCACCTCGATGTTATACTGCGCCAGCTTGTTGATCAGAATTTCGCGCACCTGCTCGGAAAGCTTTTCCCGGTTGGCGATCAGATTTTCCGCATTGTACTTTGCGATTACGCTCTTGACCGCTTCCTGCATACGGGGCGCGATCACCGTATCAAAGTAGGAAACGCCGATCGTTTTGTAAATGGTCTGCGCGTTGGATTTCTGAATCTGATAGTTGATCGTATAGGTCACGGTGACCTCCTGAATGTCGCTGGAAAAGCAGTTGAGATCCACCGAGGCTTTCTGATTGCGATTATCCATATTGACGACATTCTGCCAGGGAAGCTTGAAATGAATGCCCGCCTCATATGTATAATCCTCAACCTGACCGAACGTGGTCACGATACCGGTATGCCCCGTCGGCACCGAAGCCACGCAGCTCAGCGCAATGATGCCGACGCCGAGCGCCCCGCCGATAAAACCCAAAACCCCGCCGGTCTTCTTCCCGCGCTTACGCAGCATAAAAGCGCAGATCAGCGACACCGCGATCACCGCGATACCGAAAAAAAACAAAGCAACCATAAATTGTTTCCTCCTCTAAGAATTAAGCAGTCGTACAATACCGAAAATCAGCGTAGATTCCAGTATTAAAAAGAATAAAAATTTTTTTTCATCATCATAACGCCCTAAAACAGTTCAATCAGTTCTTTCGGCGCGCCGGTCAGATTTTGCACTTCGCCGTTTTGCGCGCAGATCATATCCTCGATGCGGCAGCCGTATTTGCCCTCGATATAGATGCCCGGCTCCACCGTGATCACATGGCCGTTTTCCAAGCAATCGGCTGAGCGGGGGGCAAAATTCGGCGCTTCGTGAATCTCCAGCCCCACGCTGTGACCGAGCGAATGGCCAAAGCGGCCGCGGTATCCGGCTTCGTCAATAAAGTCCCGCGCGGCTTTGTCGATAGCGGCGCACGTTTCACCGACCGAGGCAAACCGGATGGCGCGCGTCTGCGCCTCAAGCACCGTTGCATACAGCCGTTTCATTTCCGCGTCGGCGCGCCCCAAAACGACCGTGCGCGTCATATCCGAATGATAGCCGTCCACAACGCAGCCGAAATCCATCGTCAGAAATCCGGGTTCGAGCTTCACATTTCGCGGTACACCGTGCGGCAGAGAGGAAGCGCGCCCCGATACGGCGATCGTATCAAAGCTTTTGTCCTCCGCGCCCTGCCGCCGCATGAAATATTCCAGTTCCAGGGCAACCTCGGACTCGGTCATATCCGGCGTAAGCGTTTTTACAATGTGGGCAAACGCGGCGTCGGTGATCTTCTGCGCCTGCGCGATCTTTTCGATTTCACACGGTTCCTTGCAGCGGCGAAGCGTCTCCAAAATGCCGCGCGAAGGCGTGAGCGCAACGCCGGGCAGCGCGTCTTGCAGCCGCTCATGCGCGGACACGGTCAGCCGTTTTTCTTCAAAAGCCAGCGTTTTGACCCCGTCTGCGCGCAAAAGTTCCCGCAGCTTTGTCATCATACCGGCGCCGCCCGGCACATGAAGTTCAAAGCCCTCCGGCAAAGCGGCGCGCGCCGCCTCGGCATAACGCGAATCCGTAATCAGATGCGCGCGCCTGCTCGTGACGACGACAAAGCCGTCGGTAAAGCGAAAGCCGCTGATATAATACTGATTCAAAACGTCGGTCAGCAGAATGGCGTCCGCAAAGGACGCAAAGCGTACCCGAAGTTTTTCCGCTCTGTTCATAGTAACGAACCTCGTTTCCTTTTTCGCAGTCAAACCAAATTTTTGTAATATTTTTTCATGGCGAGCGCATCCTCGGCCATCGTGCCGGCCGACTCGCAGATAATGCGGGGGCAAAGCCCCTCTTTGGCTATAGCCTCCATCAGCGGCTCAAAATCGGGTCCGAAGGTCTGATCCGCAAAAGTCAGATGCCGCTTTTCGCCGAGCGCGGTCCACTCAATCTTGGAAAAATGACAGTGCATATACTTTGCCTTATCCGCGCCGAGCCTTTCGCCGATTTTGTCAAAAACCGCGCGGTAACTGTCGGCGCTCAAAAACACGTTCCCGCAGTCGCGGGCGTTCAGATGGCCGAAATCCACCACGGGAGACAACCGCGCGTCCATTTGACAAAGCTCTATGACCTCGTCGAGCGTTCCAAGCTGATTCTGCTTGCCCATCGTTTCAATGCCGAACGAAACCGACGTATCTCCGAGCTTTTCGAGCATTTTATAAAGCGTATCGGCGGACAGCCGCATCGCCTCCGCGCGGCTGATCTTGCCGGCCGATCCGCAGTGAATCACGATCGTGTCCGCAAAAAGCAGTTCGGCCGCCCAAAGGCTCTTTTCAATATAGTCGATGCTTTTCAGCCGCTTTTCGGGATCCGTTCCGGAAAGCGAGATAAAATACGGCGTGTGCAGAGACATCCGAATGCCGTGTTTCTTTGCCTCCGCGCCGATCTCGCAAAGCGTCGCCTCTCCGGCGGTAATGCCGTTTCCGGCCTCGTATTCGTAGGCGTCCAGCCCGATCGTCCGAAGCCAGGCCGGCGCCTGTTTTGTATGCTTATACCCCGCGTCATAAAAGCTTTTGCTGTTGCCGCCGGGGCCGAACAACGCAGCATTCGGTTTATCTGTCATCTGCTTTTTTCTCCAATCTGTAATATCTTTTCATAAAGGGCGTCTCAAGCGCCCGTTTCATGCGGAAGAAAAGCGTCTTTTTGTCCCGTATCGGCGGGACGACGATGCTCCGTATGCCGACAAGCTGCGCCGACCACACGTCGGTAAACAGCTGATCGCCCAAAACGGCGCACTGCTCTTTCGGCACGCAAAGCGCCGCCATCGCCGCCCGATACGGCGCGCGGCAGGGCTTTTTTGAATCGGCGTAAGCCGGCACCGAAAGCGCCGAATTATATTGTTCCACACGCGCCGCCGAATTATTGGAAATCAACGCGATCCGCACGCCGCAATCCGCCAGTCGGGACACCCACGCCCGCACCGCCTCCGACGGAAGCGCGTCCTCATAAGGGGACAGCGTATTGTCAATATCGCAGAGCAGCGCGCAAATCCGGTTTTCAGCCAAAAAAGCCGGCGTAATATCCGAAAAACGGTCAAATACAAAGTCGGGAATCAAAAATCTGCCCATAGCGCTCCTTAAAAATAACGATTGATGAAGAGAATTTTATCATAAAGCAAAAATGCTTGCTCGCAAGGGCATTTTTGCGAAGCCGTCCATACCGAAAGCCTCAGGCTCAGCACGGCTCAGACCGTCGAAGAACCTTGGTTTTTCGGCGGTCTGCCAAAACTTGCGCAGCAAGGCTTTCTGCGGTCATTATACCATGAAGCAAAAATGCTTGCTTGCAAGGGCATTTTTGCGAAGCCGTCAATGCCGCAGCCGGGCGTCTGCACGGCGGGGCGAAGCCCAAAGACTTGCGCAGCAAGGCTTTCTGCGGTCATTATACCATATACGATAGGAGAATTTCAACCAAAAACCAAACATCCGTACCCTGCATTCCGTAATTTTAAAAAACGATGTTGAAGAGACAAGCTCCTCAACATCGTTTTTCTATTCCTGATGCGTCAAATGCGTACCGAAAACTACCGCACCATCAGAGAAACCAATTGGCGAATCATAGCCGCGGCCTCAGCGCGGGTCGCATACCCGCCGGGGTCTAAAATTCCGCCCGGTCTTCCGTTGATGATGCCGTTGTCCACCGCCCATGCTATGGCCTCCAACGCCCAGTCGGACACCTCCGCACGATCCCGGAAGCTGTTCAGCGTATCCCGCCCGCCGGTACTCATATTCAAATTGTCCGCATAGCGGAACAACAAAGCGGCAAGCTGTTCCCGGGTAATCAAATCGTTCGGCCCGAACATCCCGTTGTCATAGCCGTTCACAATACCGGCGGACGCCGCCCAAGCCGTACTTTCCGCATACCAGTCGTTCTCGGCCACATCCGAGAATAAACGCTCGTCCGACTGCTGCGTTTCCGGCTCCTCCAAATGGTACAAAGCCGTAACCATCATTCCGCGGCTCAAATACATATCGGGCGCGAAGCGATATGAGCTTACGCCGATAAACAATCCGCGTCCGGCCGCAAAATTCACAGCCGGGAAATACCAAGCGTCTGAAAGCACATCATCAAAATGATTCGCGTACTCTGCCAATTTAACAGTCGCGCTGCCGCTCAGCAAAAATACGGCCTGCTCTTGGTCTACAAACGATTTTTTAATAATTTTTTCACTGCCGTTCGGCTCGACGACAACGACCAGTTGATCTTCCTTTACACCGGAAATGGCGACGGTCTGATTTCCCGACCAACTGTCCGGGATTGTTACGATATACCGGTCCCCGTCCGTCTCATCCTCAATCTTTTCGATCCGGATCTTTTCTTCTTTGGGTTTTGAACCGGCGGAAGTTTGACCGCTGCTACTTGGTTTGCTCCAGTCATCATTTACATATCCGCTTTCCTTAGTATAATCATCGGTAAAGAATACCTGGATCCGGTCGCCGTCATGCAAACCGCAGGCGCCCATATACACATCGGGAATTTTGCCGTTCACTCGGTACAGCCATCCGGAATTTTCGCCGCGGCTTTCCTCGGCAAGCGTTTCGCCGTCCGGCGTCGTGATCGAAACGATATACGTGCCTCTTTCCCGAGTAAAGGTGTATCCTCTTTCGGAAAGAACATCCCGAAATACATCATAAACGGAACAGGTCTCGTTCAGGCCGGAAATGTTCACCGTATCGATCCAGGCGCCATCCGGTCCGCGCAGTACAAAAGACACATCCAGCGTCTCCACCACGACAGCGCGGCTCAACTGCCTGTTGGACAAAGCATATTGATAACCGGGCACGACAATTTCAGCCGTGACCTCCTGATAATACAGTCCGGCCAAATCCGCGTACTGCCGATATGTAACCGGGTCCTTCCGATACAGTTCCCCGTATCTGCCCAAAGTTTCGCTGGACAAATAGCTGACGATTGTCACGCCCTTCGTCCGAAACTGCCGGGTGACCAACAAATTTTCGTGCGTGATGACCGCCGGATTGCTGGATTTGAACAATCGCCAGGCTTCCAGTTCCTCCCATCCCTCTATCGGCGTCGGCACGATGCCGTGATTGACCAAATCCGCGTGATCGCGCACCCAAATCAGATTGCCGTTTTCATCTTCATAAACCTCCTGGAAAGCGCAAAGATTTTCCAAGACGGTCTCTTGATCCGCATTGGCGCCGTTGTTTAGCCCAGCGAAATAATTCTCTTTCACTTTGGCCATAAGCAACAGTTCCGCATCGATTTCCTCTTTTGTCAAAGACGGAACCGAAACCGTAAATTCTCTCGACGCGGTAATATTGGTATTCGGGTCCGCAATGGTCACGGTGATGACCGCCATTCCGTCTTCGCAACCCGCGCCCGGACGATATACCGCGACGCGCGCCGCATTTTTTACATCGGGCGCGGCGATCACATCGGAATCGCTGCTGGTGATGGTAATCGGATAATATTTTCCGTCCACTCCGAAATCCCTTGTCGTCGGCAGTTGAATATCATGATACGCCGTATAGATCGCATTGCCGTCGGCGGCCAAGCGTTCCCCGGTCACCGCATCGCTCAAACCGGCCGCCTCGAAACCGGTGTCCAATTTCGCCAGCAGCTGCCGGCGAATCTCCTTCACCGTTTCATCTTCGGCAGGGGCCACCTTTAAATGAAACACCTTATGCAGGGTAATCGGATTTTCCGTACCGATCACATCGCTTGTGAGCTGGAAGGTAAAGGTCGCCGTCAGAACAACCTCTTGCGCTATGTCGCCCGGCTTTACGACGCCCACATAAGGATCGAACAGTGTATCCGGCGTTGTTTGATCCTCGCTGCTGACAGACAGGACCTTTTCATTGGACGATTTCCAAGAGATCAAAGTCCATACTTTCCCGTCTACGGCTTTTGGTAAAATCAGATTCTGCGTAACCTGATCCGCTTGGTCGCCTTCAGCCAAAATAACGGCTTCTGCGACCTTGTCCAAAATCTCGTCGGTCATAACGGCTTTGACCCGATCCGCATCCCAATATACAACAACAGACACGGGACCGTATTCCAGCGTTTCGCCATCCTTATGCAGCGCGAAGGTAACGCGATAACTGCCGAATCGAACGGAAGGCACAGCATTCGGGTCCACATAGAAGTAAGTGATGTCGCCATTCTCATCTATACCCGCATTCCCGTAAACTTCTTCCACCTGTTTGACAGAAGCGTCAATTCCGAAAATTTCGTTCTCCGCCAAATCGGATTCCAGCATTTCGGTCACGTTTGTATCCGTTCCGAAAACGGGATGCAGCGTATAGTATGCACCCAGGCTCTCCGCCGCGCGTTCCAGTTCGCTTTTCGCAATTTCACTTTTTACGGCGTCGTCAGACCAAACCATAACGGTAAACGTGCGGTTTGCGAATGCCGATCCATAGCTGAACTTGGCCGTCAGCGTCACCTCAGCTTTGCCGCTCTCCGGACGCGCGACCGCGCCCGACGCGGAAATCACCGAAGAATTGCTGCTCCATTCTACAGCGGCGCAGACATCCCCCTTGACATATGTGGTGGGCAAATACAGCGGTGCATCGGTTTTGACCTCAGCGGATATTGTAAAAGCTTCATCATAAGCCACGGGATATAAAATCCCATAATCCGCAGAACGCACCCATGCCTGATGATCCTGTCTGTCATGGACGATCTCACCGGCGCATTTTACTTCAACCGCCACATAGTCCCACTCTTCAAAAGCATCGGAGATGACAAAGGTGCGGTCGGTTTCTCCGGGAATCACGGACGTGTCGCCGCCGCTTGTACGATGATACCATTGATAGGTCACCTCCAAATCCGGATAATCCATGGGATCGTAAACGCCGCCGCCCTCCATATACAAAACGGCTTGAACGGTCTGCCCCACGGCGACGGCGCCCGGCTTGTCCACATTGACAATTTCCGCCATGGTAAAATAAGGAATGATTTTGATCTCATATTCCGCCGTATAAACTGTATCCTCAAAAGTGACCGACGCCGCTGCGGTCAGCGCGCCGCCCTGCTTTGCCGTTACGATGCGGCCGTTTGCATCGTTTACGGGGATTTCAATGTCCGCAATTTCGTCGCTCGAAAATGTCCATGTGACCTCCGGGACAGCGTCCCCCATATTTTCACAGCGCACGCTCAATGCGGTCGCATTTGGGTGATCGCCGCCGGTCTGTACCCAAAGGGTCCCGCCATCGGCTGAAACGATAGAGATCCCCGGTACAGCCGGTTCCGGTGTTTCCGAACTCTGCCATTTGAGTATGGGATAGCCGTTATTTATAGCGTTTAGGTCGGCAGCAAAAGCTTCCCCTATTGCGATCAACAAATCGGAAATCTCGGAAATCTGACGCACCTCGCCCGCGGCTGCCTCACTTCCGCCGGGATTCTGCGTATCGACATCTTTGTAAAAGCAATTGCGCGCATTCTGATTGTTGAACGCCGAGATACCACCTGTAAATGCGGCGCTGCCGCCGATTTTACCAATGTTATAGCAATTTTGGAAAACGGTATTATTATGCATTTGGCCTGCCATACCGCCAGCTCTGTTGGAGCCGGAAATGGTTCCCGTGTTATAGCAATTTTCAATCGAACTGCCGGTCGCAGAGCCATATGCGACGATTCCGGCAGAATTAAAACCCGTAACGTCCGCGGAATTGAAACAATTTCGAACGGTTACCGATCCGCTGTTGATTCTGCCTATGATTCCCGCCGCGCTTGCATTGCTTCCGCTTGCCGTTGAAGTGACCACACCGTGAAAAGAGCAGTTTTCCACCGTGACGCTTCCCTGCGTTTTGCCGATGATCCCGCCCACAAATCTGCTGGACGCGCTGACACTTCCGACAATGCGCAAATTTTTAACCGTCGCGCCGTTGACGGTTCCGAAAAACCCGATTCCATCCGTGGTACCGGCGCCGGGCGCGTCAACTGACAGTCCGCTGACCGTATGCCCGTTCCCGTCAAAAACGCCTGCATATGCTTCTGTCACATAGCCGGACGCAGGATTGAACGGCGTCCACGCCTCGCTGTTTAAATCAATATCCTCGATCAATTTTGCACAAAGCTTACTGGACGCCTCGGCATTCACTAAATCCCGGAATGCTTTTAAATCCTCTGCATCGGCAATCAAATAGGGGTCTTCATCGGTCCCACTTCCCTCAAGCGTTGCTTCAGCGGCAAAAACAGCCGACGGCAGCAATGCAAGCACAAACAAAAGTGCCAGCGCAAGACCGATCCGTTTCCTTGTTGTCCGTTTCATATCTTTCTCCTTTTCAATTTTTGTTCCGCAGATAAACAGCCGGGTCTCGCTGAAAATGCAAAAACGGCTGCGGCAGACATGACAATCTGCCGCAGCCGAGTTTTCCTGCGGAGCATTTTTGGGCGTGCTGACGCAAGCCCTCATATAAGCATCATAGGTCTTCCGGCTTGTACGGTGTAGAGCAAAAAGCTCTGCGGCTGCCGCTCCGCCTTCTCAGGATTGCTCCCAATGACCGGCTCACGCCACGAGCGACAGCCTCCCGCACATACGGCAACGGGTATTGCGCCGGATTCTCACCGGCTTCCCTCATCCCTGCCTCTGCCTGCTCAACAGACACAGGGTCATGATGCGTTTTAAGGCGGATTTATTATAGCACGATCCGAAAAAGATGTCAATTCATTTGTAGGCCGCCGTCAGCCAAAACCGATAGAATTTCATAGAACCGGTCAAACGGCTCTACGGGTTTTCCGACATTTCAAAGGATGGAAGCCCTGCCAAAAATAAAGTCTTGAAGCGCCCCGCTCCCTGCGATATAATCACAGCGTAAATTCCGCGCGCGGCGCGCCGCAGCGGACAAAAAGGAGATAAAAATGAGGAAAATCTGTTCAGTCTTGATGGCTGTTCTGCTGTTTATCATTCCAATGGAGGCGCTGTTCAAGAAATCCGACGCCGGCAATCTTTTCATATCAGAGAAAAATACGGATATTTCCGCAGCCGCGTCTCAAAATAAAGCCATTGTCGGCTATTACGCCGGTTGGGCCACGTATCGCGGGTACACCCCCGATAAAATTCCGGCGCACAAGCTTTCGCAGATCAATTATGCATTTGCAAAAATAGACAAGGATACATACAAAATCGCGCTTGCCGACCCGGCGACAGACAAAAAGAATTTCGCCGCGCTCCGCACGCTGAAGAACGCCTATCCCGACCTGCGCATTTTGATTTCGGTCGGCGGATGGGATTACTCCGACCAATTCTCCATCACGGCGTCCACAAAGGAAAACCGCGAGATCTTTGCGCAAAGCTGCGCGGATTTTATTTCGGAGCATCGCCTCGACGGGATCGACCTCGACTGGGAATATCCGGTCTCAGGGGGACTCAGCGGCAACGGGAACCGGCCGGAGGACAAAGAGAATTTCACGCTTCTGCTCGCGGCCGTGCGCGAAAAGCTGGACGCGCTTGAAAAAAAAGACGGCCGAAAATACGACCTGACCATTGCCGGTGCGGCCAGCCGCGATTATCTGAAAAAGATCGAACCGGTCAAAGTGGCCGCGCTTGTCGATCATATTTTCATCATGGCTTACGATATGCACGGCCCCTGGGACGACTATGCCGACCTCAACGCGCCGCTGTACATGCCGAAAGAGGACTCGCCGCAATATAAAAACAGCGTATACGACGGGATCCAAAGCTATCTCGAAAGCGGCGTTCCCGCGGACAAGCTCGTCATGGGCATTCCGCTGTACGGATACATCTACACGGGCGTTTCCGGGCAAAACAACGGGCTGTACAGCGCCTGGCAGTCGGCCAAAGCCATCACCTATACCGCAATCGCCGAAAACTATCTTTCAAACGCGGCCTATGCAAAGCTGTACCATGCGCAGGCCAAAGTCCCCTATCTGTACGGCAACAATACGTTCATTTCCTATGACGACGCCGCTTCAGTGGCGAAAAAAGCCGAGCTTGCAAACGAACTCGGCCTTGCGGGCGTCGGATTCTGGGAATTGTCCCAGGATTCAAAAGAGGTTTTGATCGAGAGCGCGTACAATACCCTCGCGGGACTCTGGGTCAACCCGTTCTTTGACGTACACGCAACCGACTGGTATTATGCGGCCGTCCGCTTCGTCAGTGAAAACGGGCTCATGACAGGGATCTCCTCCACGACCTTTTCCCCGAACACATCGACCACAAGAGGCATGTTTGCAACGCTTCTGTACCGGCTTGAGGGAACGCCGAAAGTCAACCAATCCGCGCCGTTCGCCGACGTTTCCAAAGAAGCCTACTACGCAGACGCCGTTGCCTGGGCGTACCAAAACGAAATTCTGCACGGCCATGAAAACAATCTTTTTGCGCCCGACGCCCCGATCACACGAGAACAGGCGGCCGCGGTTCTTTTCCGCTACGCGGAATATAAGGGCTACGATACCAAAAAGACAGCCGATCTGTCCGCGTTTTCGGATGCGGCGGCCATCAGCCCCTATGCGCTCAGCGCCATGCAGTGGGCCTCGGCGGCCGGCTTAATCAGCGGACGGACCGAAACGCGCCTCGAACCCGCGCAGACCACCAGCCGCGCCGAAGCCGCCGCGCTCTTTATGCGCTTTACGCTTATGACAAAGTAAGCACAAAAACAAAGCCGTCCAAAATACCGCTCCGCACGCCCAAAGAAAAGCAAAGGCGCGCGATACCCGCGCGCATGGAGGCAAAGACACGCCGTTTCAACTTCTTTGAAAAACGTAAAACGCATCTTTATACAAAAACGTCCCGCCGCCGGACACGCAAAATGCGTCGCCGGCGGCGGGGCGTTTTTCAGCTTACCGAAAAAGGTTTATTTTCCGCATCATACACAGCGGAAAGCTTTTGTTTGGCGCGTTCGATTTTCGCATTTGGATTTTTCGCGCATTATTCGGCGGCAGCGCCGCAAATGCAGCAGTACCGGTCACAAGAACCGTCGCGGCTTGTGCGCGTGGCATACAAATGCGTTCCTTTCGGTTCATAGTCGGCCGCGCGCACGGACACCGCGCGCATCGCGTCAGCCGGGCAGGGTTCGCCGAAATCCGGGAAGGTATACGTCTTGCCGCCGATTTCCTTTTGAACCGTTCCGAAACGCTGCGCATAGGTATCCCGCTCTGTCCACCAACTGGAGCCCTCCGGCACGGTAAGCGATTTGTTGGCGTGATAATAAATCACCCCGTCACCCGCCGCATCGGTCACAAACGAGCAATGCCCGGTGCCGTACATGGAATTGGCCTCGCTCTCCCGGAAAAGCGGCGCCTCGCTCTTTGTCCAGCTTTGCGCGCGCAGCGGGTCGTCCCCGGTCAGCGTCAGCGCGCCGAGGCAGTAATAGCGCGTCCAGCTTCCGCTTGCGGAATAAATAATATGTACCGTGCCGTCCAAAATCAGCGCCTGCGGTCCCTCGTTGACATCCGGATTCCCCTCAGTCTCCCACGAGAACTGCGGCTTTGAAAGCAGGGTGCGCGCCCCCGCTTTCATCGTATAGGGGTTCTCCATTTCCTGAATATAAATATCCTGCGAGACATTGGTACTGCCCGCCCAGCCGGACCACACAAAATACAGCTTGCCGTCCAGGACCAGCACGGTTCCGTCGATCGCCCAACGGTCGCCGTCGGTTTCAAGCTCGCCTATCATTTTATACGTGGACTGCGGATCTTCGGGAACCGTCGAGCGCAGCACATACATGCGGTGATTTTCATTGTCGCCGTTATCCGCCGCAACATAGATATACCAGCCGGCGTCCGACTCGCCTACCGTGTCCGCGTCAAAATAATGCAGTTCGGGCGCCCAATATTCATGCTTTGCATTGGAAATATCGGTCATGGACGCGTTAAACACCGAAACCGCGGAAGCATCCAGATCCCCCATCACAATTCCGCCGTTTGCCGCCACGGTGATACCCGCTAAGCCCGAGACAGCCTCGGCATAGCAGTAATAATACACGCCGTCCTTTTCGACGATCCACGGATCCGGGCGGCTGGAAAGCGCGCCCGAAAAGAAAGCTTCAACCGTCTCCGTGCGGGCGATTTCGGTATCCGCAGACAGTGCAAACGTACTGCCGAGCAATTTGTCCAGCGTATCGCCGAAGCGCGCCGCGTCATACCGAAGAAGCACGGAACCGAGCATACCCCGGTTGAAAAACTGCGCGCCGGAGGCAAATTCACCGCCGGTCAGAACAATGGTGAGATCGCTGTAATTTTTGATCTCGCGCACAGTGTCGTCAGCCGTATAAATCGGCTTTTCAAAACTGCCGCCCGAAATGCGCAGCACCGCGCGCCCCGTGTGCGCGCCGTCCGGCGCAAGCGTTCTGTCTATCGGCAAAGATCCCATTGCGCGGTACGCATACACGCTCCCCGAAAAGGTTCCGCCGCTGATTTCCATATACAAATTGCCCGAATGAAAGCTGCTGCCCGCGAGACTGACGCTCTGCCCGTGCTGACCGGTAAAGGTTCCGCCCTCAATCAGCACGGCAATATCGCCGGAAAGCAGGCCGCGCGCCGAGGAAAGTCCGCGCCGGTTTCCGCCCGAAAGACCGGAAAACGTACCGCCGCCGACGTAAACGGTATAGCTTTTGTCCGAGGAAGCCGCTTCCACCGTTTTCGGCTCATTCTGACCGCCGACAACCACCGGCATACGGATCGAAGCGCCGGTCGCCTCGCAGACGACGCCCGCGCCGAAGCCAATGTCACCGTAGCCGCCGGCAAACGTCAGTCCGCTCTCTCCGATCAAAAGCGTAATGTCATCGAAAAACACGCCGCCGCCGAACGTCATGTCGGCGTTCACGCAAAGCTGCGCGCCCGCCTCGCGGTAGTCCGTACCGCCAAACAGCGAGGTCACCGCCACCGTTTCGGTATTGCCTGCATAGGAAAAGGGCGCATCCACGGTCGTTTTGCCCGAAATGACGGCGGTACCGCCCGCCTCCAGCTTTGAAAACGCGCGCTCCAGCGTGGCCACCGGAGCGCCTTTGGTGCCCGCGTTGGTATCCGCGCCCGTCTCCCCGTCCACATACACAACCGCACGGCCATCCTGATCCCCGCCGCACGCACTGAGCAGCAGCATCCCGGTCATCAGAAGCATAAGCATAAGGAACGCTTTGGTCAAAGGTTTGATAATCATAGATTCCATCTCCTGCATTTGTTTTTTCTGAAAGACGATTCCGCTCAAAGCATCGCCCTCAACGGTCGATATGCAGCGTGCCGGCTGCATACCGCAAAATCCAAAGCACGTCGTCAAGCGAGGCCGGACGCTCACCCGTGCGCATCCAACGCATCACGATCAGCGCATCCAGCGTATTCGTGCATCCGTCCCCGTTCACATCCTTGTAACGTCCGGTCAAGGGCGCTTTCGCGCCGCAGATTCTGCAAACGCCTCCCGCGCCGCCATACCAATGCCCGCCCGCGCAAAAGTCGGGCGACGTCACCGTGACGCCGCGCGCGGCAGACGGCGCGAGCGGCGTTCCAAAATCCGGGAAAGAATAGGTTTTGCCGTTAATCCTGACTTCCTTGACCGTGAAAGGCTGCGCATAGACCTCGCGATCCGCCCACCAGCTTGACCCCGCAGATACCGTCAGCGAAGGATTGGCGTGAAAATACATCCAAAAGCTGCCGTCATGATAATTCTGCACATAGGACGAATGCCCCGTTCCGTACCGTGACGCGCCTGCGTCGGAGGAAAACACGGTTTTTGGATGCTTATACCAGTTCGACGCGACAAGCGGGTCGTCGCCGGTCAGCGTCAGCACGCCGAGACAGTAGTTCTTTCCCCAGCTTCCGCTGGCCGAATACACGATATGCGTCGTACCGTCGAGGACTAGCGCCTGCGGCCCCTCATTGACAAGCGGCCTGTCCTTTGTCTCCCAATCGTATGTCGGCGTGGAAATCAAAACCCGTTTGCCCGTTTTCATCGTATACGGATTTTCCATTTCCTGAATATAGAGATTCTGGCAGCCGTTCACATCTCCCGGCCAGCCTGACCAGACAAAATACAGCTTCCCGCCGTATTTGAGCACCGTGCCGTCAATCGCCCACTTGTCCTCGTCGGTCACAAGCTGGCCGACCATCGAATATGTACTCGTCGGATCTTCGGGGTCGGACGCGCGCAGCACATACATGCGATGATTTGCGTTTTCCCCGTCGTCGGCGGCAAAATAAATATACCAGCCCGCATCGGCCGCGCCGACCTCCTCCGCGCTGAAATAGTGCATCTCAGGCGCCCAGTATTCCTTTTTCGCGTTTGGAATATCGGTCTTCGCCGCATTGAAAACCGAAACTGAATTATACGACATATTTGAAAACAGAATTTCCGTGGAAGCGGCGATCTTGATTCCGGGATACGTGACGCCGTTTACACTCGCGCCGGAACTAAAGCAATAGTAGAACACGCCGTCTTTTTCCACCACGTACGGATCCTGCAAAGAATTGACCCATCCCGAAAAATGCGCGGTTGTCGTCGCGCCGGCGGCGCTGTCAAGCGAATTTGAAAACAAAAAGGCGCCGTCGCAGTGCGCAAGCAACGCGGCCTCGGTTTCCGCAGAGCAGCGAATCACCACGCTGCCGAGCACGCCGCGGTTATACAGCCGGCTCGCGGAGGAAAACGCCGCGTCGGTCACGACGATGCAGACGTCGCTCCAAATTTCGGCGGCGCCCGGCGTCTCATTGGCCGTAAACAACGAACCGTTGAAATTGCCGCCGAGAAGCCGCACAACCGTCTGCGCCTTACTCGCCGAATCCGCTTTCAGCGAAGCGTCGGACGGTAGCGTGCCCAGCCGCCGATATATATAGATATCCTCATTGAATGTGCCGCCCGTGATCTCCATATACAGCCGCCCCATATGAAAGCAGGCGCCTGAGGCGCTGACATACTGCGAACCGCTGCCCTTGTCAAAAACGCCGCCCTCAATCAGCACGGCAATATCGCCCGACAGAACGCCGATGGCCTTCGTGCTGCTGCCGCGGCGATTGCCGCCCATGAGTCCCTGCCAGGCGCCGCCCGCGACCGTCAGCGTGTAGCTCTTGTCCGTGCTTGCCATGGCTATGGTGGCCGGGTCGTTGTATCCGCCGACAAGCAGCGGGAAATTGATCGGAGCGGAAGCGGTACTCACGCAATCAACCCCCGCGCCGATGCCGAAATTGTGATACCGTCCCGATAGAATCAGATTGCTCTTTTCAATCTCCAGACGAATATCGTCGAAATAAGTATCGTTATTGAACGCCATATGAGCGGCAACTTTCAGCGCCGCTCCCTGTGTACGGTAATCCACCCCGCCGTATACCGAAGTATACAGGACCGCGCCGTCTGTCGAAGCAGGCGCAAACGAACTGCCGGGAACCGAAACCGCTCCCGAAACGACAAGGGTGCCCCCGCCGCTCTTGCGCAGCAGCGCATAAGCCTGATCCAGCGTCTGAACAGCCGCGGAAGCGGACGCGCCGGTATTGGAATTACTGCCCGCAGCGCCGTCCACATACACGACAGCCTCGCTGCCCGGCGTAAAGGTATATGCCGCCGCGGACACGGTAAACAGTCCGAAAAGCGGCAGAACGGTTGCTGTGAAAAACAATGCAAAGCTTTTCTTCATACGATCCCCCGAATTTTTTCATAGTCGGCCGATAGAAGACCTCGCTTTTGACATTTCACATTTTTATTATAAACTGCGCAGCCGAAGAAATCCAGTACAAAAATTAAAAAAAAGCAAATGCCCATAAAAATGTAATTTGAAAATTACACTTACAGGCATTGCATCTCGTTTTCAGCGCTATACCCCAAGCGATCCGCATGGAAAATCAGGGGAAAGTCACTCCTCTTCCTCTAATCAAGATTTCTTTCAATTAGATCGGCCAATGTGATCCCGTCAAAAAAATCGTTGCTTATCCGTTGATATTTTTCCCACATCGGGCGCGTCCTGCAATCGGCCGCGCGCGCACAGGGTTCCGCATCGCAGGAAAGACAGGTCACCTGCGCAAGTTCACCTTCAGTCAGGCGCAGAATATGACCGACCCGATATTCGTCAAGCGGTCGATTCAGGCGATAGCCTCCGTTTTTACCGGATACAGCGTCAAGCAATCCGTCTTTGATCAGAAGCGGCATAATGCTCTCCAGATATTTGTGCGAAATTTGCTGCCGCGCGGCGACAACTTTCATCGGGATAAATCCTTCGTCCTTATGCTCCCCCAAATCGATCAGCACACGCAAAGCGTAGCGTCCGCGAGTTGAAATCATAGTCCCCTCTCCTTGTTTCCCTGAAATAAGCGCCTTACACGTCGCAGCAACGGCCGAAAGAAGCGCAGTCTGTCGGCTGTGCCTTGTCATAGGCGACGCCGTTCTTTTCGCAATAATCCTCTACCGCCGCCTTAATTGCCTCCTCCGCGAGCACCGAGCAGTGCAGTTTGTGCGCCGGCAGTCCGTCCAGCGCTTCGGCAACCGCTTTGTTTGAAAGCTTCAAAGCTTCGGATACGGATTTTCCCTTTATCATTTCGGTTGCCATAGAGCTTGACGCGATAGCGGAACCGCAGCCGAAGGTTTCAAATTTCACATCGGTAATGATGCCGCTTTCGATCTTCAGATACATTTTCATAATGTCGCCGCATTTGGCGTTGCCGACCTCGCCGATCCCGTCGGCATTTTCAATCACGCCCACATTTCTCGGATGCATGAAATGATCCATCACTTTTTCACTGTATAAAGCCATTGTTTCACTCCTATTTTAACACAAATTCTTTCTTTCCGCTGCATTTATCCCGCCAAAGCGGCGACATATTTCGCAGATATTCAACCGCCCTTGGAATTTCATCCAGCATATAGTCTACTTCCGCCTCCGTATTTTCCGCGCTGAGGGACAGCCTTAAGGAACCATGCGCGATCTCGTGCGGGTGTCCGATGGAAAGCAGAACGTGACTCGGATCGAGCGATCCGGAGGTGCAGGCCGAACCGGAGGAAGCGCAGATTCCCTTTGCATCTAAAAGCAAAAGCAGACTCTCGCCCTCTATTCCCTCAAAACAGAAATGCACATTTCCGGGCAAACGGTTTACGGGGCTGCCGTTCAGAACCGAATGCGGAATTTTTGAAAGCCCCGCAATCAGCTTGTCCCGCAAAGCCGACACCGTTGCGGCGTTTTCCTCCATACGCGCCGACGCCGCTTTCAGCGCCGCCGCCATGCCCATAATCGCGGGGATATTTTCTGTTCCGGCGCGTTTTCCACTCTCCTGCGCGCCGCCCTCGATCAGATTCATCAGGCGAACGCCTTTTCTTGCATACAGTACGCCCGCGCCTTTCGGACCGTGAAATTTGTGCGCGGAAAGGGAAAGCATATCTATGTTCTGCCGGTTTACATCAATCTGTAAATGTCCCGCAGCCTGCACGGCGTCGGTATGGAACAATACGCCCTTTTCACGGCAGACCGCGCCGATTTCGGCGATCGGCAAAACAGAGCCGATTTCGTTATTGGCATACATGATCGTGACAAGACAAGTGTCCGCACGAATCGACCTCGCGACCGCCTCCGCCGTGACCATGCCGGATTTGCCGACCGGCAGCAGTTCGATATCGAACCCCTGCTTTTTCAGTTTTTCCAGGGTATGCAGGACGGCATGATGCTCAAACGCCGTGGAAATCATGTGTTTTTTGCCGGTTTGCGCTCCGACGGCGGCGGCTGAAAGAATTGCCTGGTTGTCCGCCTCACTGCCGCCGGAGACAAAATAGATTTCTTTCGGCGCAGCGCCGAGACATTCTGCGATGGTTTCTCTGGCGCTCCATAAAGCCTCCGCAGCCTTTTGTCCCGCGCTGTGCAAGCTCGATGGATTGCCGTACACCTCGTCCAGATACGGGCGCATCGCTTCGATCGCCGTGCGGCTTGTCTTTGTTGTCGCGGCATTGTCTGCATATATTTTCATTTTTCCTCCTCAGTCCGCAAACAGCTTCGTGGAAAGATACCGGTCGCCGGTATCCGGCAGCAGAACAACAATGTTCTTGCCCTTATTTTCAGGGCGCTTCGCAAGCTCGATCGCCGCGAAAGCCGCTGCGCCCGAAGATATGCCGACAAGCACGCCTTCCTTTTTGCCGATGAGCTTTCCCACAGCGAAAGCGTCTTCATTTTCGACGGGGATGATCTCGTCATAGACGGCGGTGTTCAGGACAGCGGGAACAAATCCCGCGCCGATCCCCTGAATTTTGTGCGCGCCCGCAACGCCGGTAGAAAGCACGGCGGAAGACTTCGGCTCGACCGCGACGACCGAAATGCCGGCATTCCGTCCCTTCAAATATTCGCCCACGCCGGTAATCGTTCCGCCCGTACCGACGCCGGCCACGAAAATATCCACTTTCCCGTCGGTATCTTCCCAAATCTCAACGCCGGTGGCGGCGCGATGAGCGGCCGGATTTGCAGGGTTGACGAACTGTCCCGGAATAAAGCTGTCCGGCAATTCTTTTGCAAGCTCTTCAGCTTTTGCGATAGCGCCTTTCATGCCTTTCGAGCCGTCTGTCAGCACAAGCTCGGCGCCGTAAGCTTTCATAAGCTGGCGGCGTTCTACGGACATCGTTTCAGGCATCACAAGGATCATGCGGTAGCCCCTTGCGGCGGCGACCGACGCAAGGCCTATGCCGGTGTTTCCGGATGTCGGTTCGATGATAATAGAACCGGCCTTCAGCTTCCCTTGCTCCTCGGCGTCGTCAATCATCGCTTTCGCAATACGGTCCTTGACTGAGCCTGTGGGATTGAAATACTCCAGTTTCGCGAGGATCTTTGCGCCCAATCCGAGTTCCCTTTCAATGTGTGTAAGCTCCAAAAGCGGCGTTTTTCCGATCAGTTGATCGATTGACGTATAAATAGCTGCCATTTTCATTCCTCCTTTACGGCTTCAAAGCCGTGCTCAAGATCGGCGAGCATATCGTCGATGTGTTCTGTTCCGACAGAAGGGCGGATCGCATTCGGTTCGATACCCGACGCAAGCAGATTCCAAAACGAATCGCGCGAATCACCTATTTATCAAGTAGGTAATTGCAGTATAGCACTATTTACCTATTATGTCAATAGGTAAATAAAAAAATGATGCGATCCATTCGAGGGTCGCATCATTTCTCGCGCAAAAGCGCTTTTTACGCGCTTTGACAAACCGCTATGTTTCTTCTTTTTGATCTTACTAAGGTTAAAATCAACGAATCCGGAAAATTCTGCGAAGCAGCGCGCGCAGCGCGCGCGGCGACTTGAATGTAATGATTCTCATAAGCCACTCCCGGGCTTCTATTTAATGGAGAAATATAAAAATCCGATACCGATAATGACCACCGCTTCTATCACGACCAGAAAGCCGTCCGGCAAAAAAAATGAGGCAAGCAGTCCCACGCCGAATGCCAGAACCGTCAAACCGATCAGTTTTGCCGCGCATCTCAGATGATTCATAATACTCCTCCTTTTAGCCCGTCTATTAGGAGTATATGCGGCAGGGCAAAATTGTGTGACAGCCATTCTGAAAAAAGTAAGCGGCTCCGTCAAACCAATCAAAAATCCCGCCGGTAAAGCAAATACTCTTACGCTTTTTTGCGAACCGCGAGCGCGCACCAGTCGTTTTCAACCAATTCGTCAAAGACCTCAAGTCCGTTTTCGGCAAAGACGCGCTCTACCTCCGCCCGGCGCGGACAGATAATGCCCGAAGCGATCAATACGCCGCCGTCAGCCAAAACGCGGTGAACGTCCGACGTCATCCGGATCACAATATCGGCAACGATATTCGCGGCGACAACGTCAAACTTTCCGCCGCGTACGTCCACATCGGAAAGCAAGTCTGACTGCCCGCAGACAATGCCCGGCTGCCCGCTCGCCTCAATGTTTTCCCGGGCGACGCGCACAGCCACGGGATCGAGATCATAGGCCGCGCAGTAAGCGGCGCCGAGGCGGGACGCGCAGATGGACAGAATGCCGCTTCCGCAGCCCACGTCCAGCATCCGGCAGCCCGGAACAATATACTTTTGCAGCATCGCGATCACAAGCCTTGTCGTCTCATGCGTGCCGGTGCCGAACGCCATGCCCGGATCCATCGTCACTGTCAGTTCGTCATCGCCCGGCGTATAGGTTTCCCACGCGGGAACAATGACGATTTTACCGACCTTGACCGGCTTATAATACTTCTTCCAGGACTCCGCCCAGTCCTCCTCGCGGCAGCCGGAGGTCTCGATCGTATAGTCTATCCCCGACGTGCGAAGCCGCTCCTCGACAAAGAAGCGCGCCTCGGAAAGATTGGCCGTTTCGGGCAGAAAGACTGAAACGGCGGCATGCGTCTTGTCTGCCGAAAGCAGACTTTCGTCGAGTAGGGCGCCGTACATGCCGTCGGTCGTGACATCGCTGTAATCCTCGATCATCAGCGAGCTTGACACCATGCTCATCACCGCGCTGATAATCTCAAGATCTTCTGTTTTTCCCGTTACTTTAAGCTGAATCCACTGCATTTCCATCTCCATTATCCATCCGCCTTTAAAATTTTGGTCTGCGCCCGCAATGCGCCGAAAGCCTGCCGAAAATCCAAGAGGTTATCGGCAGGCCTGAGATTTTTATTTAAACAGATCCGTGAATTTCTGGAAGAACTTTTCGCGCTTTGTTTCCACTTTTTCGCCAAACGAAGCCGCAAGTTCGGAAAGAAGCTGCTTTTGCTGCGCGCTGAGTCCGCGCGGCACTTCCACTTTCACGGTAATGTACAAATTGCCGCGCGCGGAGGAATTGACCCGCGTAATTCCGCGGCCCCGCAGCGTAAAGGTCGTCCCGGTCTGCGTACCTTCGGGAATCGTGAATTTTTCCTTGCCCTCCAGCGTCGGAATATCCACGGAAGCGCCGAGCGCCGCCTCCCAGAAGTCAATCGGAACCTCGCAGTACACATCGCTGCCGTTGCGCTCGAATACCGCGTGCGGGCGCACGGACACAGTCAGGATCAAATCGCCGGACGGTCCGCCTCCGCGTCCCTCGTTGCCCTGTCCCGCGATCGAAATCTTCTGCCCGTCGTCAATGCCTTTCGGAATCGAAACCTCGATTTTTTTGCTGAGCTTCACATACCCGGTGCCCCGGCAGTTTGAACAGGGTTCCTTGATAATCTTACCGGTACCCCGGCACTCGCTGCAGGTCTGCGTTGACTGAAACACACCGAACGCGGTGCGCTGCTGCACGCGAACCTGACCGCTGCCCCCGCACCGCTTGCAGGTTTCGGCGCTGGTACCCTTTTTCGCTCCGCTGCCCGCGCAATCGGAACACTTCTGCACGCGGCCGTACGAAACCTCTTTTTTGCAGCCGAAGACCGCCTCTTCAAAAGAAATCGTCACGCGCGCATAAATGTCCTCGCCGCGCATGGGTCCGCCTCGCCGCCCCGAAGAACCGCCGCCGAATCCCCCGCCGAAGAAGGAGGAAAAAATATCGCCGAAATCAAATCCCTCAAAGCCGGCGCCATAGCCGCCCGCGCCGCCGTTTTCAAAGGCGGCGTGGCCGTATTGGTCATACTTGGCCTTTTTTTCGTCATCCGAGAGAACGGCGTACGCCTCGTTGATTTCCTTAAATTTTTTTTCGGCCTCCGCATTGCCCGGATTGACGTCGGGATGATACTGCTTCGCCAGCTTGTAATATGCTTTTTTTATGGTCGAAGCGTCGGCGTTTTTATCCACGCCGAGCACTTCATAATAATCTCTTTTATCCGCCATAGCTTTCCCCATATGCAAAGACCGCGCCGTATCGTCTTACAGCGCGAAAAATCCGAGCCGACCGGCGGCTCAGGATTTTTCGCTTTGCTTTATTTATCGGTTTTGTCTTCAAAATCAGCGTTGTAGTAGGTGTTGTCGCCGCCAGCATTGCCTGCATCTGCGCCTGCGTCAGGACCGGCTCCGGCGTCCTGCTGCGCCTGCGCCTGGCTGTACAGCTTTTCGCTGATGGCGTAGAACGACTTCTCCAGCGCCTCGGTATCCGCGCGAATCGCTTCGGTATCGCCGCCCTTGATTGTTTCTTTCAGTTTGGCAATAGCCGCCTCGACCGGCGCCTTTTCCTCTGCGCTCACCTTGTCGCCGAGTTCGCCGAGCGTTTTTTCGCTCTGGAAAATCAGACTGTCGGCGTGGTTCTTCACCTCGACGGCCTCTTTGAGTTTTTTATCCTCGTCGGCAAACTTCTCCGCATCCTTAACGGCGCGGTCGATGTCCTCCTTGGACATATTGGTGGAGGAGGTGATCGTGATATGCTGCTCCTTGCCCGTGCCCTTGTCCTTGGCCGTGACGTTTACAATGCCGTTGGAGTCAATATCAAAGGTGACCTCGACCTGCGGAATTCCGCGGGGCGCCGGCGCGATGCCGTCCAAAATGAAGCGTCCGAGCGTGGTATTGCCCGCCGCCATATCGCGCTCGCCCTGAAGCACGTGGATTTCAACCGAGGTCTGATTGTCGGCCGCAGTCGAATAAATCTGGCTCTTTTTAACCGGAATCGTCGTGTTGCGGTCGATGATGCGGTTGAATACGCCGCCCATCGTCTCAATACCGAGGGACAGAGGCGTTACATCGAGCAGAACAATGTCCTTGACATCGCCGCCGAGCACGCCGCCCTGAATCGCCGCGCCGATTGCGACGCACTCATCCGGGTTGATGCCCTTGAAAGGCTCCTTGCCCATGAAGTTTTTAACCGCTTCCTGCACGGCGGGGATTCTCGTCGAACCGCCGACCAGCAGTACCTTATGAATGTCGGAGGCCGACAGTCCCGCGTCCGACAGCGCCTGCTTCACCGGTCCCATGGTCGCGCTGACCAGATCCGCGGTCAGTTCATTGAACTTAGCGCGGGTCAGATTGGCGTCGAAATGCTTCGGGCCGGTCGCATCCGCCGTGATAAACGGCAGGTTGATGTTGGTGGAAGCCATGCCGGAAAGCTCGATCTTTGCTTTTTCAGCCGCCTCTTTCAAACGCTGTACCGCCATCTTATCCGAGCGCAGGTCGATCCCGTTTTCAGCCTTGAAAGTGTCGGCAATCCAGTTGATAATGCGCTGGTCAAAGTCGTCGCCGCCGAGACGGTTGTTGCCGGCCGTTGCCAGCACTTCAAACACGCCGTCCGAAATCTCCAGAATCGAAACGTCGAACGTACCGCCGCCAAGGTCGAAGATCATGATCTTCTGCTCCGCCTCTTTGTCCATGCCGTAGGCAAGCGCCGCAGCCGTCGGCTCGTTGATGATACGCTTAACATCCAAACCCGCGATCTTGCCCGCGTCCTTGGTCGCCTGACGCTGCGCGTCGGTAAAATAAGCAGGCACCGTGATAACGGCTTCGGTTACGCTCGTGCCGAGGTATGCCTCCGCATCCGCTTTCAGCTTTTGCAGAATCATGGCCGAAATCTCCTGCGGCGTATACTGTTTGCCGTCAATACTTACCTTGTAATTCGTGCCCATCTCGCGCTTGATGCTGATGACCGTCTTGTCCGGGTTCGTCACGCTCTGGCGCTTTGCGACCTGGCCGACCATGCGTTCGCCGTTTTTGCCGAATGCGACAACCGACGGCGTGGTTCGCGCGCCCTCCGGATTCGGAATTACGATCGGCTCACCGCCCTCATAAACCGCCACACAAGAGTTTGTCGTACCGAGATCTATACCAATAACCTTTCCCATAATCCATTCCTCCGTTTATCTTAACAATAAAATATAACAACTGTAAATTTTGTCTTTTTAATTTGCAACCTTGACCATCGCGTGGCGAATCACCTTGTCGCCCTTTTTATAGCCCTTCTGAAACACTTCCACAATCTCGCCCTCGCCGAGCGATTCGTCCTCCACATGCATCACCGCGTTGTGGAAATTGGGATCAAAGGAAGCGGTTTCAATCTCGGTCACGCCCATCTTTTCAAGCGCGTCCGCAAACGCCTTCGCAATCATTTTCACACCTTCGAGCACCTTTTCCCCGTCGGTAAACGACGCGGCGCGCTCAATGTTGTCCAGGACCGGAAGCAGCGCGTTGATCGCGTCGGCGTACGCGTCCGAATAGGTGCTGTCGTGCTCCGCGCGCGACCGCTTTCGGAAATTGTCGTACTCGGCCAAAACCCGCAGATACTGTTCCCTCTGCTCGGCAAGCTCGGCTTCCTTTTTTTCAAGCGCCAGGCGCGCTTCCGCAACCTCATTTTCCAGCTTTTTCTCGGCGCGGCTCTTTTTCTGCTTTACGTCGTCCTTTTCCTCGGTCCGAGGGGCAGCCGTCTCTTCGGTTTCCGCTTTGACGCCGGCCTCCGCCTCTGTCTGTATGTCCTTTTCCTTTTCCGCCATCTCCGAAAATTTCCTTTCTATTCTTCTTTCGGGAACTGCTGCCGCCGTTTCGGTTCTTCCAGCATCCGCATCTCATCGCTGATCATGCGGCCGACCGATTCAGCCAGCGCGTCCACCGTGGACATGACCTTTGCATAATCCATACGACAGGGACCGATGACGCCGATTGCGCCCACGACTCTGCCGTTCTTTTTGATCTTTTTCACCACCAGCGTCGAATCGCTCATGCTGCTGCCCGGATTTTCCTTGCCGATCAGCACGCGCAGCTCGTCGCCCTCTATGCCGGACACCGCGTCGAGCAGGCTGTCCTTGCGCTCGATTTCACCAAGCAGTCCGCGCAGCTTGTCGATATCCGTAAATTCGGGATATTCAAGCAGCCGCTCCACGCCGTCAAACCGCACCTCGCCGCCGCTCTGCTCCGCCATGACGGCGTAGACTTCTTTCATCGCAGCCGAAAGCAGCCGCGCCTCGCTCCCCATTTCCGCCTCCGCCTGCATGAGCAGGGGCAGCGTGATCTCGGCGGGCGTGTGTCCGGCGATGTATTTGTTCAATACACCGGCAAGCAGCGCCGCCGCGGGGGGAAGCACATCAAACGGAAGCCGAAGATACCGCGTCTGCGCGCTCCCGCTGCCCGAAAGCAGGACGAGAATCAGATTGCGGCTGTCAAAATACATGACCTCAAAGCGCAGAATCCTGGACATCTCCGCGCGGGGCTTGATCGCCACCGCCGTGTAATTGGTCATACTGCCCGCAAGCCTTGACGCCTCGGTGAGAATGTTGTCCAGTTCCTGGCGTTTGCCGCGCAGCCGTTCGGCCATAAGCTCGGTTTCGGCGCGGGTTCGCTTGTATTCGTCCGCGAGACAATCGACATAAAAACGATAACCGGCCCCGCTCGGAATCCGCCCCGCCGACGTATGCGGCTGTTCCAGATACCCAAACGCTTCCAGCGCCGCCATCTCGTTGCGGATGGTCGCAGGCGAACAGTTCGGCATCCGTGTCTTTGCGATGTACTTTGAACCGACCGGTTCGCCGCCCTCGACATAAGCCTCGACAACCGCACGCAGGATCTGCGCCTGGCGCTTGCTCAGATTATGCTCCAAGATACCAAACCTCCTTTGGTTTTAGCACTCTTTGATGCCAAGTGCTAAACCTTGATTAGAATGTACCACCTCGAAGCGCTTTTGTCAAGGGTTTTTTCCAATATTTTTTGTGATTTTTGGGTGAAAAGTCCAAAATATTTGCAACCGCACCATTCGGGTGCTAAATCTTTTTGCAGCGCTTTGGTTTAAAATCGCTTTTTTATATATAAAGGAGAAAAAACGACATTCCGGCGCTGGCGGCATTGCCCGGCACGGCGCGCAAAAACCATTCGGAGCGAAGCGGCGCCAAACAAAAGGCAGACGCAGAAAAAAAGATTCTGCGTACTGCCTTTGTTTTCGGCATTTGAATCGGCTGTCCTGCCGAAAAGAGTTCAGTCTGCGCCTTTACCGGTAAAATCAAGCCAAACAGCGCTTTTATGCCGCGTCGGCGCTGACCGGCTGCGGCGCATCTCCGAGTTCCCGCACGGCGCTGTAACTTTTTCCGTCAAAAATCAGCGCGGCGCCTCCGAGGTACGGGTGCCGCCCGCCGATATAGGAAGGCAGCGTCATACAGCGGGTAAACAAATTCCGCCTGAGCAGCGCCTCGTCATGCCAGGTGACATACAAAACATGCCTTGAACAGTTCCACGGACTGCGCACAAGCTGCATCACGCAAAAGCTGCCCGGATAAAACCGCCCCGCATACCAAAATCCGCCCTCCTCCATCCGGATGGGCGCGTTTTCTTCGAGCATACGGTAAAAAGGACTGTCATCCCGGCCTACGGCGATCATGCTGTAAGCCGCAAGATCGGCAAAATCCCCGGCCTGCGGGCGTCGGGCGACCGAATACCAGACCGCGACCTCGGACACAAGTCCGTTTGTCTGCGGCCGCGCAAGGGCGTTTGCCGCCGCCGAAACAGGCGCGGACGCCTCCTTTGGCACAAAGATTTTCATCGGATCCATATACACGTCCAAAAGCCCGTTGCCCTTGGATGACTCGACGACCGCGTTTGGGAACGGAGTCAGATGAAACCCGTGGCTGTTATACCGAAAGTGCAGGCAGTCCTCCGAGACATGGGCAAACGCAAAGCTTTTGCCGTTGAGCCGGACGGTGAACGAATCGCGGTTCACAAAAGGCGGAATCGTGACCGTCAGCCCGGCGGCGCCGCTCAGCCGGATGTCGAGAATGCTTCTGCCCGCGTCCACCTTCAAAATACACCGCTGTTTGCCCGGCGCAATCCCGTGCAGCGTGATCCAATAGGCGCGAAGATGCCGATTTCGGTCCGTGTAATACGAAAACCGCTGCGGATAGAGATCCCTCTCCCACACAAGAAGCTCGGAAAGCGCCGCAGTATTCATCCAGATACGCTGGATCGTGAGATGATTATGACAGGACGCGGACAAGAGCCGTACCGTCTCGGAATACTTCCTTCCCTCCGTATACAGCTTTTTGACGTCGGGATAAAATTCATCCGTCTCCGAGGAAATCAGCGTTGTATGAAGCGCGCTGAGGTTGCGCATTTTTTTAACTTCGGCACGCCCGGACAGCGCATAGACGCCGGCAAACAGATGCGGATAGGCCGCAGCCACGGTGAGCGCCGCAGACGCGCCGTTTGAATATCCGCCGATATAAATCCGGTTTTCATCCACACGGAATTTTTGCCGCAGATCACGCAGCGCCGAGAGGATCGCGACCTCCCCGATATAGCTGCCCATCGTCACGCCGCGTCCCGAAATATCCGCAACAATCAGATTTTCAAGCTCCGAATCCTCAAGCTGCTGACCGTAAGAGCCGTACTCCTTGGTGCTGCAGATCATCAAGAGCGGATATTCCCGTTCGGGGCGATACCCCCTCGGCAGCGTCACCCGGTAAAAATTCACGCTGTCGTCAAGCGGATCCCGGAAAAAGATACGTTTCGTTCCCGGCAGATAGAGTTTCCGAAGATCGCACGCTTTCATTTCTTTCAAAAAATCTTTTAAAATCTCCGAAAAATGCAGCCGCATATACGGAATGCCGCCGGGCGCGTCAATTCGGCTGCACAGCCCCAAAACCGCCTCCCGGTCATACGGCAGACAAAGAGGCGAGGACACAAGCCGCCGGGCAAAATCCAAAAGCTCGTCAATATGCTTCTGATATTCGTACACATAGATCCGCCGCGAAATTTTTACCGTGCGGCCGTCTTTTCCCTTTCCGCAAAAGATCATATCAAGGCCGTTTAAGCGATCCGGACAATAGGAAAATCGCGTTTTGTCCAACCGGTACACCTGCGCGAACCGGACGCGCTTTGAAAACACGCACCGCCCCGTATCCACATCGCGCATTTCCACGCGGATTTTCGTCCCGCGATCAAACTGCCGCTGATCCAGTCTGGTTAAAAGAAACTCGATTTTCGGCAGTTTGGAAAAATCCCGCTTTTCCATATACAGAGCGAATCCGCGCTCGGTCAGCGTCCGGTTTTCCGGCGCCGCCGCCGACAAAAGCGCGCCGCTTTCCGCCCTTTCCGTGCGAATCTGCACTTCATAGGCGCTTTTCCCTCCGAGCGCATCCAGCCAAAAGATATTCTCTCCCCTTTTCAGGCGTACGACAAGCACCTGCGAACACGCATTGAAGATATGGATCAGTTCGCCGCTCAAAAAAATCTTCGTACTCCGATTCGCACTGACCAAAAGGGACAAAAAGCATTCTTTTTCCGACCGGATCGAAAACTGCGCGCGAAGCACCGTACCGCGGCCGGCATCCATATGAAACATCCCCGCCCGGTCGGCCGCCGCCCTGCCGCTTTCAAGCGGTTCGCCGTAATTGCCGTCGGCATTCATAAACAGCCGCGCGGGCTTCGCATATACAAAATACGTCAGTTGCCGAATCCAGCATCCGGCCGAATCTTCTCTGTAATTTTTCTTATAGTTCATCCCATGCTCTCCTTTTTTCAAGCAATTCCGCCGGACGCTTCCGGGGCGCCGGACGGCGTTCCTCGGAAAGGCTGTTATCGCGGTATCCGATCGCAACCAGCGACATTAAAATACAGCCGTTTGTCCGAAACCGTTTCGCAAGATACCGCTCCGCATCCTCGATATTTTCGCAGACCCAGCAGGCGGCAAGTCCGGCCTCCTCCGCGCACAGAAGCATGTTTTCGATCGCCGCGCCGATCGCCATATTGTCCTTTGCCTCCGCATAACACCGGCTTTCGCATTTGTATACCGCAATCACAAGGGAGGCAAGCTCAATAAAACGGCTTCTCCGCATCAAACTCGCCAAATCGAAGATCATTTGCTGTTCATCTATTGCCGCAAAGCACCAGGGCTGCGAGTTTTTGCCCGACGGCGCAGCCGCCGCGGCCTCAAGCAGCTTTTCAATTTTGTCTTGCGGCACCGTTCTCTGACGGAAGCTCCGCACGCTCCGGCGCGCCGTGATCGCTTTCATGACATATTCCATAAACATTTTCTCCTTTCCGAATTTCAGCCGTCTGCCAAACGCACGCAAAAGGAAACGGCGCTGCAGTGTAAACCGGCCTGATACGCACATTTTTCATGCGTCCGGCAGACAAGACGTTTTTGAAAACCGCCCTCCGTGCAAAAACGCGCGCAGAGGGCGATATTGTTCCGCCTCTGTATTTACTTACATCGAATCGCTCTTTGACTGCTCAATGCTGACCTCCAGGATCTGCGGCGCGTAACAGCAGTCCCCGGTCGCGATCACAGAACAATCCTCATGACCCAGCATGTTGCGAAGCACGATCCCCTCCGAACGGCGCAGACAGTGCGTTTTCGGGTCGGTCAAAAGCGCCGTCAGATCCAGCGTATAATAGCCGTCTATGGTCTCGGAAACGGTCAACTGATCGCCGCATGCGATTTTGTTCTTCCAGGTGGAACCGAAGCTGCAAAAGCGAGCGCGCGGCAAAAACGCGGTCAGCGGATTTTTGCCCTTTTCAAAAATCGGAATATACATCCGCACATACCGTATCGGCATGCGCTCGATGTCAAAAACCTTTTTGCGGCTTGTTTTGGTATACAGCCACTGCTCTCCGAGCATGGGCGTCTGCCCCAGAAACGAGACGCTCCCGTAACAGTTGTTGCGTGAAGGCGAACGGCTCTCCACCGTGGTATCCTGAAAGAACTTTCCTTCATATAAATTAATCTCGAACAAAAGCGTATGCGCCTTGCGCGTGTTCGCCTCCACATGGACAAGATAGGTTCGGTCGCTCACCCGCTCCAGCGCAACCGTCGCGGGAAGCACGTCTCCGCTCTCGTTTTCCCGCGCATACAGCGTGGAAATCACAAAAAACGGCGTGAACTGCTCGCGCATAAACGCAATGTACTTTGAATTGGATTTTATTCTTTCAAACGCTTCCGTGGTCTGCATCTCAAACGTGAACGGTCCTCCGCCTTTCATAACCGTTTCGACGGCAATGCCGTTGAGCGTCGGTTCCACGCGGATCGCATGGCCGTATAGCATACCGCCGACGCACTCCGCGTCCTCCATCCCGTCCATGTCGATCAAAAGATCGCCGAAGCTGTCCGAAAGCTTCATTTTTCGTCCGGCGGACGTTATCATCGAATTGGCGCCCTCAAACATGCGCACGCCGCCCGTCTCCAGAAAATTCAAATCGACCAGCCGTCCGCTCAGGCGGCGGTAAACCGGCGTATTGAAGTAATAGGCGGTCTGGGAATCCGCCTCCTGAATCAGCACCCTGTATATATTCTGATTTTTGCCGGACATGTGAAACGCCCGACCGCCGCGAATCTGCCGAATTGTATCTAAAACTGTTTTATTCATTGTTGATCTCCCCTTTCATTCCGCTCTCGCGGCAGCAAAGACAGATCCGGTCAAAGCCGGCCATGCCGAAACTGCCGCCGTATTCGCAATAAACCTCAATCCGATCGACGGCGCGCATTTTGCGCTTGGAAAATTCGACCTCGGCATACTGCCAGCCGTCTTTGCCGCAAAACTCCGCCGTATAATCCTCAAAGGCGTCTTTCTCGCTTTTATAGACGATCCTTGCGCGCAGGCGAAAGACCGGCGCTTCTTTTCCGGTATGAAAAGTCGCGGGCGTAAATCCCGCCGCGCGGGCAAAACCCGACAGCGTGAAAACGCCATGCGCCTCGATCTCCTGCCGCAGGAAAACCCGACTGCATACATAGGTCCGCGTATCCGGCGTTCCCATAAGCCGTACGGAGGCATGTGCGGCGTCGCAGGAAAGTTCCGGATGATCCGCATACACGCCCCAAAGCGAATGCGTCCAACCCGAAAGTCCCTGCTCAAAGCCGCCGTTTTCGAGCAAATTATACACGCCCGGCAGACTGCCGTATTCCAGCTGCGCGCCGTCAACCGCCGCACAGCCGAATCCGTCCATCAAAATTTCCGCCCGGATCCGGTCGTACATCCGTCCGCTAAACGCCGCATAGAGGCGCACATACCCGCCCGGCAGAGTCACCGCGCGGCTTTTGGCGCACACAAGACCGCCGCACGTGACCCGAAGATAAATGCCCGGCGAAACGCCGTGCACGCCGCTGGTGATCCCCGCGGCGCCCAGAGGCCGCACATAGGCTGAAAAAACATAGTTTCCCGAAGCGGGCAGGCACACCTCCTGGTACAGACCGCTCTCGGTTGCCGTGTCGTCCGACGAGCGGAAGACCGCCGCGCCGCGGCCGAGCAGCGCGCCCGCTTCACGTATGCAGACCTCAAAATCATCACACGCATACTGCGCGCTCCAAAGCGCAAGATCGGCAAAGCTTTCAAAGCCGTGCCCGCAAAGCAGATTGCAGCTTCCGCGTTTTCGGGCGGCGGGGATGCGGACACGCGCCTCCCCCTCGCCGTACACAATCGAAAGCACAAAGACCTGCTGCGCATCCGGCAGGCCGCCGAATGTCGCAAAGCTCCCGTCTCCGTCGGATTCATCGACCATCCGCAGCGCAAGCGTATAGGCGCGCGCGGTTTTTCCGTGCCGTGCAAACAACGCCGTTACGTCAAAGCGATGCCGGCAGACGCCGCTTTTCGGATTGCTGTAATCAAACGGCCAGGGCGCGCAGGCCGGCGTGCATTTGCCCGCTTTCAATCGACCGTAGGCGCGGTATACGCCGAGCTTTGCGCTCCCCCCGCCGGCCCCCTCAATCTGAGACAGCGAAAGCTCCGCGCGCAGAATTTTCATATTTTTAGGAAGCGCGGGCGCCTCAAAGCGCAAATACACACGCCGGCACCCCTCAAAATCACAGTCACCGGCAAAAATCGTATGCTTGTCCGATTCGTATATCCGACCGTCCTGCCATTCGTATGTACCGCTCAGGCGGCAGACGGCCGTGTGTTCATGTCTCTCCATAACCCGCTCCTTTATCTTTTGGGCGAATCAGCTTTCCGGAAGCGTTTTTCGGCAGGCTGTCCGCAAATTCAATCACCGACGGCCGCTCATACGCGGGAAGCCGGCGGCGGCAAATTTCGGCGACGCCCTCCCGGTCAAGCCCCGGCGCAACGACCCGCACGCCGATATACTGCCGCCCGTCCGCGTCCCGCGCGCCGAATGCCAGTACATCCTCGATGTTCTCGTCGGCGCGCAGGGCGCTTTCAATTTCCTGCGGATAGATGTTCATGCCGGCCAGAATAATCATATTGTCTTTCCGGCATTTGATCGTAATCCGCCCCTCATCGTCCATCGCGGCCATGTCGCCCGTGTGCAGCCAGCCGCCCCGAAGCGCTTTTTCGGTCGCCTCGGGCGCGCGGTAATACCCCTGCATCACGCTGGGGCCCGAAATGAGCAGTTCCCCGTCCGTCCCGCGCGGGACCTCTGCGCCCGCCGCATCGACAACACGCGCGCGCAGAGAATGCAGCGGGTATCCGACCGCTTCCGGGTGCGCGTCAAAGAGTTCGGGCGGCAGGTACGCTACGCGCGGCGACGCCTCCGTAAGACCGTAGACGTTCATCACGCGCGTATCGGGGAACGCCTGCCGAATCGCCGCAGCCGTCTCCCGCGTCATGCACTCCCCGCTCGATACCAGAAGCCGAAGCGAAAGGCTGTCCGGCATACGCCGCGCAAGACGCGAGAGCAATGAAAAGAGCGTCGGCGTTCCGCACAGCGCCGTGATTTTCTCCCTGACAATCTCCTCCAGCAGCGCGGCGGGATTGAACGCCTCGCTGTAAAAACGAATATTCGTTCCCCGCAAAAGCGAAATCAGGAATTCTCCGGTCAGCACCGCGCAGTGGTAAAGCGGACGCGAGATCAGAATGCGGTCGGTGCAGCGAAGATCAAAATACCGGTCAATATCCCGAAGATTGGCCATGAGATTCTCCGCGCTTATCATCGCGCCTTTCGGCGCGCCCGTGGTGCCCGAAGTACACATAATCAGCGCGGGATACGCATCCGGCGCGGCGGTGGCGCGCACCGTCTGTCTTCCATAAGGCAAAACCCGAATCTGCCCGCCTGAGTCGGTCAAAATGCAGTCCGGCGCAGTCAGGTTCAAAATCCGCTCGCAGTGCACATCGCCATACCGCTCGGAAAGCGGAATCGCCGTCACCCCCGCGGCAAGGCAGGCAAGCAGCGACAGTCCCGCGTTGTATTCGGACGCGCACCGCACCGCGTACTTTCCGGGCAAAAGCGAAGCGGCGAGGCGTTCGGCCTCCGCCGCAGCCCCGGCGAATGTACAACTCCGCTCCCCCTCCGAAATGCGGCTGTCCGGATGCCGGAGCATCCCGGACTTGATAAAATTCCAGAACATATGTTTCCTCCTCAGCCCGGCATCACGTATTTTTCGGCCAGGGCCGTCAAATCGCCGACCGTTTTCAGTTTGAAAAAGTTCATATCCGACTGCTTGAATGTAATGCCGAGCGCATCCTCCAGTCCGAGCAAAAGATCGACCATTTTCAGACTGCTGAGCCCAAGATCGCCCACAAGCGTGCGCGTCGGCGCAACATCCTCCGCGCCGCTCACCCGTCTGAGAACGCCGCCGACCGCCTTTTCAATGTTTTCCATATTTCTCCCCCACTTTCCGGCTTACCGCCCGAATAATTTGTGCAAATGTATCCTCCTCGCTCTCCAGCGTAGAAAGCAGAATGCCGCCCACAGACGCGCATAGCTCGCGATACTCGCTGTGCAGTCTGTACTGAAGCGGTATGTCAATAAAGCGATCCCGTTCCGCCGCGCGGCTGCGCACGCGCGAGATCGCCACCGAAACCGGCACGTCCATAAAGAACGAAATGTCGGGTTTCGGAATAAATCCCGACACCTCGTTGATCCAGGTATCCTGCATATAGCCGCGCGCCCGCAGATTCGCGATGCAGGAATAGAAATACCGGTCGCTGATTACGATTTTACCGCTGCGAAGCTGCGGCAAAATCACCTTGTTCGCATGTTGAACGCGGTCGCTCGCCGCAAGCAGCGAAAGGCTCCGGTAGTCGTACGCGTCGTGCTGCGGCGAATCCATATAGGTGCGGAATATTTCCGAGTTGCGCACCGCGTCGGTCGGCTGCTTCGTCAGCACCGGGCTGATTCCGCCCTCCAGCAAAAACCGGTCTAAGCGCCGAATCATCGTCGTCTTGCCGCAGCCGTCCAGACCGCAGAAACTGATGAGCAGTCCATGCTCCCCATGCTCATACATATGCAGTTTTTCCAAAGTCGCCCGCCTCCTTTAAAAGTTGAATCCGGTTATCGCAAAAGAACCGTGTGCAAAAATCCAGGTCATACAGATAGCGTTTTCCGTTCGCCGGATCCACGACCTCGTCAAGGCAGTCATACCACTCGCCGAACGTTTCGGTCACAAACAGATTCAGCAAGGGGTTGTCCAAACCAAACAGAAGCTTTGTGCCGATGACCGCATAAGTGCATTCCCGCTCGGCGCCGAGCGTGCGGATCGCACGTTTGAGCGCGCGGTAATCGGCCTCGGTATACGTCTGCAAAAGAAAATACAGATCGGCGAATTTATACAGCGACAAATCCCGTCCCATTTCCACCCACGCATACGTGGAAGCCTCCTTGTAAAGATGCGCGCATAAGTGAACAAAAAACACGGGCGGCGAAAGCGTTTCAAGCCCGCCGGGAAGCGGCGTACGCTCGGCCAGCCAGACGCCGACACGACTGCCGTCCGCCGGCTTGTAATCAAGTGAAAAATTCAAATCCACCTCTAAAAAGTCAAGGAACGGAAGTCCGATCCGCTTGACGAAAGGAACGGTTTCCCCGCGATTCATGCGGGAATAAATGATCTCCGCCCGGCTGGCCGGAAAAAACTCCCCGTTTTTCACGCTTCCCTGACGAAAGCCGTCCGAAAGAAGCAGTTCCGCCGCCTCCGAAACATCCTCAGGCCGCAAAAGGAAATCCACATCGTTGGACGTTCGATACCCCGCGGGATACGCCTGCGTCAGATACGCGCCCTTGAGCGCGGCCATCGGCGCGCGCATTTTTTCAAACAGACCGCCGAGCATGGAAAGCGCGCTTGAAAAGCTCTCGTTTTTCATGCAAGCCGCCCGGTAAGCCGTCTCCAGCGAGGTGCGAAACTCCCGGTTCACAGCGCCGAGCAGCCCGGCCGCGCGCAGCGTGCCGTACGCGGCGCCGCTCATACGGTGCATAAACAGCCGGCCAAGCAGACGGTCATACCCCGCGCAGGACGAAAGCCCATGCGCAATACGATCCCGGTCGGGTTCCGCGAAACTGCATATATCCAAAAATAACTGATCTTCTCTGTTCATAAAATCCTCCTTTTTGTGATCGCCGATCACGTTGTGGCTTCATTATAAGCCCCTGCAAATCGTATTACCATTATGATTTGGGACAAAAATATTAATATTTGGGATATTTTACTTAATTTTACAAAATATTACCATTTACTTTTGGCATATTGAAACAAACTTCATAAAAGGAGGGCTATAATATGCCAAACCGAGTCATAAGATGTCAAGAACTTAAGGACAAACTGACAATTTACGAGGGAACCTTCCCCGACAAACCGACAAATTGCTATGCGCTTTTGTTGTTTGAAGAGGGGTACGCTGAGCTTTCAGTTAACCACACGAAATACCACTGCACCGCGCCGTCAATATTATGTCTGAACGACAAACAAACGTTCAAACTGAAAACGGCGGATCATCTGGCGGGCGCAGCGGTATTTTTTTATCCGGATTTTCTGAACAGCAAGCTCACGCTGCAAACCATCGCAAAACACCGCCCCGAAACCCTTTGCGCCAAATACGATTTTCTGATGCTGCTGCCTTTTCTTGCGGATACGTTCAGCGATTCGTTCCGCAGCGCCATTCCCGGCGCGCTTCAGAAAATGCACCGACTGCTTCAGGAATGCAACGCGCTGCTGCTCGGCGGCACGGATTACGGCGTGTTCCGCGCAAGGTCGCGGCTGATCGACTGCTTACACTGCTGTGAGGAAATTTTTTCGATGCCGAAGACTGATGTATCGCAAGCGCTCTCGAATGTACGCATTTCCAAAGACACACCCGAACTCTACCGGGCGCTTCGCATGATCTGGGACGGCTACGCCGATCCGGATCTCAACGCAGCCTGTATTTTGGAGGCGCTGCACGTGGGCAAAACCATGCTGAACCGACAATTCCAAAGCGGCACCGGCATGACCATCTATCAATACATACTGAGCTACCGACTGAATATCGCCATCCAGCTTATGCTCGGCACAAACAAAACCATCGACTGCATCAGCGAAGAATGCGGATTTAATTCCTATGTAACCTTTTCCATCATCTTCAAAAAGAAGTTCGGAATCTCGCCGCAGGATTTCCGCATTTCGGAGAAGACGCGCTGAAAACATTTTCAGTCTGCGAAGCCATCCCAAAATACAAAGCGGTAAAAACGCACTGCGGACGCACACCGAATACGCACGAAGAAGGGCGAAAATGCGCGCATACGCCGGCCAAGCGGGCTGAAATACATGCCGCATCGCCGGAAAACTCCGGTTCTTTTGCGGTCGGAACGCGCGCCGCGCACGGAATGAAAAACCGAATTTTCTCCGATCGCAAGCCCTGTCCGAAAATTTCGAAAAACAGGGCTTTTTCCCCTGTTGCCTTTTTGACGCCCATCCCACGGCTTCCACAGCGATTTACCCCTAAAATTCAATCTTTTCCGGGTATTTTTATAAAAAAGATTGTACAGTTTCGGCGTATAATCGTATTGACACCGTGCGGCGAAGAGGATATAATAAAAATATATATCCATCTTCGGAGGGCTTATGAAAACGACGCTGCGTATACTGATACTGGCTGCGCTCTGCTTTGGGCTCTGCGCATGCAATGAAACCGAAAATCCCGAAAATACGGCGGACACCGAAATTTTGAACTCCGGCGCCGCCGTACAGTCGGAAAATACTGCCGATTCTTCTACAAAATTGCCTGAAAGCACTGCTGATTCTTCGGCAGAATTGCCTGAGAGTACCGCTGATTCTTCGGCAGAATTGCCTGAAAGCACCGCTGATTCTTCCGCAGAATTGCCTGAGAGTACCGCTGTTTCTTCCACAAATTTGCCCGCCAATATCACCGAATCAGTCGAGCTTCCGAATCCCGATGGGGAAATTTCGTCCTCTACATTCCTGACGCCGCGCAAAATCCTGTCTGCGGGGCAGCTAAGCTGGTCTTCTGTGAATTGTCATCATACCATTCCCAATACGAACTGCTGTGATCCCTCTACAATCAAAGAAACGGTGTATTCCATTATGCCGGGAGTTTACAACGACATGGCAAAGGGCGGCGATATGATTTCGATCCTGTACCCGGTGATCGACATTCCGAGCGCGCCCGAACTTGCCGAACAACTGAATCAGGAAATACACGACTTTATGTTTGACTATGTAGCTTTTCCCGAATGCTCGCTCGGTTATATGCATGTTACCGGCACCTATGCAATCACCTGGGCGGACAGAACCCGTTTCAGCATCGTCTGCTTCCGAAATTTCAATTATAACCGCACGACAAATTCCTGGTACGGCATCACCGTTGACGTGACCGCGAAGAAAAAGATGACACTTGCCGACCTGTCTATGACGAACGAAAAGTTCGATGCACTCCTTACATATCCGGACACACGGTATAGTCTCTATTTAGGCTACGCTGAAGATCGGGAATTGCTGAAAACATGGCTCCCGGATAATTTAAACCCGGAAACAAACAGCAATTTCTTTATAGCTTCTGCGCCATATAATCCATACGCCAGCCAAAGTTCGTTTGCGACTCCGGCTTCACTCTATACCGTACTACTGTGGCCTTATTGTATGGGCGATCCAAAAGACGCGCTCATAAAAGTCCCGTTCAGTTTTGACGAATCAGCCGAATCGGATGCCACACCGGCAAAATAGTAACCTACTGAATCACTTCACATGCTCTTATATATGCCTGCTTTCGTGCCTCCAAAGCACCACCAGAATTCATTTTATTTAAAATCACTTCCACACCACTTTCGTTCCCCGGTATAAGACGGTCTGTTGTCTCATTCAAGTCGGTCATCTGCCAATAATACCCTGCGGATTCCCATGGATAGTTTTTGCCCACATACTTCGGACCGATATCATAAATATCCGTAAATTTTTTCAATGCCGCCGCGCTTATTCCTGCATCTGCTGCGTCTTGCAGAATATGATAATAATTGGGCTCGATTTCAGTTATATCATGATGCGCCGCCGCAAGATGCACCCCATCTAAAAACGGATATTTTTCAAGGATTTTATAGGTTGAAAAAGCCATATAATGGTATTTATGAGTCATCTGAATTGCACCGGCACCGCAATATGGATCTGAAACGCCGTCTTCCACATAATCATTATAAGCATCACTTCGGCCTATTTCAATAAAACACTGCGCCAGGAAATGCCGGATGCGTTCCGTCGTTGTGATTTCAAATTTTTTCAATGTGCGGTTGATATCTTCCATTGACGCAATAGAGGTTTTGAACTCGTTCCATCCGAGCGCCCTCATTTGCTCTGCCGTAACCAGATACTCGCCCACATTAACCCGAATCTCAATTTCACTGTAGCTTTCGCCTCCCTGCAATTCAATACGCAGTTTAGAAACGCCCGCATCTCTGGCATGTACAATACCGGATTCATCGATTGTCACAAATTCCGGATTATAAACAGACCACTTCACCGCCGGTCTCCCGATCGAATTGTAAATTTTATAGGTAAACCGTACTCTGTCTCCGATCTCCATTGTCTGAGGCTGTTCTTCCAATCCGTTGCCGAATTCATCGCACAATTCTACTCTTGTCGGTTTCTTTGTACCGCCGCTTCCCGAATCGGCCTTATCATCGCAATTACAATAATGCACAACGGTAAACATCGTTACCTGACCGGGCATCAAAAAGGCGGTAATCCGGTAACAATCTACCACTTCTCCGGTATAGCTTGACCGTACCCATACCCGTATCGTACCGGAAGCGGTAAATCGAATGGTTCCGTCGCCTGCAACAGCGGTATTTTTGGTATAATCGCGAACAATATAATAGTCATTCGCTTCATCGCAGGAATACAGACGCAGCGTTCTGCTGCTTTTAATGGTATGTATGATTTCACACCCTTTGCACTGTATTCTGATTGCTTTTTCATCCGCGAGGCAGTCGCATTTTCCGCTGTTAGCATCATCCGCGGTGCAATCGCATTTCCCGGTGTTGACATCTTCGCGGTTCTCACCGGAGCAACCGTTATCCGAATCGGTATCAACTGTACAATTTCCTGAATATTCATATTCTTCTTCGTAACACATTTTTCATTTTCTCCTTTTTGTTATTTTTCAAATATTTTGCTGTTTCAGCGCCTGTGCGGCATTGTGAATCAGTTCGGGCAGATACTTTACAGCCGGCGCGGTTTTCATCCAGTATTCCGGCGTATTGATTACCCCGTGTTCTGTCAAAACCTTCAAGTCCTCTTCAAGCGGCGGCGCCTCCGGCTCCGTATAAACGCCCACGACATTGGGAATCCCCAATACCTCCGCAGGAGACACGTTTGTTTTGCCGTCAGAGGCGCGTACCTCAAAGTGCAGATGCGCACCAAAGGAATACCCGGTATTGCCCATTACGCCGATTTTTTCACCGGCAGAGACGGTCTGCCCGGCAGTCACGCTGCGCTCGGCAAGGTGGCAGTAATAGTGATACTGCCCCGCGTCTGTCCGAATGCATATGTAATTGCCCCACTGCCAGGTCAGATTGGCTTTATCCGTCACCATGCGGCTCTGCACAACCTTTCCGCCGACGGCGGCCACAACCGCATGTGATCCGACGCCGACAAGATCATATCCCGTATGAAATTCCGAACGGCCGTTCAGGGTTCTCTGCCCAAACGGCGAGGTCACTTTTACACGGTTGGTTTGAAACGGAATCATCTTATTTTTCCTCCTTTTTTGAATCTTCCTGCTTTGCCGCGGGCGTTTCGGGCCGACTGCGCAGTACATCGATTGCTTTCGCCATCACAGCCGGAATCGGTATGCCCATCAAACCTGCATTTTCAATAATGCTGATGGTTTCGTTTAATACAAACGCAATCACGACCGCATCCCGGATATAGTTTGAACCGATTGCAAGATCCAATCGGTAGGCGACCAGTACAATCATCAGCGTAACGCCTTTGCGGCAAAGTCCTTTCCAGCCGGCTTTGCTTTCCAGCGCACCGTTTTCGGATTTTCCGCTCTTGTGAAACACGCCGGCCACGACCAAGCCCGTGAAATAATCCGCAGCCATAAATAAAAGCAACGTAATCAACGCGCTGTCCCAACCTCCAAACCATGAGGCGACCCAGCCGCCGACAGCGCCAGCCGCGGCCGCGATCCCATCTTTTAAATTCATTTCTTCACTTCCTTATCTTTTTATCCGGATTTCCCGGACACGCTTATATTACCGCATATACAGCAAGAAAGCCATTATGAAACGGGTCAATATTTATTAGGATTTGGCTTGATTGTATTTTCCGAAATAAACTCGGTTTTTCAATGTCCCCGACCGCTATGCCGCCGTCTTACGGCTGCAAATTCCTGCATTCCGGCAGGTTTTATTTCGTATGCATCCCCGATATTTTTTATATTTTCGACAAAGTAAAAGCCCATACCTCAAAAAGGTACGGGCTAAAAAACTCTAAAAAATACTTTTTTCTCTCAATATTTTGCTGTTTTTCGGTTTTGCGATTTTATCGGATAAAATTCACAATCATTCGCGTTTATGGTTTATTTATAGTACAATACTGTTCCGTGTTTTTTCCTGAAACAGCCTGTATTTTCAACCAAAGTATACAAATTGCATGGATTTACAGGGGCGTTTTGGCCAAAAGGCCATCGTTGACTGCGATCCGCCTCTTCAAATCAGATGGATGTCCTTTTGTTCATCTGACTGCGGCCAGAGCGCGGCTGATTCTTCTTTTGGAACGCTGCGAAGCGTCTCCCGGCGCTCAGGCGGCAAAAGCCGCGCCGCCATATCGGGATTTTCCAGCAAAGCAAGCTTTTGCGCCCGCCGCAGCCGTTTGATCCGCCATTCAAGGCTCGCAGCGTCAGTATGCGTCCCTGCCTCCCAAAGCGCGGCCGGCGCTTCGGGACGGTGCATACGGGTGTATTTTGCGCCCCGGTTTCCCGATATATGTTCCGCAAACCGGCGGCGCGGCTCCGACGTGATCCCGGTATACAGCGAACCGTCCGCGCAGCGCAGTATATATACATAATACATTATACGTCTCCCTCTCCGACGGATCGCTTGGCCGCCGAACACACGTTTTTTCTCTGTATCTACTATACTATAGGTCGAAAATATTTTCCATAATTTTTCAAAGAAAAATTCCAACCTGAATTTCGCACCTGTCCAAAGCTCGAAAAATCACCAAAAATGCGCGGGGTTTCTAACTTGAATTTTGTGCAACAGAATAAAGTTTTAAAATTTTATTCGCGTCTGTTGACAAACAGGGCAAAGTGTGATACATTTATTTCAACAAGAAAGACTGTGACGAAGACGGTCAGAAAAATCCGTTCTCAGAGAGTCGGCGGTCGCTGCGAGCCGACAATGCGATTTTTCAAGAGACCCATCGCTTCCGAGTCGGAGGTTTGAAAGCCGAAAGGTCAGTAGACGCCTCTCGTGTTTGCCGCGTTAGTGCATAGAGACTGTTTGGTCTTGAAGAGTGGCAGCCCCGGCTGCAATTTGAGTGGTACCGCGAGTGTTATACACCCGTCTCAAAGTTTTGAGGCGGGTGTTTTTTGTTCCCGCCGCCGGACGCAATGTCCGTAAATTTTGATCGAAAGGAAAGTTCAATCAAATTTGAACGCGGTAAGAAACATGGCTGATTCCGCAAACAAACTGTACGAGGTTGCCCTGAGGATTCGGGAAATGCGCGAAATTGTCGGCTTGACCCCTGAGGAAACGGCCGAAAAAACGGAAGTTCCGCTATCCACCTATCTCGAATACGAGGGCGGCGGCGTTGATTTGCCGTTCACCTTTATCCACAAATGCGCGCTGGCATTCGGCGTGGAAATGACCGATCTTTTGGAGGGACAGAGCGCGCACCTCTCCTCCTACGCCGTCACCCGAAAAGGCGGCGGGCATTCCACCGCAAAGGAACCCGGCATCGATATTCAAAATCTTGCGCCCCTGTTCCGCAACAAGCTGGCGGAACCCTATTGGGTGCGGTACGAATATTCGGCCGATCAGCAAAATCGGCCGATTCACCTGACCAAGCACAGCGGGCAGGAATTTGACCTGATCCTAAACGGCAGCCTGAAAGTGCAGATCGGCAACAATACCGAGATTCTGCACGAGGGCGACAGTATCTATTACGACAGCGGCACGCCGCACGGTATGATCGCGGTCGAAGGCGCCGACTGCCTGTTTCTCGCCGTTGTGGTCAACGGCGCGCCGACCGAGGAAAAATATATTCGGGAAAGCGTGGCGCTTGCCAATACATCCGAGAAGCTGATCTGCGAAAACTTTGTCAAAACCGAATTGGATGAAAACGGCGTACTGACCAAAATCGACTTTGAAAACGAAGACAAATTCAACTTTGCTTTCGACATCGTGGACGCGCTGGCCGACCGCGACCCGGACAGACTGGCCATGATCCACATCGACCGCAATAAAAACGAGCGGCGCTTTACATTCAAGGACATGAAGCGCGCGTCCGCGCAGTGCGCCAACTACTTCAAATCGCTCGGAATCAAGCGGGGCGACCGCGTCATGCTCGTGCTCAAGCGGCATTATCAATTCTGGTTTGCGGTCCTCGGCCTGCACAAGCTGGGCGCGATCGCAATTCCCGCGACCAATCAGCTCCAGGAGCATGATTTTGAATACCGCTTCAACGCCGCGGGCGTCAGCGCCATTCTCTGCACCGCAGACGGCGACACCGCGCATCAGGTAGACATGACCGCGCCCGGCTGCCCAACGCTGAAAACAAAGATTTTAGTCGGCGGCAACCGCGAGGGGTGGCAAAATTTTGACGACAGCTACAAGCTGTTCAGTTCGCACTTTGAGCGCGCCGAGGACGCGCCGGCGGGCAGCGACCCCATGCTGATGTTCTTCACATCGGGCACGACCGGCTATCCAAAAATCGCGGTGCACAGCTACAAATACGCACTCGGCCATTTCATCACCGGACGCTACTGGCACGGCGTACAGCCGGGCGGACTGCACCTCACCATCTCCGATACAGGCTGGGGCAAAGCGCTCTGGGGCAAGCTCTACGGCCAATGGCTTTGCGAGAGCGCAATCTTCGTGTACGACTTCGACCGCTTCAAGGCCGACGACCTTCTGCCGCTGTTTAAGAAGTACAACATCACCACCTTCTGCGCGCCGCCGACGATGTACCGCTTCTTCATCAAGGAGGACCTGTCCCGCTACGACCTGTCGTCGCTGCATTACGTAACCATTGCGGGCGAGGCGCTTAATCCCGAGGTGTTCCACCGCTTTTACGAAGCGACCGGCCTGAAGCTGATGGAAGGCTTCGGTCAGACCGAAACAACGCTGGCCATTGCCAATCTGTACGGGATGACGCCGAAGGTCGGTTCAATGGGCAGGCCCAACCCGCAGTATGACGTGGACATCGTCGACGAGAACGGCAAAAGCGTGCCGGTCGGCGAGACGGGCGAGATCGTCATCCGCGCCGACCGCAATGCCGCCGTCTGCGGCCTGTTCGCCGGCTACTACCGTGATGAAGAGAAGACCGCCGAAGCGTGGCACGACGGCCTGTACCACACCGGCGACACCGCCTGGCGCGACGAGGACGGTTATTACTGGTATGTCGGCCGCATCGATGACGTCATCAAGTCCTCGGGCTACCGCATCGGCCCGTTTGAGATTGAGAGCGTGATCATGGAGCTTCCTTACGTGCTCGAATGCGCCGTCACCGGCGTGCCGGACGAGACGCGCGGTCAGGTCGTGAAGGCAACCATCGTGCTGACCAAGGGAACTTCGCCGAGCGAAGAGCTGAAAAAGGAAATCCAGGATTACGTCAAAAAACACACCGCACCCTACAAATACCCCCGCCGCGTGGACTTTGTCGCCGAGCTGCCGAAAACGATCAGCGGCAAGATCCGCCGCGTGGAGCTGAAGGACTGACCGCAGTCCGCAACAGCGCAAAACGCCGCCGTACCCGATTTTCGGGTACGGCGGCGTGCGAAATGGACGGATTCCTTCGGCGTTTCCTGCGATTGCCTGCTCGGCCGGAGCGGCGTCCGGCAGGACACGGCCGCCCGTCTCACCGCCGGACAGCCGGGACTGACCGAGGAAAGCATATGAAGTTCATCGCCGGACTGCACGTCCGGCGATGGCAGAGAAAGCCCCCCGGCGCACGCGCAGGAAACACTGTCGCTGCTGAATCGGATGCTTGCCGGCGAGCGTTTCGGCACTCTGCTGCAATGCATCAAGCACTGCGGCGGCCTTGCAAAAGGGAACGACGTTTTCGTATTGCTGCAAGACTTTAAAATCGAGCCGCAGTCTCCGCAGACCGGGAACACCTACGGCGGCAAAGCCGAGCAAACGGAAATGCTCCGGGTCTTCTGCCTCCGCGTCGCCGGCCGGTATCCGGAGGACATTGTCAGGGACATTACGCAGTAAAAAAGGACGCCGTACATTTGCAGCCGTCCGAAGCGTAACCATAACCGATTATGGATGTATGATTTTTGAGGTGCGAAATATGGAAACATTCAAAAAAGCAAAGGAATTCATCTATCGAAACGCAAGACCGCTTGATTTGGCTAGGTGGCAATACCATTTTGAAAACGGAAGCAGGGAGCCGGTATTGAAAGCGCTTTCATATTATCAAAATGAAGACGGCGGATTCGGTCACGCATTAGAGGCCGATGCATGGAATCCCAATTCGTCGCCCATACAAACTTGGTGCGCAATAGAAATTCTGCGGGAAATCAACTTTACCGATGCGGAACATCCGATGATGCAAGGCGTACTTACATATCTTGCAAGCGGTAAGGATTTTAAGGGGAAATTTTGGTACAATACTGTAAAAAGCAATAACGATTATCCCCATGCCCCCTGGTGGCATACGGAAAGCGAATCTACATGTCATACCGACTATAACCCTACGGCTTATTTTGCCGGATTCATTATTCAATTTTCCGATAAGGACAGCGATTTGTATCAACTCGGCTGCCGGATTGCAAAAGAGGCTTATGAAGCATACGTTTCGCAAGGCTTTTTAAACGATATGCACACAGCCCTTTGTTACATAAGACTTGCTGAATCCATTGAGGAATCAGGACAGACGGATGTCATAAATCTGTCGGCGTTAAAAGCAAAGCTGGTGGAGCAGGTGAAAAACAGCATTACTCGGAACAAATCCGAATGGGAAACAAGTTATGTCTGTAAACCGTCGCAGTTTTTCAACAGCAAAAACAGTATTTTTTATGCCGACAATAAAGAACTCGCCGACTATGAGTGTACATTCATTGAAAAAACGCAGCTTTCCGATGGCTCGTGGACTGTTCCTTGGGGGTGGGCGGACTACCCCGAACAATGGGCAGTCGCAAAAAACTGGTGGAAAAGCAATGGTATACTGGTGAATATGCTTTATTTGAAAAACATGGGAAAAATATAGAAGCAATATAAAAATACATATCCTGACGCACAAAGCAACTCCCCGCCGAAAGAAAGACAGCCTTTTCTTTCGGCGGGGAGGTTTTTTTCCTTATGCAATTCTCCCTTTT
>URDS01000007.1 GCA_900546635.1 uncultured Eubacteriales bacterium | reverse complement strand
ATTTGCAAAAAATGTCGAAACTGATTTTTATAGATGAAAATTTTAAAATATAATATCACAAAACCCGGTTTAAGTCAAGAAATTTACCGAAATAATAGAAAATCAGGGGAATATTTTTTTGCTTTTGCGGAACGTGCGAGAATCTAAATTTCAGAACTGTAAAATAAGAAAATCGAAAATTTTCGGCTTTGTGATAAAAAATTTTTCAAAAACACTTGACAAGGGAAAAAACATAACATAAAATATACTAAACCGATGAGGGAGAGTAAGTAGAGTCCGATTTTCCGGTACAGAGAACCGCGGATGGTGGAAGCGCGGTGCGGCGGCGGAGCTTGAATGGACTCCTGAGGGGCGACTGAAAGCGTATGCGAGTATGCCGCACGGAGCGTGGTGCTTCGTTATCAAAAGACAGGCATATGTTTGTATGCGCAGAGCGGGCGCGAAAGCGTCAAGCAGGGTGGCACCGCAAGAGTATTTTACCTCTTGTCCCGGCAGATTGATGGCGGGACAGGAGGATTTTTTTATCCTTACCGCCTTTGCGGCAACCCCGGCCGAATCAAAATTTTCAGGGGAGAAAGGTGACGCTATGGAAAAGAGAGAAATTCCGTACAAAATCTATCTGAGTGAGGATGAACTCCCGAAAAAATGGTACAATCTTCGGGCCGACATGAAAAACAAGCCGGCGCCGCTCGTGAATCCCGCGACGATGCAGCCGATCACGCTGGACGCGCTATCACAGGTGTTCTGCCGGGAGCTTGCCGAGCAGGAACTGGACGACACAACGCCGTACATCGACATTCCGGCGCCGCTGATTGACTTTTACAAAATGTACCGTCCCTCTCCGCTGGTACGCGCATACTGTCTGGAGAAAAAACTCGGCACACCGGCGCATATTTATTATAAATTTGAGGGGAACAACACAAGCGGCAGCCATAAACTAAATTCCGCGATCGCGCAGGCGTACTATGCGAAAAAGCAGGGGCTTGCGGGCGTGACGACCGAGACGGGCGCCGGACAGTGGGGAACCGCGCTTTCGATGGCCTGCTCATATTTTGATTTGGACTGCAAGGTTTACATGGTAAAAGTCAGCTATGAGCAAAAACCGCACCGCCGCGAGGTTATGCGCACATACGGCGCGTCGGTTACGCCCTCTCCGTCCGAAACGACCGAGGTGGGCAAAAAGATTCTTTCGGAGAATCCGGGCACGACAGGAAGTCTCGGATGCGCAATCTCCGAGGCGGTAGAGGCGGCCGTTACATCCGGCGGACGGTATCGCTATGTGCTCGGCAGCGTACTTTCACAGGTTTTGCTGCACCAGTCCGTGATCGGTCTTGAAGCAAAAGCTGCGCTGGAAAAGTACGGCGTAAAGCCGGATATTATCATCGGCTGCGCGGGCGGCGGTTCCAATCTCGGCGGTCTGATCGCTCCCTTTATGGGCGAAAAACTGCGCGGCGAGGCGGATTATCGCTTCATCGCCGTTGAGCCGGCTTCCTGCCCCAGCCTTACGCGCGGCGTGTTTGCGTATGATTTCTGCGATACCGGAAAAATTTGCCCGCTGGCGAAAATGTACACGCTCGGTTCCGGGTTTATCCCCGCGCCGAACCACGCGGGCGGTCTGCGCTATCACGGCATGAGTTCGGTGCTCTCTCAACTGTACCATGACGGTCTTATGGAGGCAAGATCGGTTGAGCAGACCGCGGTGTTCCGCGCGGCGGAAGAATTTGCCAGAGTGGAGGGTATCTTGCCTGCGCCTGAGTCCAGTCACGCGATCAAGGCGGCGATGGACGAAGCGATTCGGTGCCGGGAGACTGGCGAGGAGAAGACGATTCTCTTCGGTTTGACCGGTACGGGTTACTTTGATATGGTTGCGTATGAAAAATTCCATGACGGAAAAATGAGCGACTATATTCCGACAGACGAGGAACTTGCGCGCTTTGCGAAAACGCTCCCGACACAGCCCGCAGAATTTTAAAACAGTTCGGACAGTCCCAAGGTTCAAATGAACTTGCGGACTGTCCGATTTTCAGAAGCGATATAAAATGGTTTTTTCAAGATGTAAAAAACTGTTTTGCCGGGGCTATTGTTGGATAGAATACCAACTCGGCACAGGATTTTTCATATGGTCGTACCAACCTAAAATCTCTTTGGCCTGTTTTCGCATGGTATCGACTTCCTTTTGACCGAACGGAATGGCCCAGGGGACAGAGGAGAGGGTATTGCTTGAAATGTACAATGCGAGCAGACGCCAAAAGAGGAGTGGAACATTCCCCTCAAAATATCCGTAGACCATGCCGGAGGCAAAGCGGGGCGCTGCCTGCGCGCACCAGACAATGCGGTTAAATTCCTCCCACGGATCGCCGAAGTCATTGCGGTCAAAGTCAATGATCTGCAGTTTTCCGCGCGTGTCGATCATCATGTTTCCGATATGATAATCGCCGTGCTGGTAGCTTTGCGGGCGGCTTTTGAGTAAATGCCGGTTTGCGTTTATGTAGTCGATAAAGGCCTGTCCGTCCTCGTATTTTACCGGGCAGTCCCAATACATTTGAATCTTTCGATCCATCTTTCGGTTGAACCGCGCTTCCCAATCTTCCTGCGCGGCCGGCGCGGGAATCGAATGGATGACGCGCAGAATGCAGCCTGCTTCAAGCCCGTATGCGTATTGTTCGGCATCGGAGAGCGCCGGAATCACCGCTTCGGCGTCCGCGCCGTCAATCCAAGTGTGCAGCGTATAGACACCCTTGCCGCAGCGTCCGAGTTCAATCGGACGGCACATAGGTACGCCGAGATTTGACACCTGCCGCATCATTTCAAATTCATGCTTTTTGCGGCCGTATTGCGGGGCGGGTGAAATGCGGAGCAGATATTTTGTACCGTCGGCAGCGGTCGCGCGGTATTTTTTATCGTTTGACCAACCTTTTAAAATGGGCTTGCAATCCGTAATCGCACTGTAAATCACCAAAACCTCCGATATTTCGTTTTAAACGGCGTTTTTGAAAATCGGCAGTCGAATTAAAAATAATCGGAGACGTACGGCGTTTGCTGTTCAATTGAATCCTCAAGCATATCAATTGTGGCTTCATCCGCGCAAATACGGCCGATCTTGGCTAAGTAGTCCGGTCTCTTGTAGCCCATCAACATGGTCGTCATCGTTTGAATGCTGATTGAATCGGCGCATTTTTCCGAAATCTTCACAGCCGTTCCTTTTCCGGATCGGTCGATGGTGAGGAGAAAAGCGCCCTGATTGCACGTCAGCATCGGGTCGGACAGCATAAATTTCCATTTTCTCTCTTCCCGGCTGGGCTTGAAGGGAAAGTTGGCTATAAATTCCGGAAAGTCTACGATTCTTGCCATATAATAGGGCGAGATGGTTTCGGTGATGCTGGCGTCCTCCAGCAAAAATGCAAGCGGTTCGTCTGTGTATGTGTCGCCGACAACTTTGTCAATCATGGAAAAGTGCGCGGATATAAAGTTCCAAAGCCCCGCGCGCGCGTTTTCATTGATAAAGATCATGTCCTTAATATGGAATACATCGTCCGCGATCCAGTAGATCACATAACCGCAGGGTTCATTGTTTTCATCGTAGTAGATTGCAGCCATGATATCGTCCGAATCCCAGAGCCAGTATTCGTTCCATGCCAGTTCGTCCCGCAGAATGGCGCCGTGCGTGCGCTGCGCGTAAATTTCGTATGTGCGCCTGAGTTCCGCGCTGTCGCATTCCACGCGGCGGACATCGCCGGAAACCTGTTGGTTTTTGGGAAGCTGATAATCCTCTATTTCATAGGAAATCTTATCAGATATGATTTCCCAGCCTTTTCGTCTGTAGTAGGGAATGGAGTAGGGAAACAAATAGCTGATATACTGACCTTTTTTGCGCATGTTTTTCAATGCCTGCTCAAGCAGTTTATGCATGAGTCCCTGATTGGAGTATTCCGGATAGGTACCGACGCCGGTCAGACCGCCCATATCATAGGTACGGCCGTATATTTTGACTTTCATGGGATATACTGCGACCTGGGAAACCAGATTTTCCTGATCAAACCATCCCAGCACGTCGGCTTTTTGCATGGTCGGATATTTTGCGCGTATGATTTCTTTTTCCTGCCAGCCGACTGAGTTGAGTTCCTGCTCCGTAACCTGGAAGACATAACGGAGCAGCTGGTTATATTGCTTCATATATTCGCTGCCGACAGGGCGCATTTTTAAATTCTTTTTATTCACGATTTCCTCGCTGAATCTTGTATTTTTATCGCTGAAGGCTGTGTTGACTACCTGTTTGCAAGCACCTGCCGCAAACGAAAGACGGCAAAATCGGATGGGTTCATGGCTGGCCTGCGCGCGGTAAGCTCCAGCGAAAATGCGCGGCTAAAAGGCGCAGCAAAATCACGGCGGACGCGCCGAGCAGCATGGCGGCGGTTACACCGAGCGGTTTCCAGCAGAGCGCGCAAAGCAGCGCGCCCGCACCCGAAGCGCAGGCATATATGTGTTTGACAAAAATGTAAGGTGTGTTTCCCGCAAGAATGTCGCGCAGCACACTGCCGCCGACGCCTGTAACAATGCCGACAAACAAAAGCAGAAAAAGATTGAAGTCTTCCGAAACGCTGTAAGCCGCGCTGATTCCCACAACGGTGAATATTCCGAGTCCGAGCGAGTCCATAATGAGCATGATGCGGTCGTACAGGATTTGATTTTTGGTCAGCAGGCGCCGGACGGCCGGAATAAAGACAAAAACGGCTGTGGCAATGGCTATGACAGCATAGATCGGCTGGCGGAACGTAGCGGGCGGCGTGATGCCGAGGAGTATATCACGTATCACGCCGCCGCCGACCGCAGTGGTCAGTCCCAAGATTGCCACGCCGAAAATGTCCATATTCTTTTTCAGCGCGGTCATCGCGCCCGACGCGGCAAACGTCGTTGTGCCGATCAGTTCCAAAATAAAAATACAGATGGCCATAGTCTTCCTCCGTAAAAAAACAAGCGTTCCCTTTTGGGAACACTCTGTCTTGTTACCTGAAAGATTCTTTTGCATATGCAAAATTGCTTCGTCGGTGCCTGCGGCTTTCCAGAGTTCGTCGGGATATCGGTCCTTTTACCTGAGAGTTTCGCCCCTTCGGTGATTCTGCTGAATGCTCTCCCGTATCCGTCAACCGGTTTTATACAATACTATTCATAATACAGTATATAGTATTTGGCGGAAAATGTCAAGGATGACATTGAAAAGATTTTCCATTTTGATGTATTTTTGTGCGATCGGCGCGGCGAGGTAAAAATTTCAAATATTTTTTTGAAATTCATTTAAATAGAATAGAAAATTTCCATATTATGTGTTATAATAACCGCAGAAAGTCTTGCTTCGCAAGCCTTTGGGCTTCGCCCTGCCGTGCGCTTGCACGGCTGCGGTATTGACGGCTTCGCAAAAATGCCCTTGCAAGCAAGCATTTTTGCTTCATGGTGAAATACAAAAATATGCAAGAGGAGAATAAAAAAATGTATTGCGTACGCGCTGTAAAAAAAGACTTATTCTGGGTCGGCGGCAACGATCGCAGACTGGCGCTGTTTGAGGGGATTTATTCGGTTCCGCGCGGCGTATCGTATAATTCGTATCTTTTGCTGGACGACACGACCGTCTTGATGGATACGGTGGACCATGCGGTCAGCGGTGTGTTTTTTGAGAATATTCGCCATCTGCTCGGCGACAAAAAGCTGGATTACGTTGTGGTTCAACATATGGAGCCCGACCATTCGGCAACGCTTGCGCGGGTGCTTCGGATGTATCCGGAGGCAATCGTCGTCTGCAATGCGAAGACTGAAAAGATGATTCGGCAGTTCTTTGATTTTGATCTCGGAGAACGTACGTATATTGTGGATGAATCCTGTGTTCTGAACACCGGACGGCATGAACTGCATTTTGTCATGGCACCGATGGTGCATTGGCCGGAAGTGATGGTCACGTATGACGCAAAGGATAAAATCCTGTTTTCCGCGGATGCGTTCGGTACGTTCGGTGCGCTGGACGGCGCTCTGTTTGCCGATGAGGTGGACTTTATGCGGGATTTTGCCGGCGAGGCACGCCGCTATTACTGCAATATCGTGGGTAAATACGGCACGCAGGTGCAGACGCTGCTGAAAAAGGCCGCCGCGCTGGAAATTGAAACAGTCTGCCCGCTGCATGGTTTTGTATGGCGCAGGCATTTCGGCGATTTTTTGGCTTTGTATCAAAAATGGAGCACATACACGCCGGAAGAAGCGGGCGTTTTGATCGCGTATGCGTCGATATACGGAAACACGGCGGCGGCAGCGGATATTTTGGCCTGCAAATTGCGAGAGGCGGGCGTTCGCACGGCTGTGTACGACGTTTCGGTGACTTCATCGGATGTGATCGTGGCCGAGGCGTTTCGGTTCAGCCATCTTGTTTTTGCGGCGCCTACGTACAACGCCGGGATTTTTATCCGGATGGAGGAAGTTTTGCGCGATCTTGCGGCGCATAATCTGCAAAATCGCACCATAGCGTTTATAGAAAACGGCTCATGGGCGCCGATGAGCGGTGCGCTGATGCGGGAAATTCTCAGCCGTTGCCGGAATATGACGGCGCTTGAGGAGACGGTTACGCTTTTGTCCGCGCTGACGCCGGAAAAGGAAGCGCAGCTGGATGTGATGGCGGAGGCCATCCGCGCCTCCATGCCAGCGCCGGAGGCGGCCGCGGCGAAAGATACGGTGCTTGTGAATCCGGCGGCGCTCTTTAAGATTTCCTACGGCCTTTTTGTCCTGAGCGCGCACGAGAACGGCAAGGACAACGGCTGTATTATCAATACGGCTGCTCAGGTTACCGATACACCGCGGCGGATCTCGGTCACGGTGAACAAGCAGAACCATACGCATGATATGATACGCGATACCGGAATGCTTTGCCTGTCTGTGCTGACGGAGGATGCGCCGTTTGAGATTTTTAAGCGTTTCGGCTTTGTCAGCGGGCGGGATACGGACAAGTTTTCCGGCTTTGAGGATGCCGCGCGCGGAGGCGACGGATTGATGCATCTGACCCGGTATGCGAATGCGTACCTGTGCGGAAAGGTTATCGAGACGGTCGATTGCGGCACGCATACGATTTTTGTGGCCGAACTGACCGAGGCGGCGATTTTGTCGGATGCGCCCTCCGCAACCTATCAGTTTTATTTCGATCATATCAAGCCGAAGCCGCAGCCTTCCGAGGAAAAAAAGAAAGGCTTTGTCTGCAAAATCTGCGGATATGTTTACGAGGGCGAAACGCTGCCGCCGGATTTTGTCTGTCCGCTGTGCAAGCACGGTGCGGAGGATTTTGAGCCGCTCGGCTGACGGGCCGATTGACTGCTGTGGAATCGGAGAAATTTTCGGCATAAAAGTCGATTTATGTTTTATGCTTTGACGCGCTTTGGCGCGCAAAAATAAAATCTTTATTCAGAAAGGAAAAACAGTATGAAATACGTTTGCGACGTTTGCGGTTGGGAATATGATGAGGAGGCCGGTGCGCCCGACGAGGGCATTGCGCCCGGCACAAAGTGGGAGGATCTGCCGGACGACTTTGTGTGTCCGCTTTGCGGTGTAGGCAAAGATATGTTCTCAAAAGCGTAAAGTTCAATAAAACGTCCCGAACCAATTTGGTTCGGGACGTTTTATCTTACTTGAAAAACAGGCTTTGAGAAAAAATGCTGCGTAGCCCGGACGGCTTGCGTGTTATATTCTTCCTGCGGCGCGCAGCCATGCCCATGTATCGGCGACCGTGTTGCGCAGCGGGCGCGGCTGATACCCCAGCATTCGGGATGCTTTTTCGTGGGAAAAGGATACGCCCGAAGTCAGCGTGCAGAGCGAATACGGGGTATAGAGCGGCGGTTGTTTTTTCAGCTTATAGTAAAATTCCGCCATCGGCGCGGTCAGCTTTGCAAACCACAACGGGAGAATGGTTTTGATCGGTTTGTTTCCGGTGATCTCGCTGCAAAGTCCGAGCAGTTCCTGCACGGTGTGGTATGCCCCCGACAAAATATAGCATTCGCCGCTTTTGCCCTCCGCACAACAGCGCAGAATGCCGTCCGCCACGTCGCGAACATCTACAAAATCGTATCCGCCCCGAACGGCTGCCATCAGGCTTTTTTTGCAGTAGTCGATGATAAGCTGTGTCAGATGTCCGCGCCCGTAGTCATAGGGGCCGCAAATTCCGGAGGGATGAACGACACTGACATTCAGCCCGTTCTTGGCGGCATCGAGCGCGGCTTTTGTCGCTGCGGCCTTGGTTTTTGCGTACAGGCCGTATACCGCATCCGGGTTGAAATCACAAATCTCCGTGATGATTTGTCCGGCGGGCAGTTCGGGAATCGCATGCACGGAGCTCACATACACCGTTTTCTGTACGGCATATTTTTTGCATAGTTCCAGTATGTTCTGTGTGCCGCATACGTTGACATCCCAAACGGCCTGATCGTATTTTGACGCAATGGAGACAATGCCCGCGCAGTGGATTACCGTACACGGCGCCGCCCCCTCAAAAAACGGAATCAGCGTTTCGGGTCTCCGAACGTCCCCCGTATAGATCTGCGCATATTTCGCGACTTCTTCGACCGCTTTTTCACCGGGCAGCACCAGTGCGCGGATGTTTGCTCCTTTTTCGGCCAGCGCGCGTACGACGGTATTACCGAGATGTCCCGCAGCGCCGGTTACCAGATAAGTCATAGACACGCCCCCCTTTTTTTATCAGTGTATCGCAGATTTGTGACAAGTGAATGTCGGTTCGGTAATTTTGCAATGAATCTTGCAAAAGACCGGCAAACAACGTCTGCCGGTCTCAGACCGCCGCAAAACCAAGGTTTTGCGGCGGTGGGACGCGTATAGGCGTGAGGAGGGACCCGGCGCAGCCGGGAGGCGTCCTGACGCCACAAAGAGAGCCCCTTTCCGGGAGCGTATTCGCGCCGTCGCGCCGCCTGTGGCTGCACTCGCACGCCTACAAGGTGTTTACAAGGCGGCGCATGTCCGCCTTGTAAACGTATTGTATTTGCAGTTTTTACTTTATCGACAAGCAGACCGGCAAACGTTGTTTGCCGGTCTGCTTGTCGATATAAAATGACTTTTATTTCTAAACGGATATGCGCCGCCTTGAAAAGAGAGGGGCAAACATTGTTTACCCCTTTCTAACTTCGTTTATGATTTTTTCATTGCAAGCGCTTGTTTGGCCGCTTCTGCGATGTTAGATGCGGTCAGACCGTATTCCGCGAGCAGTTCGGGAACCTGTCCGCTCTTGCCGAATTTGTCCCGCACGCCGACCCGGCGCATGGGGACGGGGCATTTTTCAGAGAGGACTTCGGCCACCGCGCTTCCGAGACCGCCGATGATGCTGTGTTCCTCGGCTGTGACAATCGCGCCGGTTTCCTTGGCGGCTTTGCGTACGATTTCCTCATCTAAAGGTTTGATGGTGTGCATGTTGACGACTCGCGTGCGGATACCGTTTGCCGCGAGCATTTCGGCAGCTTCAAGCGCCATGTGCACCATAAGACCTGTGGCAATGACGGTCACGTCGCTGCCGTCTCGCAGTTCCACGGCCTTGCCGATCTCAAATTTATAGTCCTCCGGACTAACCGTAGGCACGGCATAGCGGCCGAAGCGCAGATACACCGGCCCTTTGTAGGCCGCAGCCGCGCGCACGGCCGCGCGCGCTTCGATCGCGTCGGCGGGATTGATAATTGTCATGCCCGGAATGCTGCGCATCAGGGCAATGTCCTCGTTGCACTGATGCGTCGCGCCGTCTTCACCGACCGTGAGACCGGCGTGCGTCGCGCCGATTTTGACGTTCAGATGCGGATAGCCGATGGTGTTGCGGATCTGCTCAAAGGCTCTGCCGGCCGCGAACATGGCAAAGCTTGAGGCAAACGGAATCATACCGCCCGCGGCAAGACCCGCTGCAACGGACATCATGTTGCCCTCGGCGATGCCGCAGTCGATAAAGCGGTCGGGATATGCGGCTTTAAATTTGCAGGTTTTGGTTGCTTCCGCCAAATCGGCGTCCAGAACCACAAGATTTTTGCACTCGGCGCCGAGTTCGACCAAAGCCGCGCCGTAGGCTTCTCTGGTAGCTGTTTTTTCTGCCATTTTGCCGTCCCCCTTATGCCAGTTCCGCCATGGCGGCGGCGTATTGCTCGTCATTCGGCGCTTTGCCGTGCCATGAGACCTGATTTTCCATAAATGATACGCCTTTGCCCTTGGTCGTGCTTGCGATGATGACCGTGGGCTTTCCGGCGCATTTTTTTGCGGCTTCGACCGCGTTTTCGATCTGTTCAAAGTCGTGGCCGTCGATGGTCAGCACGTTCCAGTTGAACGCAAGAAATTTTTTGTCGTGCGGCGTAGGGTCGACGATATCGCGAATGTTGCCGTCGATCTGCAGATGGTTGAGATCCAAAAACAGCGTGAGATTGTCCAGCCCGTAATGCGCGGCAAACATAGCCGCCTCCCAAACCTGCCCCTCCTCGCTTTCGCCGTCGCCGATCGCGCAGAATACGCGGAATTTTTCGTCGGACAGCTTGGCGGAAAGCGCTATGCCGCAGGCCGCGGAAAATCCGAGGCCGAGCGATCCGGCGGTCATATCCACGCCGGGGGTGCCTTTCATATCCGGATGCCCTTGGAGATAGCTGGCCGTTTTGCGGAGCGATTTCAAATCCTCGATTGGAAAAAAGCCGCGGTAGGCAAGCGCCGAATACAGCGCCGGCGCCGCGTGTCCCTTGGAGAGGACAAAACGGTCGCGATTCGCCATTTTAGGATTTTTTTCATCGATATGCATTTCCTTAAAGTAGAGATAGGTAACGATATCCGCGACAGAAAGCGATCCGCCGGGGTGGCCGCAGCCGGCTGCGTGTGTGCTTTCGATAATGCCGCGCCGGACAAGTTTCGCTTTTTCGGTCAGCATGGCCAGAGTTTCTTGATTCATTCGCGCACCTCTTTCAATGAAAGTTACAAAAATATTATACCCTGATTTCCAAATGATTTCAACCGCCAAAGTGACAAAATTCCGCACAAATAACCGCGTATGTCGGACAAATCAGGCAAAAAGATCGGTTGACATGTATTTTTCGCCGCCGTCCGGAAAGATGACAACGATATTTTTCCCCGCAAATTCCGGCCGCGCGGCAACCTTTTCGGCTACGCTTTCGGCTGCGCCGGATGAAATGCCGACAAGCAGTCCGGACTTGGCGGCGAGTGCGCGCGCCGCGCCGTATGCTTCTTCGGTTGTCGCGGTCAGCACTTCGTCAATAAGAGATCTGTCTAAAACAGCAGGGATGAAGTTTGCCCCTATTCCTTGCAGTTTATGCGGACCGGCTTTGCCTTCGGAGAGCAGGGGGGAATCCGCCGGTTCAACCGCGATGACTTTGACGACCGGATTTTTCTCTTTCAAATACCGCGCGGTCCCGGTCAGCGTGCCGCCCGTGCCTACCGTGCAGACCAGCGCGTCGATATGTCCGTCCAGCGCTTCCCAGATTTCGGGGCCCGTGCCGAGATAGTGCGCGCGGGGGTTTGAGGGATTGTCAAACTGTCCGGGCAGATAAGCGCCCTTCGTGCTTTCAAGCAGTTCGTTCGCCTTTTCAACCGCCCCCCGCATACCCGCGCTGCCCGGCGTCAGAACGACTTCGGCGCCGTAGGCGCGCGCAAGCTTGATGCGCTCGGAACTCATGGTGTCGGGCATGACCAGAATCATCCGGTAGCCGCGAACGGCCGCGATTGCGGCAAGTCCGATGCCGGTATTGCCGCTGGTCGGTTCAATAATGGTGCCGCCCGGCGCGAGTTTTCCGGCGGCTTCGGCGTCGTCTATAATCTGCTTTGCCACGCGGTCTTTAACGCTGCCGGCCGGGTTTTTACTCTCGATTTTGGCGAAGATGTCGGCGCCGAACCCGCCAATTTTCAAAAGCGGCGTGCGGCCGATCAGTTCGTCTATGGAATGTACATACTGCATTGGATATGCCTCCTAATATAGAAATTTCACAATTTTATTCTCTGCCGCGCGGAATGTTGACCGTGGTTATATCCGCTTCGATCGCGCGGCCGAGACAGAGCGAGTAAATCAGCGCGCGCCGCACGGGACGGCCGCAGATTTGCTCGATGGCGCGCGCATAGTAGGAAAGCTGCGCGCCGTGCGCCCTGAGCAGGCGTTCTTCGGCGCCGGCGCCGAAAACGCGGTCGGTTTTGTAATCCACAAGGGTGATGTCCCCTTCCGAATCCTCAAAAAAGCAGTCGATAACGCCCTGTACCAGCACTTGTTCGCCTGCAAGCTCCGCGCGCAGTTCTGCATCTTCTGCGAATTGTGCGGCGTCCATTTCAAGATTGAAGCGCTGTTCGCGGTAGAGTGTTTTTGCGGCGCGCATCTTGGCGAAAAGGTCGCTTTCAAGAAAGCGTTTGATCTCGTCTGTCCGTACAAGCGCCGCGTCCTCATGGCTGAGAAAACCGAGCGAGGCCAAACGTCGAAGTTCGGCTTCGGCGCCGTTTTTCGCCGCGTTTTCAAAGTTGAAAAACTGCATGAAAAGATGCGTGGCCGTACCGCGCCGCGCCGCGTCCTCACTTTCTTTTGCGAGAAATTCGGGCGCTTCTTTTTGCGCGGGCAGCTTTTGCGCGCCGATGGACCGCTCGGCCGTTTCATCGTCGAGCAGTCCCGGATACAAAAGAGAAATCGAGAGCTTGGCCGGGATTTTTGTCCGCGCTTTGTGCGGATAGCGGAATGCAAACCGCGCGCGCAGCGCTTCGGCCGCAGTCTCTTCGTCCGAATCGGCCGGCGTGCCGGGCACGGCTTCCGGAGTGTTTTCTTCGGCAGGCGGGAAAGCGCTGTTTGCCCTTGTCTTTTCAAACGGAACAGCGGTAAAGCGGAGCGCGGGCGTTTCCGCGCCGCCGGTCGCCTGCAAAATAAGCGAAAGATAATCGGTTTTGGAGAGGGATGCGTATTCGGTGCAGAGAAGCTGTTCAAGGCCGGCGTCGCCGAGCAGCTTTTCGGGGTCGTCCGCGTCAGCCGTGACGTACAGCCGCTCTCTTGCGCGGGTCAGCGCCACATAGAGCAGGCGAAGTTCCTCTTCTTTTGCCTTTTGCCGAATGTGCAGCGCCGCTGAACGGCGCACGGGATTGTCGTAGACGCAGAAACCGCTGTCATCGCGCAGCATCAGCGAAAATCCGCATTCCGCGCTGTAAAGCAGCGGTGCATCGGCATCCATGAGGTTGTATTTTTTCGCCGCGCCCGCCAAAAAGACAACCGGAAATTCCAGCCCTTTTGACTGATGAATACTCATGATTTTTACCGCGTCCGAACCCTCGGTTTCAGGTTTTGCGCTGGTGAGCGGATGTTTTGCATCATTTCGGATCGTTTCGATATATTGCAGAAATTCCGAGAGATTGCGGTATGCGCCGCCCGCAAAGCTCTGCGCCGCAGCCAGAAATTTTTTCAAATTGGCGCGGCGGAGCGGACTTTTTCCCGCGAGAACCGCGTACAGGTTCATTTCGGTGTAGATTGCAGTCAAAAGCTCTCCGACCGGGCAGAAGCGCGCAAGACTGCGGTAATAGGAAAGCGTGTCTAAGAGCCGTTTCGTTTTGATGCGGTCGGGATTTTCAGGGGCGTTTTCCCCGGCCTCAAACCAGCGCTTCAGCGTCGTATACAGCCGCTCGTCTTTGGCGTCTTTGCGAAGCGCCGAAAGAAAATCGCAGTCAAAGCCGAAGAGCGGGGAGAGCATGACGCCGCACAGGCTGATGTCCCGGCGCGGATTGTCTATGGCGCCGAGCAGGCAGAGCAAAAGCTCGATTTCACTCTCTCCGAGCAAATCCGTGCTGGTTTCGGTGCGGACCGGAATGCCTGCGGCGCGCAGCTTTGCCGCAAGCATGTCGCCGCTGCCTTTCATGGAGCGCAGCAGAATCGCGATGTCGCCAAAGCGCACGGCCGTGCCGTCCTCTTTGGTCTCGGAAGCGGCCAGTCGCAAAATTTCAGCGGCGATATATTCGGCTTCGGGGCGCTTGTTTTCCTCAGTGCGTTCTTCTTTCGGCGGCCGCTCGCAAAGAGCGACCGTGACCGGCGCGGGCGCGGCGCCGGGCGCGGTGCGCTTGCCGAAAACAAGCGCGTCGCTTTCGGTATAGCCGGTTCCTTTTGAAACAAGGGGCATCAGCAGGTCGAAAATCTGATTGGTAAAATCGATCACGGGCTTGCTGCATCGGAAATTTTCCCGCATGTACAGCGTCGCGCACGGACTGTCCTTTGCCTCGGAAAGCTCCGGATAAGCGCGGCGCATACCGGCAAAAATAGAGGGCTCCGCGCCGCGGAACGCATAGATGCTCTGTTTGATGTCGCCGACCATAAAGCGGTTGTTCTTTGTGGAAATTGCGCGGAAAATGCGGTCCTGAACGGCGTTTACATCCTGATATTCGTCGATGTAGACGGCGTCGAAAGCCGATTTTTGTGCGCGCGCAAGCGGCGTATCCTGTCCGTTTTCATCGACGAGCAGCATGAGCGTATACCGGCTGATGTCGGAAAAGTCGCAGACATTGCGCCGCTTTTTTTCCTCGGCGGCGCGCCGCTCGTATTCGAGAAGCAGATCGGCCGCGCCGCGGCAGACCTCGGCCGTGGTGCGCAGGCATTTTTTTGTTGCTTCGGGAGAGACAGAAAAATACGCGGCGCGGATATCCTTGATCTCTTTTTTATAATCCTCGCGCAGTGCGCGGACAAAGTCAAAGCCGTCCGGCGGCATATCTTTTTTTCGGTAGGCGCCGAGTTTTTGAAATTCGATGCCTAAAATCGCCTCGCTTGCCTCTGCAAAGCCGGATTTCAACGCTTCGGCGGCATGGAGAATGCCCGCAAAGTCTCCCTCGAACGCCGGACCGTAGGCCTTTGAAAGGCGCTCGTCACAGTGGATTTTGTCAAGCGCCAGTTTGTAAGCCGTCCTGTAGTGCTCAAACATGGCGCAAAGCATATGTTCGATCCGCGCGCCCGGCGGGCTGGAAAAAAAGTCGGTTTCGGCAAAGGCGGCAAGGTCGCGGGCGCAGTCAAGCAGCGCGGATGCGCCGCGCGGATCGGATTCGAGCTTTTCGTAGAGCGAAAGAAAGAGATCGGCTGCGCGTTCGTCGCTTCCGGTGCCGAGCAGCATTTCAAGCAGCCCGGCAAATCCCGCCGCGCCGCCGCAGACTGTGCTTTCCGGGTTGTCGCAGCAGTCGTCGATCAGCGTTTCCATTGTCCGGCGCGCGATCAGGCGCGCTTCGCCCTCGTCGGCGATCCGAAACGCGGGGGACAAACCGAGCGATGCGAAGTTGGCGCGGACAAGATCAAGGCAGTAGCTGTCGATCGTGCAGATTTTTGCGCTGGGGAGCAGGGAGATCTGACGCTGTAAAAAGGCGTCGCCGCCGTTTTCCTCCAGCGCGCGGGCGAGTGCGCGCGAGATTCGCGCGCGAAGCTCGCCGGCGGCCGCGCGTGTAAAGGTGACGATCAGCAGACGGTCGAGGGGGATGGGATTTTCCGCGCGGCAGACCGATTGGAGAATGCGTTCGATCAGCGTGGTCGTTTTTCCGCTGCCTGCGGCGGCGCTGACCAAAAGCGTCTTGCCGGTTTCTTCAATTGCCTGCCGCTGTGCCGGCGTGAACTCAGTCATTTTGGTCGCCTCCCTTGCTTTTTTCGCCGCGGCAGAGCGCCGTATAGGGACAGTAAAGACAGGGGGATTTCGCGCCGCCCTGCGTTTCGGCGCAGTCGATTCGCCCGTCTCGCATATCGCGGGCAATGCGGCTGACGGACGCTTTGACCGTATCGAAAAGCTCGTCCATTTCCCGTTCGTTTTTCTCAAGCAGCTTTGCGGAAAACGGACGGTCTGCGCTTGAATCCGCACGTTCTGCGGCTGCGTCGTCCGCAAGCGAGATCCCCTCGCGCCGGAGCGCGCGGACGGCGTCGGGATACATGTCGCGCTCAGGCGGGGCGTCCAGCCGGATTCTCGGCGGCTTTACGACAAAATAGGCCGCGCCGGCGGGGATTAGGCGATCGGAGGGCAGGGCGCCGATTTTGCGGCGAAAGTCCTCGTCGCCGACTTTGCAGAGCGTAAAGAGGTAGATCGGAAGCTGCAGGTTCTTGCCGCGCAGCAAATCTTCCTCACGAAAGGTTTTGTCGCCGGTTTTATAATCCGCAACGCGCACCAAAACGCCCGCGTCCGTGTGGCATACGTCTACGCGGTCGGCCACGCCGCGGATCTCGGCGCTTCCGCCGTCCGGCAGTGAAAATTTGAGCGGGGCATGTCCGCCCGCAAGGCCGATTTTGTATTCAAACAGGACCGGCCGGAAGGCCGTTTGTGAAAATTCGGCGCCAAGGCCGGTCAAAATCAGTTCAAGATTTTTGCGCAGCCGGTCGAAGAAAAAGAGCATCCGCGCGCTTCCGCCTCCGCAGGAGCGCATGATTTTCTCGGTTTCTGCGGCGCAGAGACGCGAAGCGGCCTCTTCGATTTCGGCCGGCGTCAGCGCGCCGACAAAACGGCCGCTTTGCTGCAGTTCGAGCATGAAGCGCTCAAGCACGCCGTGAACAAAGTTTCCGGTCTCCACGGGGCGAAACGCAAAAGGCGCCGTGTCCCGAAGCGAGAGCATATATTGCAAAAACCAGCGCAGCCGGCAGTCGCTGTAGCAGTCAAGACGCGACTGCGAAAGGCGCAGCGTATCTCCGAGCGCCGCCCGCGCGGCGGATGGGGAGAGCGAAGCGGCTGCGTTTTGAATCGCTTTCACATCGGCAAGCGGCGGCGTGTACAGATCAAACGGCGTCAGAACGCTTTGCAGGACGCGCTCGGTTTTGGCGTCGAAGCGTCCGGCCCACATGCGCGCCGCCTGCGCGTAGCACAGCCGGTCAAGCGGGGGCAGCGCTGAAAAGGCGTAGGTATACAGATTGCCGCCGAATATTTTTTCCAACCGCTCCGCGGCAAAGGATTTTTCCGCAGGCGCGCCGTCCGGCGTTTGGGTATAATAGGAAATGACCGCGCGTTTTTGCGCGCAGTCGAGCGCGCGCACAAAATGATAGAGTTCGCGTGCGGAGCGCAGCGCGCGGTTTTGCGAAAGTTTGATACCGAGCGTTTCCAGCGCGCGCCGGTCTTCCTCGCCGAGCGCGGGGCTTTCGGCGACCGGCGCGGGAAAAACGCCCTCGTTTGCGCCGAGAATCAGGATATAGGGCCGGCGGTCTATGCGGATGGTATCCGCGCTGCCGACGATGATCTGATCTTTGGAGGAGGGGATGTGTCCGACATCCAGCGCGGAAAAGAGCAGGCGCAGAAGGTCGCAAAATTCGGCTGCCGTGATTTCTTCGTCTCCGGCGGCCGCGGTAAAGGTGTCAAGCGCGTCTAAGAGAATGTTCCAGAGCCGCACGGATTCGGCGGTCTTGTCCACGCCGAAAAAACGGGTGAATGCCGGGTCGGCCGCGCGCTCTCGGATGCCCGCGTCGCAGAGGTAGAAAAATATCGCTTTTGCAAAGTCGCGTCCGGTGCGCGCGGCAGAGAGACTGTCGCACAGGCGGAGGAGCGGCGCAGCAAATTTGCGCTTGACCGCGTTCACGTTTTCAAGCGCTTCGGGCGGCGTTTCGGCGGCGGTATAGCCCTCCGGCGACATGGTAAAATCCTCGCCGTCCAGATAGCGGCGCCGGCCGCTGATGTTCCACCGGCCGACATATTCTTCAAACAGGTCGCATTCCTCGTCGCTAAGGCCGCAAAGGCCGGTTTTTATGTAGGAGATAACATCGGCCGTGCGGAAATCGTAAACATAGAGCGAAAGGGCGGCGAGCGTCAGTTTTGTCAGGGGCAAAAGGGACGCGTCGGTCTTTTTTGAAAAGAAGAAGGGAATCTCGCACCGGGTGAGCAGCGGGTCTAAAATCCCCTCATAATCCGCCGCGTTCCGCGCAATGATCGCAATGTCGGCGTAAGCGCCGCCGTCCGAGACAATCTGATAGATTTCCCGCAGGCAAAGCTCCGCTTCCTCTGATCTGTCGGCGCAGCGGACAAGCTCTATCGTGCCGCGCGTGTTTTCCGAAAAGCGCTCCGTGCAGGAAAAATTCCAGAGATTGCGCTTCGCAAAATCCAGCGCGGCGGGGCCGTCTTTGTCTTCGATTTCGATTTCGTCTGTCAAAACCGAGAATTTTGCGGCGAGACGGAGAAGTCTGCGGCGCGTGTCGGCCGCCTCAGCCGCGTGCGCCGGGCGCGTGCCGGAGAGGGGGAGCGTTACCGTAACGTCGGTATTTTTGGCCAGCATACGGCCGATGATTTTCATTTCCTGTCCCGTAAAACTGACAAACGAATCAATATATACCCGTGCGTTTTCAAAAAAATCGTGCTCGGCAAGCAGGTCGGCCAGCCGGTCTAAATCGTCGGCCGCCTCAAAATAGCGCTTGTGCAGACTGCTTTCGTATTCGGCGTAGAGCAGCGCAAGGTCGGAGAGCTTGCCGGCAAGCGGAGAGGGCGCCAGACGCCCGGACGCCTCGCTGAGCTGCTCAGGCATTACCGCGTAGGCGCGAAATTCGGTAAACAGCGAGACCAGCGCGCTAAGCGCGCCGCAGCCGAGGCGTGTATCAAACACCGAAAGCATGGGGGAAAGTTTCTTTACCGCGCGGTATAAAAATAAAATTTTTGCGCCGTCGTTTGCGTAATCGCCGCAAAGGCCGCCGTATTTTCTGCATGCGAGGTTGGATAGGCGTGAAAAGCCAACCGCGTCCACAAGCAGCGCGGCGGAGGGGGGCAGATTTTTCATCAGCGCGGATTCGGCCAAAAGCGCTTTCTGATCCGGGACTATCAGATAAGCGCGCCGCTTTGCTTTCACGTCATCGCCGATCCGGCGGTAGATTTCCCGGCGCGCGCCCTGCGTGCCGTACAGTATCGTCAGCATGTTTATTCCTCTATGATCGTTTCACGAATCTGAAATTTCCCGCTTTTCTCCAGGCGGCGGCGCAGATAGAAAAAGAAATATTTCCGCACAAGGTAGACGTTTTCAGCCTCTTTTCTTGCGCAGACATACATTTGCCGCCGCTCGCCGCGTCCGTTTCGGCTGAGGAAAAAGGGCGATACGACAAGGACGGTGCGCGTTTCTTCGTTTCGCGGGATAAACAGATCGTTTGTATCAAAAATTTCTTTGTTTTTCGGAATGTAAATGTCGACCTGCGTCCCGGCCGCCGTCAGAATTTTATCGCCGTTTCGCTTTCTCAAAATCAGCGCGACGGTCAATGTGACGGCGGTGACGGCGAGCAGAATCGGAATAATCAGGATAAAGATCGCCGTATACAGGAGTACAAACGCGCCGGCCTGCAAATAATGGTAAATGATTGCGCCGTATTTGACAATCCTTGTGACCCAGAGCGAATTGCGGAAGTACCGGAAAACCCGCTCGGTGGAGGCGTAAAAGCTTTTTTCGCGCAGACAGCCGATAAGGTAAGAAAAATAATTTTGCGCGCGGTATTGCCCCGCGGTTTCGGCGGGTTCCGGGGCGGCGGCATTGGCCTTTTTTTCAAGCGCGCGGATCTTGCGGCGGAGCGCGCGGTTTTCCCGGCGCAGTTCTTCGATTTTTTTACGGTCGCTCACACGCGCGCCTCCTTTTTTTGAATTTTAAAAAGTCGTTCTGCCTTCTATTATATTCAGTATAGCAGAGTCGCGGGCGGGGCGCAACACTGCATGAAAAATATTTTGTGAAATTGCTTCTTTCGTTAGTGTGCGGTATTTTGTAAAATTTATAACGGCTATTGTATATGCCCGGCCGCTGTGTTATAATCCGAGTGAAAATATGCTGATTTTGATCGGTCTTACGGAGGAAGCTATGGTGATTGAAAAAGCGAGGGACGCGGCGTTTTGGAAGCGGGTGCGCACGGACGAGGCCTATCGGCCGTTTCGCGAGGAGCTTGCCGCTATGTGGGAAAAAGAGTGCGGCATACCGGTTCCGGCCTGCAAATACAGCGAGTTTATCATCTACAACCAAAACGGAAGCCGAAAAGAATATGAAAAGTCCTATTTTCTGCGCCGCCGTCAAATGAATGTTTCCGCGCTTTTGACGCTGATTTATCCGGATGAGCCGGCGTACATGGACTATCTTTGCGACGTGCTCTGGGCGATTTTGGACGAGTATGTATGGGTGCTGCCCGCGCATATGCCGTCTTTTTCCAAAACGGTCTCCGAGCATATTGATTTGTTTTCCGCCGAGACCGGTTTTACCCTCTCCGAGATCGGCTATTTGCTCGGCGAGCGGCTGCCCGAACTGATTCGCAGCCGTATTTGCGCCGAAGTGGAAAAACGCATTTTAAAAGCCTATCAAAACAATACCTATTGGTGGGAAAGGTGTACAAACAACTGGGCGGCGGTATGTCTGTGCGGCGTTGTCGGCGCGTATATCTATCAGGCGCCTGAAAAAATCGGCGCGCTGATGCCGCGTATCCAAAAAACAGCGGCCAATTTTCTCTCCGGCTTTTCAAGGGACGGCGTATGCCTTGAGGGCTTTGAATACTGGCACTACGGGTTCGGTTTTTTCACCTGCATGGCGGATATGCTGTATGATTTTACAGACGGCGCGGTCGATTTCTTCGCGGACGAAAAAGTTGCGCGCATCGCTTCCTTCGCGCAGAAAATGTTTCTTGACCGCAATGTCATCATCAGCTTTTCCGACGGGGGCATATACGGCCGCTATCACCTCGGTCTGCTGCATTATCTGAAAAAGAAGTATCCGGATACCGTGTCGCTGCCGCCGCGCCGGTATGCTTACACAAACGACGGATGCGGCAGATGGTGCCTGCATTTGCGCGCGCTGCTCTGGTTTGACGCATCGCTTGCAGAGGCGCCGGAAAATCTGCGGCATACGGCGTATTTTGAAGATTCGGGTTGGATGATCCATGTCGCGCCCGAATACGGCTTTGCCGCAAAGGGCGGGACAAACGCGGAGCCGCACAATCACAATGATTTGGGTTCGTTTATCCTCGCAAAAGACGGCGTGCAGCTTTTGACCGACCCCGGCGCGGGCGTATACACGCGCGAATATTTCAAGCAGCAGCGGTATGCGGACTTCTGCGCCTCCTCCCGCGGGCACAGCGTGCCGATTTTGGACGGCGGCTGTCAGATCAGCGGCGCCGGGCGGCGCGCGGAGACTTCTTTTGAGGACGGCGTGTTCCGCGTTGAGTTTGCAAAGGGATATGACGCGGCGCTTGACGCGCTCACGAGAAGCTTTCGGTTTGCCGACCGCGCCGTCACGGTGCAGGACGATTTTTCCGGCGGCGAGATGCCGAAATCCATCGTAGAGCGGTTTGTGACCGGTATAAAGCCCGAAATCACGGATGCGGGCGTCAAAATTGCGTCCGCGCTGCTGAAAGCCGGAAAAGAGAGCGTGGAGTCTTGCGCGGTCAGCGAGGAAAACTATGCGGATCGGGTCTATTACTGCATTGATTATACGCTGAAAGCCGGTGCGCAGCGGTTTGTTTTGCAGATTGATCTGTAAGCCCTCGGATATGCGGGCGTCGGACGCCCGTATGCCGCCGAAACCGAAGACGGCGCCTGAATTGACAGAAGGCCTCGGATATGGTATACTATGGAACAGAGAAAACGGATAAGAGGTTGAAAAATGGCGCAGAGCAAAAAGAACAATGCGGAATACAATAACCAAAGCATTTCCATGCTGAAAGGCGCGGATCGCGTGCGCAAGCGCCCGGCGGTTATCTTCGGATCGGACGGTCTTGAGGGCTGCGAGCATTCTTTTTTTGAGATTCTTTCCAACGCGGTGGACGAGGCGCGCGAGGGGTACGGCAGCGAGATTGTCGTCACGGTCTGGCGGGACCATACCCTGCAGGTAGAGGATTTCGGGCGGGGCGTTCCGCTTGGATACAATGAACGGGAACAGCGCTACAACTGGGAGCTTGTCTATTGCGAACTGTATGCGGGCGGCAAGTACAACAATAACGATGAAAATTCCGCATATGGGTACTCGCTCGGCCTGAACGGACTCGGCGCGTGCGCAACGCAGTATGCCTCCGAGTTTATGGAGGTGTATTCCTATGACGGCGCAGAGGTGCATTCGATTCGGTTTAAAAAGGGCGAACCGGCGGGCACGCTGGAATCGCGCCCGATCGAAAAACGCGAAAAAAAGCACGGCACGATTATTCGCTGGCGTCCGGATCTCGATGTTTTCACGGATATTGCGATTCCGGATGATTATTTTGCCGGGACGCTTCAGCGGCAATCGGTGGTCAATGCCGGCATCAAGTTTATTCTTCGGCGTGAGAACGAGGACGGTAAGTTTGACAGCGAGGATTTCTTCTATGCAAACGGCATTGCGGATTATATCCGTGAGATCGCCGGGAGCGCCGCTTTGACCGAGCCGGTGCTCTGGAAGCTGGAATGCAGCGGCCGCGACCGCGAGGACAAAGACGAATACAAGCTGAAAGCCGATATTACGTTCTGTATTTCCGCCGCGGTCAACCGGATCGAGTACTATCACAACTCAAGCTTTCTCGAATACGGCGGCGCGCCGGATAAGGCGGTGCGCACGGCGTTCGTCTATGCGCTCGATAAATATCTGAAGTCTATCGGCGCCTACAAGAAAAACGAGAGCCGGGTCGGATTTGCGGATATTGAGGACTGCCTGGTTTTGATTATCAACAGCTTTTCGACGCAGACTTCCTATGAAAACCAGACCAAAAAGGCGATCAATAATGTATTTATCAAGGACGCGCTGACCGATTTTCTAAAGCACAATCTTGAAATTTATTTTGCCGAGCATCCCGCGGAGAGCGAGGTGTTTGCCAAGCAGGTTTTGACAAACAAGCGCGCGCGGGAATCGGCGGAGCAGACGAGAAGCGACATCAAAAAGAAGCTTCAGACGACGATGGATGTGGCCAATCGCGTGGAGAAGTTTGTCAACTGCCGCTCAAAGGATCCCGAACTTCGCGAGTTGTATATCGTGGAGGGAGATTCGGCCATGACCTCCTGCAAGCTCGGCCGGGACGCGGAGTTTCAGGCGATCATTCCGGTGCGCGGCAAGACGCTCAACTGCCTGAAAGCTTCCACGAAGAAGATTTTTGAAAGTGAAATCATCACGGATCTTTTGCGCGTAATCGGCTGCGGCGTGGAGTTCAAGGGCAAAGAGCGGGGCGAGCTTGCGGCGTTTCATTATGAGGCGCTGCGCTGGAGCAAAATCATCATCTGTACGGATGCGGATGAGGACGGCTTTCAGATCCGCACCTTGCTTTTGACGCTTTTTTACGAACTGCTTCCGACTTTGCTCGAAAAGGGAAAGGTGTATATCGCCGAGTCTCCGCTTTTTGAGGTCAGCACCAAGGATGAGATTTATTTCGCCTACAATGAATTTGAAAAGGCGGAGATTTTAAAAAATCTTGAAGCCAAAAAGATCAAATATACGCTTCAGCGTTCCAAGGGACTCGGCGAAAACGAGCCGGACATGATGTGGCGCACGACGATGAATCCCGCGACGCGCCGCCTGATCGCGGTGACGCCGACCGACGAAGAGGCGACGCGGAACATGTTTGAATTGATGCTCGGCGACAACGTTGCCCGCCGCCGTGAATTTATTGCGGAAAACGGCGCAAAGTATGTCGCCATGGCCGACGTTTGATCTGAAAATAAAAAAGGGCGTAAAAAAACGCAGGCCTAAACAAAAAACAACCCGGCAAAGCCGCAGGGAAAGGCGGCTTTGCCGGGTTTCGTTCTTGTCCAAGATCGTTTTCAGCATTTTTTACATTCTCTTTTTCTCTTTTCGGTGAATCTCAATTCCCGATTCGGAGATTTTTCAGCCATTTGACTTTGCCAAAAAGACCGCTGAAAATCAGATACGGAAGCATGAGTCCGAAAACAAACATCATCAGCGAGACGACAAGATAAGGCCATCCGAGCTTCGTATAGAAGATCACGCCGATCGGCAATTGCACAAAATAACTGAGCAGATAGACGTCATAGCCAAAGCTTCCGAGCCTGTCAAAAAAGCGGAAAAGCGGCGTGTTCGGCGATTTTGAAAGACGAACGGAGAGACCGAGTATGACAATGCTGCCGAGCAGCGCGGTTATCGGATAATTCAGCGGCGTTAAATCGCTGAACAGCGTCATGACCAGCAGCAAAAACAGTGAGGTCAACACCAGTTTTCCGGATTCAAAATTTCGCCCCGCGCGCATATAATCTATCCGCAGCCAGATGCCGAAAGCATAAAACAGGCTGTATCGAAACAGGCTGTTCAGAATAAAATTCGGGAAAAAGATGCAGGGAATATACAAAAGGCCACCGCATATCAGAAAGACGGCGGGGTGCTTGATCCGCTTTGCAAGCAGTAAAAACAGTGCGAAGATGACAAAGAGCGTCCAGAGATACCATCGCCGCTCGCCCGGCGCGGTTCCGAGCAGAAATGCCGCAAGCGCGCCCGTATCTGTGCTCGGAGCGGAAAAACCCGTAAGGGATAGCTCCAGCATGGCCGCGAGTACGGTGTATATCGCGTACGGGATCAGCAGCTTACGGGCGCGTTTTGCGAGTTGGGCGCGCGGGGATTCTCCGGCGATGAGATTGTTATAGGCAGAAAACCCGGCGAGAATAAAGAAGAGCGCCATATCAAAGCTGCCGCAAAAGGTATGCAGAAAATCAATCAGACCCCGGCCGAATACATCAGCTTCTTCATTTGGCAGGGCGTGTCCGAGTACGAGCAGAAGCACGGTGATGCCCGTCGCCAGATTCATTTCCGGAAAAAAGCGTTTTTCGTTCATGCTTGTTGTCCTTTCCGAATGTTCGGGATAGATTCGGAATTTTTATTTTTTGCCTGTTTTACAGTATACGTTCGGTTTTTTTCATAAAAATAATCATAGCATATCCCGATTCGGTTGTCAACGCGTCCGCTTGCATTTTGCCTGATAATTTGTGTTGACAAGTCCGGTTTCGGGTACTATAATGAAAAATAAAGATGTACAAAAAATGTAGGTGGCCGAAATGTCAAGAATTGTACAGGGAATTGCCAAATTTATTTACCGCGCGGGCAGCAATTATAGTAAAAACAGCTTTTTTTTCATTGAGAGCGTGGGCGAAAGTCTGCCGTATGCCGATTATCTGGTTGAGCGCACACGTACGAAAAACGATACGAAAAGCATTTATGTTTTTGAATATGTCCGCGGCGGAAAGGGGCATATCGAATGCGACGGAAAAAGCTATACCGTTCAGAAAGGGGATTTCTACTTTCTGAACCGTCTGCATACGCATCTTTATTATTCGGACCGCGAGGATCCGTATTCCAAGGTTTGGATCAACGCGGGCGGCCGCCTGCTGGACGGGCTTGTGAACGCCTGCGGACTGACAAACGGCGCGCTGGTCATCCGCGATTCGCATACGCTTCCCCTTTTTGAACGCATGAAAACGGCGCTCTCGACCGCCAATGCGGACAATACGGAGGAGGTCATGGCCGAATGCGCGAAGATCATGTGCGACCTGATTTTGACAGTATATGAGGAACATCGAAAGGAACAGCGTCTCACGGTCGGTACGGCCGAGCGGATCAAAGACTATATTGATTCCGGCCTGTCTTACAATGTTTCGCTGGACGATATCGCGCAGCATTTTTATTTGAATAAATCGTATATCATCAGCATTTTCAGCGCCAAATACGGATATACGCCCAAACAGTATATCATCAGCCGCAAAATGTCCGCCGCGCGCACGATGCTCGAGGAAAATATGTACGGCATCGCGGATATTGCGGATATTCTGCATTTTTCCAGTTCCCAGCATTTCTCTTCCTCATTCAAAAAAAATGTCGGCGTTTCTCCCGATGAGTACCGGCGCCGGGCACAGCAGCATAAGGAAACGCAAAATTGACATGCGGGACGATGCAAATCGTTTCAGCGCCAGAGCGGCCGCGCGGGGGGAATTGCCCGCCGGCCTTTTGGCATTGCATTTTGGGTTTTGAAAGCGTTACAGCCGTGCTGCCCGCATGATTTGGGCGGCGCGGCTTGTCTGTTCGGGGAACTTTTTGGTGGAAAATGGTTTTCTTTTTGCGGGTTCTGTTGGTTTTGCGTATAGATTTCAGCGCAAAATGTGAACAATTTGGGAACTTTTATATCTTAGAATATATTAAAATATATTGTAAAATTTATTTTTTTGTGATAAAATGTGTATGTCGGCTCGGATTGAAATGCACAGAATAACAAATTCCGAAAAGAACGATCATAATTCCCAAATTTTGGAAATTATGGATCGAAAGAATGTCAGAAATCGCGTAATCGGCGGCTGTGCGGTTTTGAGGAAAAGGCGTGCGGATTGTCGGTTGCATTTTATGCGTAAATTGCAGAGGGGTAAACTGAATGAGTGATCACAAGGAACCGGCATTGATTATTATGGCGGCCGGAATCGGTTCCCGGTACGGCGGCGGAATCAAGCAACTGGAACCTGTTGGAGAGCATGGCGAAATTATTATGGATTATTCGGTGCATGATGCCGTTTCGGCGGGATTTCGAAAGATTGTTTTCGTCATTCGCCGGGCGATTGAGCGGGATTTTAAAGAGATCATCGGCAATCGGATGGAGGCGCTCTGCGCGGAGACCGGCGTTACGTTTCGGTATGCGTTTCAGGAGATGGAGGCCATTCCGGCCGGATATTCTGTTCCAAAGGGGCGAATAAAACCCTGGGGAACCGGTCAGGCAGTATTGTGCTGCAAGGCGTTGATCGAGGAGCCGTTTGCGATGATTAACGCGGACGATTATTACGGCAAAGAGGCCTTTCGCAAACTGTATGCGTTTTTGAAAAACGCGGGCGCGGAAAATTCCACGCACTTTTGCATGGCCGGCTTTATTCTGAAAAACACATTAAGCGATAACGGCGGCGTCACCCGCGGCATTTGCCGGGTAGATGCAAACGGCTATCTTGAAAAAGTCGTGGAAACGCCCGGCATTGTGAAAACGCCGGACGGCGCGGCGTCCGGGGGGACAGCCCTGGATCCGGATGCTGTGGTGTCTATGAATATGTGGGGCGCGGCGCCCGCGTTTATGGATATGCTGGAAGACGGATTTCGGGAATTTCTCGATACGATTTCCGACGGCGAGATCAAGCAGGAGTTTTTGCTGCCTGTTTTTATTGATAAGCTTTTGAGGGAGAAAAAAATATCCGTTCGGGTGCTGCCCACAAACGATCAGTGGTTCGGTGTAACCTATAAAGAAGATAAAGCCGGCGTTGCGGCCGCCTTTTCACGCTTGACTGCGCGCGGAGCGTACAGGCACCCGCTTTTTTCGGATTTGTCAGCGCAGACCGACTGACCGGTTTGCGTCCGGATTCCCTCGAATGTCCGAAAGCCGCCGGGCAGGGGTTGTTGTAACTTCACAGGAATCGACACAGTATTTTTCCGAGCGAATAGAAAGCAAGAAACGGATATGAATGGGGGTATTATGGTAGTGAGATGGAATTTAAACCACTGCATTGCAGTCTATCATAAAAAACGAAATTATGAATAGAAGAAAATTGACGCTGATGTTGATAGACGCCGCCATTATTTTGCTTGTTACAGCGGGAATTGCGGTGATTTTCCCGAGTATCAGTTCGGTATACATATCCGACAGCGGTATGTTCCTGAAGGTTTTGGTATTGGCGGCTTGCCTGCTTGCGATACGGTATGTTATGGGCGTCTATACCAGCATCTGGCGGTATGCGAATGTCCGTTCCTATACAAATTTGATGATCTCCGACTGTATCGGCTGCTTTCTGTATATGCTTTTCGGCAGACTCTTTCCCGCGCTGAATCCGGGATTTGCTTATGCCGCTATCACGGGTATGGCGGTCATGCTTTTGACCATTGCCAGCCGGCTCTGCTATCAATCGCTGTATGCGTATCGCGACCGCGTACAGGAGTTGCAGGCGATCCCGGAGCGCAACAACAAAATCAACGTTGCCATTGTCGGGGCCGGAAACGTGGGCGCGACGCTTGCCGAGGAACTGCTGCGGAATCCAAAGGCATATTATCATCCCTATTGCTTTATAGACAATGATAAGAAAAAAGTGGGCAATAGTCTGCGAGGTATAAAAATTCTGCCCGAAAACGATGATACTGTGGAGCAACTCAAAAAAATGCCGGTGCAGGAAATCATCATCGCTTTGTCTTACGCAGAGGCCGACGTAAAAACAAAGCTGTACGAGCGGTATAAGCAAACCGGATGCAAGGTAAAACTGTATGATTTTACAAGAGAGTTTGCCGACATCGACAACAATAAACGGGTTATCCGTGAATTTAAAATCGAGGATCTGCTGTTTCGTGATCCTATCGTACTGAGTTCCGAATCCGTGAAGACTTTCTACCGCGATAAGGTTATTCTTGTCACGGGCGGCGGCGGTTCTATCGGCTCCGAGCTTTGCCGTCAGATTGCAAAATGTCATCCGAAAGAGTTAATTCTTGTCGATATTTACGAAAATAATGCGTATGAAATTCAGCAGGAACTGATCCGAACGTATGGAAATCAACTAAAACTGACCGTTCTTATCGCGTCGGTCAGAGACTGCGACCGAGTGGACAGCATTTTCAATACGTATCGTCCCGACATCGTATTTCATGCCGCTGCGCATAAGCACGTGCCTCTGATGGAAAACAGTCCGATGGAGGCGATCAAGAACAACGTGTTCGGCACATACAATACGGCAAACGCCGCTGAAAAATACGGCGTAAAGAAATTTATCCTTATTTCTACGGATAAAGCGGTCAATCCCACCAACGTTATGGGCGCGAGCAAACGGCTTTGTGAGATGATAATTCAATGCCGCAAAGACAGTGAAACCGAATTTGCGGCGGTGCGTTTTGGAAATGTACTCGGCAGCAATGGCAGCGTCATTCCGCTGTTCAAGCAGCAAATTGCATCGGGCGGGCCAGTCACGCTGACAGACAAACGAATTATCCGATACTTCATGACCATACCTGAAGCGGTGGGGCTTGTTATGGAAACCGGCGTTCTCGCAATCGGCGGCGAGCTTTTTGTTCTCAATATGGGCAAGCCGATTAAAATACTTATGTTAGCTGAGAAAATGATCAGGCTGTCGGGCTTTGTACCCTATAAAGATATTGATATTGTGGAAGTCGGTCTGCGCAAGGGTGAGAAGTTATATGAGGAATTGCTGATTAAAACCGAGAAACTGGATAAAACCGCCAACAATATGATCTTCATTGAGCGCGACAGAGCATACAGCCGCGGAGAAATGGAGCAAAAGTTGAGCATCCTGCGTGAAGCTGCGCAGAGAAACGACGTCGGCGCTGTTGTTCGTGCGGTTAAGGAGACGGTTCCGACCTTTTGCGATCCGGAAAAGCTGAACTGCATGGCTGAACTTTCGGATGAAATGAAGATGATACAAGGGGAAAGTGAATCGGTACATAACGACGGCGTCTGCCGTTATGATGAACATCTGCAAACGATTTGTTCAAACGATGAAAGCAGCAATGCGGTTAACTCAATTTCACTATGAGATTTTGTACAAGTTTGAAAAATGCAAACGCCAGTTATAGAAAATCATAGAAAGCGGCTTTTCGATTGCTTATTTTGATTCAATTTGATGCGTGGACAGAATTTGATAAGGGGGTAAATTAGCCGAGCGTTTGAAAACAAGCTCGGCTAAAAGCCGTTATTTAGAGGATTTTGTTTTGTTAATAAATCGCTATGAGTCAAAAATGAAAAGCGTATGAGACCAAAAGCATTTGATAATCAAAACTCTTAATTTTGAGAGAATGGCTACCAGAGAATTTGGAGGAAATGATGTAAAAAGGGCGGTAATTGTTCCTAATATAGTATTAACATAGAGCTTTTCAACAACCTGCTCAAGTATCAGTTCCCGCAAATTGAATTGAATTTATATCGCGCAGATGAGAAATATGAGGTATTGAAAAATGGCCACATTAGATAGATTGATTCCTTTTAGTCCTCCAGATATTTCCGAGGACGAAATTCAAGAAGTTGCAGAGGCTCTCCGTTCAGGATGGATTACCACCGGACCTAGAACAAAACAGCTTGAAAATTTGATAGCAAAATATGTTGGTACAGAAATGTGTGTTTGCCTTAACTCGCAAACCGCTTGTGCTGAAATGGCACTCCGTATTCTTGGGGTAGAGCCAGGAGATGAGGTTATTACAAGTGTCTATACATACACCGCATCCGCTTCCGTCATTGACCATGTAGGTGCGAAAATTGTTTTGATTGACACGCAGAAAGACAGTTTTGAAATGGACTATGATGCTGTCGAAGCGGCAATTACAGAAAAGACAAAAGCAATTATTCCTGTTGATTTGGGTGGTGTGGTCTGCGATTATGACAGGCTTTTTGAAATTGTAGAACACAAGAAAAAACTGTTTCATGCAAATAGTGATATTCAAAAAGCACTTGGCAGAGTTGCGATTATGGCTGACACAGCTCATTCCTTTGGAGCAATCCGTAACGGACGAATGGCGGGTGCTATTGCCGATTTTTCCAGTTTTTCTTTCCATGCTGTAAAGAACTTTACCACCGCTGAAGGTGGTGCGTTGACCTGGCGTACCATTGAGGGAATCGACAATGCGGAGATTTATAAGAAATTGCAGCTATTATCTCTGCACGGGCAGAGCAAGGATGCTCTCGCTAAGACAAAGCTGGGTGCTTGGGAATACGATATTGTCGGTACTTGGTATAAATGCAATATGACCGATGTTGCAGCGTCGATTGGACTGAAGCAGTTTGAGCGTTATCCCGGTATGCTGAAACGCAGAAAAGAGATTATCAGCAGATATGATGCTGCTTTCAAACCTTTGGGAGTGGAAACGCTGCCGCATTATACAGATGATGTACAATCTTCGGGGCATCTATATATTACAAGAGTACCCGGTATTACGACGGAACAGAGAAACGAAATCATCACAAAGATGGCTGAACACAGCATAGCAACCAATGTCCACTATAAGCCGTTGCCTATGCACACGGCGTACAAGAAGTTAGGATTCGATATTGCTGATTATCCTAATGCCTATGCTCATTTCGCAAATGAGATTACCTTGCCCCTCCATACTTGCCTGACGGATGATGATGTCGAATATGTGATTGCAGCTTACAAAGATATTTTGGAGGATTATATAAAATGATGCTCAAAAAATGGGAGCGTCTTCCTTCCGAAATGCAAACTGAAGAAGTTAGGAAATATTATGACATTCTCAAAAAGAAGAAGCTAAGCTTGTTCCTTAAGAGAGTATTCGATATTGTTGTGTCCTCAATTATGCTTGTTGTTTTATCACCAGTGTTTTTAGTGCTGGCAATAGCAATAAAAATTGATAGCAAAGGGCCGGTGTTTTATCGTCAAGTCCGTGTTACGCAATACAATAAGCGTTATCGTATCTTCAAATTCCGTTCTATGTGCTTGGGATCTGATAAGGGGGCGCAGATCACGGTGAATCAGGATGCGAGAGTAACTTGTATCGGCAAACTCATCAGAGGATGTCGGCTGGACGAAATAAGCCAGCTTTTGGATGTGTGGCGTGGCACTATGACCTTTGTATCCGTCAGGGCTGAGGTCCCGAAATATACAGAGCAGTATACACCAGAAATGATGGCGACCCTTTTGCTTCCCGCAGGCGTTACAAGCCTTGCAAGCATTCTTTACAAGGATGAAGCGAAGTTGCTGGACGAAGCCGAAGATATAGACAAAGTTTATGTGGAACAGATTCTGCCGGCAAAGATGTACTATAATTTGAAGCAAATAGAGCAATTCTCGCTTTGGAACGATATTAAATTGGCGTTTATGACCGTCTTTGCAGTGCTTGGGAAAGAGTATAAGGGAGATTATGTTGCACCTGCAGTTGAAGTAATGAATGAGGAGATTGGGATAAAATGAGTAGATTGGTATCAATAATTATGCCTACATATAATTGTGCGAAGTTTATTGGCCGAACCATAGAATCAGCTCAAGCACAGACATACGAAAATTGGGAAATGATTATTGTTGATGACCAATCAAAAGACAATACGAAAGAAATTGTTGAGGAATACATAAAAAAAGATAGTCGAATACACTACCACTTATTGGAGGCTAATTCCGGTGCTGCTGTTGCCAGAAGCATGGCTATGAAATTGGCAAAAGGCTCATATATGGCTTTCCTTGACAGTGATGATATTTGGTTGCCCAATAAACTTGAAAAACAAATCGCTTTCATGGAAACCAATGACTATGCTTTCAGTTGTACTGCATATGAGCAGATTGACGAGGAAGACAATTTGCTTGGGAAAACTATTAAGACCATAAAAAAAACAAATTATAATAGGCTACTGCTTGATTGTCCTGTTGGCAATTCTACGGTAATGTATGATGTTGAAAAAATGGGGAAATTTAAAGTCCCCAATATACGAAAGAGAAACGATGATGCACTTTGGCTTCAAATGCTGAAAAAAGAAGAGTATATTTGGGGAATGCCAGAGGTATTGATGAAATATCGTATTCGTCAAAATTCTATATCAAGCCACAAAATGCAGCTTATAAAATATCACTGGATTTTGTATAGAGACATAGAACATCTGAATGTGTTTCGATCCGCATTTCATGTATGTTATTGGTGTTTTCTAAAGGTATTCAAAATCAAGTGAGGAGAAGCCTTATGAGTAAAAAAAGTGGTTTGCGTGAAAATGTTATTTCCTTGATTAGCAAAAGCGAATATCTGCTTTTTATTGTCAAGTATTGGAGATTGCGATTTTTAATGATTGCCGGAAAGTCTATTTCCGATGAAAAATATATTAAATGGCAATATAAATGTCGAACGGGTAAGACTTTGGATTTGCAAAATCCGACATTGTATAACGAAAAGGTTCAATACACAAAATTGTATTTTCGTGATAAACGAATTAAATCTTTAGTGGATAAATACGAGGTTAGAGAGTTCGTAAAAAAAACGATAGGCGAACAGTACCTAACAAAAGTGTACGGTGTATATGACACTGTAGATGAAATACCATTTGACGAATTGCCTGAGAAGTTTGTTGCTAAACTCACAAATGGCTCCGGATATAATTTTATTTGTGAAAATAAATGCCCAAAAACCATTAAAAAAATCAAGAGACGCTTTAAGAAATGGCTGAAAGTCGATTTCTATATGTTGGGACGTGAATGGGCGTATAAAGATGTAAAAAATAAAATTATTTGTGAGGAGTTTTTGGAGAGTGATGAACCTTATGGATTAAATGATTATAAAGTATTTTGCTTTAACGGCGAACCCAAAATGATTCAAGTTGATTATTCAAGGTTCACGGGACATAAAAGAAATTTATATACGCTGAAGTGGGAGTTTGTTGATGAAAAAGTTGCATATGAAAATGATGCCAATGCTGATATACCTAGGCCGAAGAATTTGACTGAAATGCTGGAATGTGCAAGTAAGCTATCAAAGGATTTTCCTCATGTCAGAGTTGATTTTTATTCTATTAGAGATAGATTGGTTTTTGGCGAGATGACTTTCTACCATGGAGCAGGATACTTACACTTTGAAAATGAGAATTACGAGAAGGAATTGGGAAGTTTTTGGGAGTTGAAATAATGACATATCAAATATTGGTGTCAACCATGCATCAAACGGATGATAATAAATACAATGAAATGAATCTCAATTCAGATGCGATAATCGTTAATCAAAGCGACAATTATTCTATCAAGATGATTGATAAGAATGGTTATCAGTTAAAGTTTTATACGCTGAACGAGCGAGGAGTTGGTCTAAGTCGCAACACAGCAATGATGCGTGCGGATGCTGATATTATTCAGTTCGCTGATGATGATATGATTTTTTCAAAGACATACAGGGAGGATGTTCTTCGTGAGTTTGATTCCCATCCGGAAGCTGATGCCATATTATTTTCAATTAATAGCTTAAATCCAGAAAGGTCATTACTGAAGATAAAAAAATTTCGACGAGTAAGAAAAATTGAAGCATTAAAGTATGGATGCGCAAGGCTTGCGATTCGTAGAGAGTGTGTGATTTACAATAACATTACTTTCTCTTTGCTCTTTGGCGGGGGAGCAAAATACAGTTCCGGAGAAGATACATTGTTTTTGCAAGATTGTATCAGAGCTGGATTAAAGATATACAAATCACCTGTTAAAGTAGCGGATGTTAAGCAGGATGCATCCACTTGGTTTTCAGGATATACCGAAAAGTATTACAAAGACAAAGGCGCTCTTTTTGCTGCATCATTGCCAATTTTGTGCTGGTTTTATGCGCTAATTAGTGCAATAAAAAGTAGTTCACAGAATTATAGGAAATCACAGATTTTTTCCTTTTTTATCAGAGGAATAAAAGAGTATAAAACTAAGCAGAAAATAAGTAATTCCTGTCAGTTAATTAAAAAGGGAAGAACATGAATATTTGTATTCTAAAAGAATCAATGATTATTGGAGGTACTGAACGGAGTGCCGCTAATACATCAGAAGTAATTAGCCAAGACCATAAACTATGGATTGCTTTGTATGATGCGTCTCAAATGATGTATTCATGTGCAGGGAATGTTATTGATTTTCGATTACCTCCAAGAAACTCAACAATAGGAAAAATCATCAATACATTTCTTAGAGATGTAATGTTGCGGAAACTAATTAAAAATAAGAAAATCGAGATTCTATATACTTTCACAACTATTGGGAACAGACAAACTCGCTATAAATACGACACCATAAAAATTATTTCTGCAAGAGATTTTGGAGCTATTTCAAAAAAGCATTCTACTTACTTCAAAGCTCTAAAGAACTCCTCTGCTATGATTTGTAACTCTGAATATACTCGACAATTTTTTTTGACGAGGTATCCGGAACAATCAGATAAAGTATATACGGTCTATAATTACATTAATACGAAAGAAATTGTCAATCAAGCCAAGGAAAGAATTGATTCTCAATGTGCAGAATTTATTGAAAGGCACAGTTCCACTATTGTTTCTGTTGGGCGCTTTTGCAGAGAAAAGGGCTTTGAATATTTGATTGAATCGGTTGCCCATGCAAGAGAAAAGGATAAGGACATCGGTCTTGTTTTGGTGGGGGACGGGGAATATAGGCAAAAGTATTTGGATTTGGTTGAGCATTTTGAGTTGCAGGACTATGTATATTTTACGGGATTTCAAAGAAATCCCTATAAATACATGGCAAGATGCTCTTGCTTTGTATTATCCTCTCGCAGCGAGGGATTTCCGAATGTTTTAGCAGAGGCAATGGCGCTTGGATTACCTGCCATAGCAACAAATTGCTACTCCGGTCCTGCTGAAATTTTACGGAAAGATGCGGATTATTCAGTTGTAAAAGATACATATATCGAATGTGATTACGGCATTCTTTCTCCAGCTTTTAAGGATGACGATAATCAGATTGCAATAAATGAATTGTCAAATGCTATGATAAAATTGCTTTCTGATAAACAACTTTGTGATAAGTATCGTAGCCTATCCGCTCAGCGTTCATTAGATTTTTCTGAGGAAGCAACAAGAAATAGACTAAATGGGATTTTCAATATGTTAAAGGAGAGGAGGGATGCCCGATGATAAATAGTAAGAAGGATTTGCAATACTACCTTGAATGTGACCGAATTGCATTGGGAAAGAAGAGAAAAAAGCCGTTTATTCTTGGTGATGAAATATGGAAATTTCAAATATGTATGAGAAAATTGGATTATTACAACCGAAGCGGGGGGATGATGAAGTATTACTACCGTTTTAAGTATCACAAGTTATCTCTTAAACTCGGGTTTTCCATTCCCCACGATGTAATCGGCCCAGGACTTGCTATCGTTCATTATGGAACAATAGTAATTTCCCAAGGATGTAAAGTAGGAAAAAATTGTAGAATACATGCTGGAGTAAATATCGGTGCAAATGCTGGTGAATGGAAAGCGGCGACTATCGGAGATAATGTTTACATCGGACCGGGTGCAAAGATAGTAGGTTCGATTATTATAGGCAACAATTGCGTTGTTGGAGCAAATGCTGTGGTCACAAAAGACGTGCCAGGTGGTGTTACTGTTGGTGGAATTCCGGCAAAAATTATTAGTGATAATGATTCACTAAAACACTTAAAAAGGCAAACAGAGATTGTTGAATTTGGGGGAAAACAAAAATGAAAACATTATATGAAAGAATCAAATCAAATGGAGAATCACTTTCCTTAGTCGGCTTAGGCTATGTTGGAATGCCGATTGCTATCGAGTTCGCAAAGCGCGGCGTGAAGGTCATTGGCTTTGACCTGAATGCTGCAAAGATTGAAATCTATAAGTCCGGGAGTGACCCTACCCATGAGGTAGGCGATCAGGCAATCAAAGAGACAACTGTGGAGTTCACGGCGGATGAGACTGCTTTGCGCCGTGCAAAATTTCATATCGTCGCTGTACCGACTCCCGTGAACGATGATCACACGCCAGATCTCTCTCCCGTAGAGGGTGCAAGCCGGATTCTAGGACGAAATCTGACCAAGGGTTCCATCGTGGTTTTTGAATCCACCGTGTATCCCGGCGTGACGGAGGATATCTGTGTGCCGATTCTGGAAAAAGAGTCCGGGCTGAAGTGTGGCGAAGACTTCAAAATCGGCTATTCTCCAGAGCGTATCAATCCCGGCGATAAGGTGCATCGGCTCAATACCATCACGAAGATTGTATCCGGCATGGATGAGGAAACTCTTGAGAACGTGGCAAAGGTCTATGAAATCGTTGTGGATGCTGGGGTATATAGGGCAGAGTCCATCAAGGTGGCTGAAGCCGCGAAAGTAATCGAAAACAGCCAGCGCGATATCAATATCGCTTTCATGAATGAACTGTCCATTATCTTCAACAAGATGGGCATTGACACACTTGCAGTTTTGCGGGCAGCAGGTACCAAGTGGAACTTCTTGAACTTCCGTCCCGGTCTGGTAGGAGGTCATTGCATTGGCGTTGACCCGTACTACCTGACCTACAAAGCGGAAGAGTTGGGCTATCACAGCCAGATCATCCTTTCCGGTCGGCGTATCAATGATGATATGGGTGCGTATGTAGCTGAGAACTGTGTAAAGAATTTGATTGCATCGGACAAAGCCGTCAAGAATGCGAAAGTTGCAATTCTTGGTTTTACCTTTAAAGAAAATTGCCCTGATGCGAGAAATTCTAAAATTTTTGACATTGTAAAAGAACTTCGTGAGTATGGCATTGAGCCTATAATTGCTGACCCTGTTGCAGATGCTAACGAAGCTGAAAGATTGTATGGTGTAAAATTATGTAGTATTTCCGAAGTTAGGGATATGGATGCCGTAATCTTGGCTGTTGCTCATGAGGAATTTGCAAAGCTTACAATTGGCGAAATGGATGCGATGCTTGGCAAAGGAAAGAAGTTACTTCTCGATATTAAGGGGCTTTTTGATCGTAACAAATACGAAAATGCAGGATACTGTTATTGGAGATTATAATCTATTAGGAGGACACTATGGGATATTCGAACATAAAGTTCCCTCAAGATAGTTTATTTCTTGTGACGGGAGGAGCAGGTTTTATCGGATCTAATTTGTGTGAAGCGATTCTCAAGTTAGGGTATAAGGTCAGATGCTTGGATGATTTATCTACTGGTAAGCAAGAAAATGTAGATATGTTTGTATCTAATCCAAATTACGAATTTATCAAAGGAGACATTAAGGATTTAGACGTGTGTTTGTCCGTTTGTGATGGTGTGGATTATGTGCTGAATCAGGCGGCTTGGGGAAGCGTTCCTCGTTCTATTGAAATGCCGCTGTTCTACTGTGCAAACAATATTCAAGGCACACTCAATATATTGGAAGCGGCAAGGCAAAAGGGTGTAAAGAAATTCGTATATGCTTCCAGTTCGTCTGTATACGGCGATGAACCAAATCTGCCCAAAACTGAAGGACGAGAAGGCAATTTGCTCTCACCATATGCTTTGACAAAACGTTGCGATGAAGAATGGGCAAAGCAATATACAAAGCATTATGGCCTTGATACTTATGGCCTTCGCTATTTTAATGTCTTTGGACGCAGACAAGACCCTAACGGAGCGTATGCAGCTGTAATCCCTAAGTTTGTAAAAATGCTTTTGAATAATGAACAGCCTACAATTAATGGTGACGGTAAACAAAGCAGGGATTTCACCTATATCGAAAATGTAATTGAAGCGAATCTTAAAGCGTGCCTTGCGCCCAAAGAAGTTGCTGGTGAAGCGTTTAATATTGCTTACGGAGGGCGTGAGTATTTGATTGATATTTATTATGAAATCGCAAAAATTCTTAAAAAAGATATTCAGCCACTTTTCGGTCCAGACAGAAAAGGTGACATAAAGCATAGCAATGCAAATATATCAAAAGCCCAAAGACTTTTAGGGTATCATCCAGAGTATGATTTTGTTTCAGGGTTAAAAGAGGCGATACAATGGTATAAGGAGAATTTATAATGGAAATGTCGGCTACTGAGCATATCACTGAACCCAACATACCTGTAAAAAAGGACAGCATGAAGTATGTGATTACAATATGCTTGATCTTGACTGCTCTCATTTTTGGTAGATCGGTCAATAATACTATGTTTTATGCTTTTGCCGGGGTGAGTTTAGTAGTATTTTTGTTTAGTAGTATTTCTCATTGCTTTTCACTTTTATTGTTTTTGCTGCCTTTTGCATCAATACTAAAGATCAATGTTGATGGCATGAGTTTTTTTACAATATTGTTCTTTGTTTTTGTGCTGAGAATGATGATAGCAAAGAAAACAATAAATACAAATGTATTTATGTTGCTAATGCTATTTGTTTTATTCTGTTTATGCTTTTCAGGATTTGCACAAATTACAACGATAGTTACCATGATTTTTGGAATGGTAATGCTATATCATTTACGAACAACGAAAATAAATGTTAATTCAGCAGTTATTGCATTTTCCCTTGGAATTGTTTTATCATCGAGTTTGGCATTGCTTAAAGATGTATTTCCGATAGTAAATACATTTGTTGTTGATTCGATGCTTAGACTTGATAGCCAACATTATGTTGTTCGTTTTGCTGGATTGCAAGGAAATCCTAATTATTATACGTTAGATATCCTTGTCGTATTATCAGTCATCATTGTATTGATGTATCATAAATCAACTCCGAGAATATATACGGTTTGTTTGATTGCATTGTCTGCGTTTGGTTTAATGTCGGTCAGTAAATCTTTTTTGCTGTGTTGGATGCTACTAATAGTATTTTGGTTTGTTTTATCCATTAAGCAAGGTGTCGGAAATTTTATGAAGTTTTTGATGATAGGAATTATTGGCTGTGTAGTAGTATATCTTTATGCGTACGATTCAATCAATGCTTATATTTTCAGATTTATCGGAGATAGCGGCGGTACATGGGGCAGTATTACGACTGGACGAACCAATATTTGGAAACAATATATCGACATAATTTTCAATGATATCAAAATTTTCCTTTTTGGAAATGGACTTAATACTATCGCTTCGGGCCTTAAAGGAACGCATAATACATATTTGGAAGCTTTGTTCTCGCTCGGCATATTGGGAACCGGATTACTAATGGCTTCAATTAAAGCCTGTATGGGTAAAATCATTTCCAAACCGATAATGTGGATTCCGGTAATTATATTGTTTGTCAGGATGATTGCTATTGGCATATTGACATACGATAATTTATGGCTTTATCTTGCAATATTTGTTTGTATATCAAGATATGTCGCAACTATCAATAACGAGGTTTAAAATGAAAAAAATATTGGGTTTAATAATTTATAATGTGATTGGAAAGCATTTGCCGGTATCTTTTTCTCGCATTAAGATAGGTCAGAAAAAATTAAGAGGTTTTTGCGGGAAATTAATTCTTGCAAAATGCGGCAACAACGTGAATATTGAAAGAGGCGCTTTGTTTTCATCTAAAGTGCAACTTGGCAATAATTCTGGTATTGGTATCAATGCTTCGTTAGGGGGGGAGTGTATCATCGGAGATGATGTTATGATGGGGCCGGATTGCATAATATATACGAGGAATCATAAATTTGATAATATAACAACAACAATACGAGGACAAGGTTTTCAAGAAGAAAAGCCTGTTTATATAGGAAATGATGTATGGATTGGCGGACGAGTAATAATTCTTCCTGGTGTTCGCATTGGAAATCATTGCATTATTGGTGCCGGTTCGGTTGTTACAAAGGATGTTCCCAATTGGGCGATTGCCGCAGGTAACCCGGCAATTGTAAAGAAATATAGAAAGCCGATCGAATAGGCTTTAAGCGAAGTAATAAATGAATTGACAGAGGATGAAAATTGAAAATTCTTAATTGGTACAGAAAGAGAAAATTAAAAAGGTTATTTGAGAAAAATTCAGTTCTGGGGAAAAATATTATCTTTTACGGTTCAGGTAGCACTTGTATTAATTTATCCAAGCAAAAGTCAAATATTACCATAGGGGATAATTCATTTATAGCGGGTTCTATATGCTCTCAATCAAATGGCAGGATTTCTATCGGTCATCATTTTTATTTGGGTGCAAACAGTTTGATTGGCGCAGTCAATAATATTACTATTGGAGATTGTGTCATTATTTCTAATGATGTTAAAGTATATGATAACAATAACCATCCGACATCGCCTGCGGCAAGAATAAATATGAGTCTTAATGGATGGTCAAATGATAATTGGCAATGGAAGCATTCATCAAGTGCGCCGGTTGTAATCGAGGATAATGTTTGGATTGGTCAATATTCAACAATACTTAAGGGTGTTACTATTGGAAAAGGTTCTATTGTAGCAACAAGAACTGTTGTCACAAAAGATGTTCCGCCTTATTCTATCGTAGCTGGAAATCCGGCAAAAGTGGTGAAAAAAATTGAATGCGAATAAAATAAAATCTTTTTTTAGTGGAACATCCGGAGATTCATTTTTCTTAATGTTTGTGCGAATGATTACGCTTGTTTTCGGGCTGCTGATGACAAGATTACTATCTGGGCATTTCTCTCTGCAAGAATACGGAACATATTCACAGGTTGTGCTTTTGACAACATCAATTACTAGCATGACTACAATGGGAATGATGGATGGTCTGAATTTCTTCTTTTGTAAGGAGAAAAACGAAAAAAAGCGAGATGCTTACGTTTCAACGATTTTTTTCTTGCAATATTTGGTCGGTACGATTGTATCTCTGATTGTTTTGGTATGTGCCGTACCGATATCGAGATACTTTGGCAATGACAGCTTAAAATCGTTGATTATATTTGCTGCCGTTTTGCCTATTCTTGCCAATACCATTTCGCTGTTGCAAATAATGTTTCTTGCAATAGGTGAAGCGAAAGTTATTGGCTTTAGAAATCTATTAGTGTCAGTCATAAAACTGATTGTAGTTATGCTGGCGTGCTATATTTTCAATAAAATTGTCGTTATATTGATATGCCAGATTTTAACCGATGCGGCACAAGTCTTATACTTTTTTGTAATGCTTAGGAAGCGAAACTGTCGGATAAACATTTCCAACTTCGACAAATTATTGGTAAAGGAAATTTTTACATATTGCATTCCTATGGCGATGTTTGCCGTTATCAAGTCTCTAAATCGCGATTCAGATAAGTTTGTAATTTCTTTTTTTACAAATACCGAAACTTTGGCCGTATATACAAATGCGTCAAAAATACTTCCGTTTGATATTATCATGACTTCATTCTGTACTGTTTTATTGCCCTATATTACACGATATATTGCTGACAATGAGTTTAAGAAAATCCAGAATCTGTATAGAGCTTTTTTGGAGCTTTCTTATATTTCAACGTCGATTTTAGCTATTGGTGCTGTATGTGTAGCCCCTGAACTTATGCGTTTTTTATATACAGAAAAGTATGCGTCATATGAATTCGGCATATCAGTATTTATCATATATATTTTTGTTGACATATTAAGTGTTTTGAACATTACCTTGATACTCAGTGCTGCAGGGAAAACAAAAACCATATTTATTTCCTCTGTCGGTACATTTATTGTAAATATTATTCTGAATATCATATTTTTTATGCTTATGAAAGAAAATGGACCTGCTGTTGCGACATTAGTAGTAACATTTGTGCAAGGTATCATTGTTCTGTTACTTAGTGCAAAAGAGATAAAGAGCAGTATATTTAATATGTTTGACGCAAGGAGATTATCAGTGTTTTTGATTCAAGTTGTTGTGTGTTTTTTAATATTTTCTGCTTTGCGTGCATTCTTAATACAGCATAGCGTGAATTATATGATTGTAATGTTTGTAGTGTATGGATTCTTTGCGGGAGTCTTGGTATTACTTAATTTCAATAGAATTACCGGTAATTTACGAACGATAAACGAGTGCAAAAACAATTCATAAATGTTGTTGATAAAAAGGATTTAGATAAAAACGGGCATTACTATGATTGTTATTTTACTCATCGGAAAACAACTATAATTTTGGAGGATTGATATGAAAATAGCAGTAGCAGGAACCGGCTATGTCGGTTTGTCCATTGCCATATTATTGGCGCAGCATCATACCGTAACAGCGGTGGATATTGTTCCAGAAAAAGTGGACATGCTAAACAACCGCAAGTCCCCTATCCAAGATGAATACATAGAAAAGTATCTCGCAGAAAAGACGCTTGAATTAACCGCAACATTGGATGGAAAGACAGCATATGCTGATGCAGACATTGTTGTGATTGCCGCACCAACAAATTATGATAGCGTAAAGAATTTCTTTGACACCTCTGCGGTTGAGACGGTTATTGAATCCGTTTTGTCGGTCAATCCAGATGCAATTATGGTTATCAAGTCAACGATCCCCGTTGGATATACGGCTTCCGTCAGAGAAAAATTCAAGACAGAGAACATTCTGTTTAGTCCGGAATTTTTGAGAGAATCGAAGGCGTTATATGATAACCTTTATCCAAGCCGTATCATTGTCGGCACGGATATGGACGATTCTCGCCTTGTAGAAGCAGCCCATACTTTTGCGGCACTGTTGCAAGAGGGAGCGATAAAGGAAAATATCGACACTTTGTTTATGGGGTTCACAGAAGCAGAAGCGGTCAAGCTGTTTGCAAATACCTATTTGGCTCTCCGCGTCTCCTATTTCAACGAACTGGATACATATGCGGAGGTCAAGGGACTTGATACAAAGCAGATTATCAATGGTGTTTGTCTTGATCCCCGTATTGGCAGTCATTATAACAATCCGTCTTTTGGCTATGGGGGCTATTGCTTGCCAAAGGACACGAAACAACTGCTTGCCAATTATGCGGATGTCCCGCAGAATATGATGAGCGCCATCGTAGAGAGCAATAGAACAAGAAAAGATTTTATTGCCGATCAGGTACTTCATATGGCTGGATATTATGATTATTATAATCGTGGCGATTATAATGCTGACCATGAGCGTTCCTGCGTAATTGGTGTTTACAGGCTCACAATGAAATCTAATTCCGATAACTTCCGCCAGAGCAGTATTCAAGGCGTAATGAAGCGTATCAAAGCCAAGGGAGCAACTGTTGTTGTATATGAGCCTGCATTGGAAAATGGAAGCACATTCTTTGGTAGTAAAGTAATCAATGATTTGGACGAGTTTAAGCGTGTGTCCGATGCTATTATTGCAAACCGTTATGATAGTTGTTTGGACGATGTGAAAAACAAAGTATATACAAGAGATTTATTTAGACGAGATTAAAAAATACGATTGGTATTTGGATGGATGTAAAGTTCAGTCAGCAAACAATGGAAATATTTTGTATTTTGGAAATGATTCGGTGTTCGCAAGGGGTTGTCTGACAAAGGAATGTATGGTATAATGACCGCAGGAAGCCTTACTGTGCAAGTCTTTGTGCTTCGCCCTGCCGTGCGGACGCCCGGCTGCGGCCTTGACGGCTTCGCAAAAATACCCTTGCGAACCAGTATTTTTGCTTCATGATATACTTACGTATCTGTAAGAAGCAACCGCAGCGCAGACCAATAAAAGAACGTATGCCGCATTATGCGGATCGCGTCGGGGTAATACGAGGATAAACGGCATCCGGGCGGAAACATCAAAATAAAAGGAGATAAACAAATCGATGGGAAAACCAAAGGACGAAGTTGAAATTGATTTAGTACAAATGCTCAAAGCGCTGTGGCATCGTGCGTGGATTATTGTAATCGCGGCGGTGCTGTGTGCCGGAATGGGCTTTTCTTATGCGGCATTTATAAAAACACCGATGTATGAATCGGAGGCTTTACTGTATGTGAACAATAGCTCTATTTCGGTAGGCAGCACATCATTTTCCATCAGTCCATCCGAATTGACCGCAGCGCAGAACCTTGTGGATACATACATTGTTATTTTGAAAACGCGGGCAGTGCTGAACGAGGTCATCGACAAGGCCGGGCTCGACTATAGCTATGCGCAACTGAAGTCGATGATCACCGCTGCCCCTGTCAACCAGACCGAGGTGTTCAGCATTAACATAACGAGTCCCGATCCGCATGAAGCGGAGCAGATCGCAAACACCATTGCCGAGGTTCTGCCGGATAAAATCGCGGATATCGTGGACGGCAGTTCCGTTCGGATTGTGGATTATGCGGTGGTTCCGTCTGTCCGTTCCTCGCCCAGCGTAACCCGTTATACGGCTTTGGGATTGCTGCTTGGCGTTGTGGTCAGCTGCTTTGCGATTGTGGTTCTCGAATTGTCGGATACGACGATTCGCAGCGAGGAATACCTGATGCAGAATTATGACTTCCCGGTATTGGCGGTGATTCCGGAATTGACTGTCCACAAGGGCGGAAAATACGGATATTATTACAACCGTAGGCCCGATCAAAATGCAAAGGATGGTGAGAAATGATGCGAAAAAAGAACAGGAAACCGTCTCTCTATTTAGACGAAACCGCGCTCATCGGACCGGATTTGCATTTTGCCGCGTCGGAAGCATATAAGCTGCTCCGGACGAATATATTATTCAGCCTTCCGGATGAAAAACAGTGCCGGATCATCGGCATTACCAGTTCCATAAGCGGAGAGGGAAAGAGCACGACGGCGATCAATCTTGCTTATACGGTTGCCGAAACCGGCAAAAAGGTTTTGCTTATGGAATTGGATATGCGTTTGCCTACCATCGCCAAGCGTCTGTCTGTCCGTGAAACGCCGGGGCTGTCTAACTTTTTAGCCGGACTTACTACAATGGGGGATATACAGCAGCCGTCCGGCATTCACGAAAATTTGTTTGTGATTACCTCCGGCGACATTCCGCCAAACCCGTCGGAACTGCTCGGCGCCAAGGAAATGGCCGCGACAGTCGAATATTTGTCGAAAAGCTTTGATTTTATTTTCTTTGATCTGCCGCCTGTCAATGTGGTTTCCGATGCTTTGGTGGTTTCAAAGCTGACGCACGGTATGATTATGGTTGTCCGTCAGAATTATAATAACCAGCGTGAACTGAGCGAAGCCATGCGGCAGTTGAAAATTGTTGATGCCAAGGTTTTGGGCTTTGTGCTGAGCCGTGGGGAAGTGCGGGACGCAAAATATAAAAATAAAAAGTACAGAAAACAGGGGTATGAATACGGATACGGGTATGGGTATGGCAGGAAACCTGTAAAACCGGAGAGAACCGAGAAAAAGAATGATTGATTTTCATTGTCACGTTTTGCCCGGGATGGACGATGGCAGCAAAAGCCTCGAGGAGAGCGTTGAAATGCTGGAGAAGTCCCGCTGGCAGGGAATTACGGCTATGGCGTTGACGCCGCATTTTTACGCCGACAGCGAAACGCCTGAGCGCTTTTTGAGCCGCAGGGCGTCGGCTATGGAGCAGCTTCGGCGTGCGAAAAAACCGAATCATCCCCGTCTTTTGGCCGGAGCCGAGGTCTGTTATTTTCCGGGGATACAGCAAGCGGAAGAAATTTCAAAGCTGTGTCTGGAGGGAACGCCGTATTTGCTCTTGGAAATGCCGTTTGTTCCCTGGACGAGTCGAATAACGGATGAAGTTTTAAAATTGAGTCGCAAACGTAAAATAAAAGTGGTTCTGGCACATATTGACCGGTATCTTTACATACAAAAGCCCCGTGTTATCAAGGAACTTTTTGAAAATGATATTCTCTTTCAGGCCGGCGCGGACAGCTTTTTGAATTGGCGGCAGCGGCGGCACATGTTTCAGATGCTGAAAGAGGGGAAGCTCGCTTTTCTGGGATCCGACTGCCATAATTTGACCACTCGGCCCCCTTGCCTGGGACAGGCGATGACCATGATAACGAAAAAATTGGGTTCGCAGGCCGTAGAAGCGTTTAAAGCCGAAAACTATGCCGCGGTGTTTGGAGAAAGCGTTCCGGCGTTTAATTTGACATTCGGGGCTTCGACGCCGCGCGGTTGAAGCGATGTGGTCGGAGAAAGGAGTATGTATGGCATGAAAGAAAAATGGCGCATACTGCTGCCGGTGATTTTAATATGTTTAACGTTGATTTTTCTGCTTTTCGTGTATAACAATTTCCTCGGCAGAAGTCCGCCGGAAGAAGCGGGCGGTACATCCGCTTATTTTGTAAGGCCGGAAACCGAGTCAAAAAAGGGAACCGAGACTGAATTTGAAACCCCAATCGGTTCTGAAACCGAGGTTTTGGCGGAAACTGCGCCGTATATCAGCCCCGTAGATTTTGAGGAACTCGCTAAAGTGAACGCCGATATTTATGCCTGGCTTGATATTCCGGGAACGGATATCAGCTATCCGCTGCTTCAGCACGACAGCGATGACGGTTATTATCACAGACGAGATATGAACGGCAATTATGATATAAACGGATCGCTTTATACCGAGGGCAGCTATAACGGCAGAGATTTTACGGATCCGCTGACCATTGTTTACGGTCACAATATGGACGATGGAAGCATGTTTGGTACGCTGCAAAAAAATTATTCGAGCAAAACCGATCTTGCCGAGAAGTCTGAAATTGTGATCTATCTTCCCGATCGCGAAATGCATTTTGCCGTATTTGCCGCGGTTCCGTATGATAAACGGCATATCCTGTATAACTACGATTTTTCGGACAGACGCACTTTCCGACTCTTCTTTGACGAGATACTGTCCATCAGAGCCATGGAGGCGGTGTTTGCCGAAAAAGCGTCCGTAACATCGGGCGAGCAGGTATTGATTCTTTCCACCTGCCTCGCCGGTAACAGCAAAAACAGGTTTCTGATATGCGCTAAGCTTGCATATTCTGAGCCTGTGGCAATAGAAAATTAAAATTGATTTTAGGAGGAAAAAAACATGTTCAAGAAATACGCTGCATTGCTGTCTGCTTTATGCCTGACGGCAACACTGATGCTGCCGATGACGGCGGCGGAATTTACGCCCAGCGTGACGGCAAAGCCCGCGCCTGAGGTCGTACAGGTGCAAAGCGAGGCGGGAGAAAACGTCGGCGCGATTATCTACGACGAGAGCGGAAACGAGGTTGCAGGCGTTCCCGTCGCTTCCATTACGGTTACGCCGGTGGCTGAAATGGAGCAGGCTGATACAGAGATCAAAGAAGCGCTGACCTCCGCTTATGAGCAGCTGACCACCGTGAAGCTGGAAACGCTGGTTCCGGAACTGGTCGATGCCGTCAAGAATTACTCTGCCGATATGCAGATGGAGGACTTGGTTGCCCGCGACCTCTTTGACGTATCGCTGAATGAGGCGGAGAAAAAGGTGCTTGCCGAGACCGGCAACAGCATAAAGCTGAAGTTTGACTTGAATGTACCCGTTGACGCGCTGCTGCTGGTGCTGCACAACTACGAGGGCGACAAGTGGGAGCGCATTCCCGATGAAAAGGTGACCCGTCATGATGACGGCAGCGTTACGGTTGCTTTTGACAGCCTGTCTCCGATTGCCTTTTTGACGGACGGTTCCAAGCTGCCTGTTGATCCGGACGGTCCCGATTCACCGCAGACCGGCGATGCCGAGGGCATTTCTGCCGGCTGGATTGTTTTGAGTGTCACAACGGTTGTTGCAATTGCGGCCGTTGTCATTATCAGGAAGAAACATACCGCAAAAGCATAGAAAAATAGGAAGGGGAGAATATCGGGCAATGAAGCTGAGAATGAATCGGAATACTGGAAAAATTGTGATGATTTCAGCCGGGCTTTGCTTGCTCGGCATTCTCCTTTTTCGGCTGCTCTCTGCCTGGGAGGCCGGCCTTGGTGTACCTGATGCCGAATATCCGAAGGATGACGGACGCATTTATATGAACGACGGCTGGTACGTTCCGAAAAAAAAGCTGGATACTGTATTGATTATCGGCGTGGATAAATACGAGGCGCAAACTTCGGACAGCGGCTACAACAACACGCAGCAGGCGGATTTTCTCATGCTGCTGCTGATCGATGCAGAGGAGAAAGCCTATACTGCGCTCCATTTAAACCGTGATACCATGACCGACATTCAGAAGCTGGGCGTTCGGGGCGAGCCGGCGGGCACTTTTACGGGGCAGCTTGCCCTTGCCCATACCTACGGTAGCGGGGGAAAAGACAGTTGCCGAAACACGGTAGATGCTGTGTCGAATTTTTTATACGGCATTGATATAGATCACTATATATCCCTCACGATGGATGCGGTGGCCAAAATAAACGATGCAGTGGGCGGCGTTACGCTGACGCTGATGGAAGATTTTACCGCGTTGGATCCGACTATGGTCAAAGGCGCCGAGGTCACGCTGAACGGCGACATGGCGCTTTCCTATGTGCGTGCGAGACAGGGGCTTGCCGACAGCACCAACCTCGGCCGTATGGAACGGCAGCGGCAATATCTCCGCGCGCTGAAGCAAAAGCTGATCGACGCGGATGCGAAAGACGACGGATTTTTCCTTGCGACCATGGAAACGGTATCGGAGTACGTCGTTTCCGACTGCACGGCGAATCAGCTTTCGCGGCTGTATGAGCGGATCGCGGAATACACGGCCGGCGATATTGTTTCCGTGGCCGGCGAAGCGGTTCAAGGCGAGGCGTTTATGGAGTTTTACGCAGATGAGGAGGCTTTGAAAAAACAGGTTGTACAACTTTTTTATGAGTCTGCTGCGGATTGAAACGATAGATTTTCAGTGAAAATTCGGCCGGTGTTTTTGAGAAACTTATTCAAAACATTCTGATTGCGGTGAGGACGAACAGCAATACAAGCCTATAAAAACGGGAGTTTTTATAGGCTTGTATTGCGTCATGTGACGATGTTTATAGAAAATCAAGTTTAGAGACGAAGTAAAATAAACCGATGCGCGCCGCGGCGAAAAAAGAAGAGCAAAAATAAAACTGAAAAGATACAAAAAAAGAAACGGCAATACTCTGATGCGTATTGCCGTTTCTTGCCAAAGCGTGGCCAAACGGTGTATAAACTAAGGTAAAAACGAACAAAAGTAGTGTGGATCAAAATTTTTATAGCATAGTAATTGTTGATTTGAAATACTTTTCTTGAAAATAAGTCATTTCTTTGATTTGATGCACAGATAAGGAAACGCCATCAGGTACAACGACCCATTTATGTTCCACATCATCTTCTCGTTTAATGATTGCGATGACATGTCCGGTAAATGAAGAAAGTGGTTTATCAACGCCTAGGATATAAGCATCTTCTTCCTCGCCGTCTGCCGCCAGCGTTCCCTCAATATATCCGTAATTAACAGGATAATAGATATCCCGATGTTTCGGATGATAACTGCCGAGGGGGCTGTCAACGATTACTGTAACGGTTGGACCGATCATTTTGTGTTCTCCTTTGCGGTTTTGCAGGAGGCAATCAGCATGACGCGAATGGTTGCACACTTGGAGGACAGGGTTTTGAACATCTGCTCGTCAATATACTCGGTCCGGTACAGCAGTTCAAGCCAATAGCCGGTTTCACTTGCTTCTTTCAGGGCGATTTCAAGCTTGGAGATAAAATCCTTTTTACCCTGTGCGTATTTCGCTTCGTGAATATTTGCGCCGATGGAAGTTCCGCTTCTTCCGATTTGGTTGGAAATAACCGTCTCCTTATTTGCTTTCAGATATTTTACCAGTTCAATCATATCAACCGAGAACTCCATAGAAAGCTCGGCCAGCTTATTTTCTTTCACGAAATCGCCCCCTTCCTATTCAGTTTATCACAGAATTTCAGGCTTTTCAATGATGAATGATGTTATGCTTCGCATAATGATGTTGCGAATTTCATTCGCAATGATGCGATGTTTGCCTAAAAACATCAGCGAAGCGGCATCATTCCCGAAGGGAACATCATTGGCGCAGCCGGCATCATTTGCCGAAGGCAAACGTCATTGAAAAAAGTCACTTGTGTCTGGTAGACAAAAGTGACTTTTTTCTTGGCGCGCCTGGGGGGATTCGAACCCTCGGCCTACCGGTTCGTAGCCGGGCACTCTATCCACTGAGCTACAGGCGCATGGGTCAGCCGGAATTTCCCGACTGATATATATTAGCACACCGGGAGATATTTGTCAACTGGTAATTGTGATTTTGCAGAAACTTTTTGACTTTACACAAGCTCTGTGTTAAAATAATAAAGAAACATAAAATACAGGAGCGGAGATTTTTCAATCTATGAGAATGCGAAAAAAGAAAAACGGAGAACAGCGGCTGGCTGCCGCGGCGCATTTGCTCTGCACAGATGCGGAAAGGGTAAAATCGGATCCGCAAGGGCCGTTTGGCGGTTCGTCTGCGGCGCTTCATCTCGAGATCGGATGCGGCAAGGGAAAGTTTTCAGTGGAGATGGCGGCAAGCCGCAAAAATATTCATTTTTACGCGGTGGAGCGAATGACCGATGTGATGATCTGCGCTGTGGAGCGCGCTTTGCAAAACGAAGCGGACTGCGCGGACAATCTGCGCTTTATTATCGGCGATGCCGGCGCGTTGGCCGAGTGGTTCCCGCCGCATATATTTGATTGCATTTATTTGAATTTCAGCGATCCGTGGCCGAAATCCGGATACTATAAGCGGCGGCTGACCTATCGCGGATTTTTGGAAATCTATAAAACCTTGCTGAAGCCGGACGGTATACTCAGATTTAAGACCGACAATGAGAATTTATTTTCCTTTTCGCTCGCGGAATTTGAAGCGGCGGGAATGCCGCTTCAAAAAGTCAGCCGCGACCTGCATCACAGCGAATATGCGGCTGACAATATCATGACTGAATATGAAATGCTGTTCAGCAGCCGCGGTATGCCGGTTTATTTTGCCGAAGTTTCGGCGGGGGCAAGTCGGTCCGAGGGCGCGCCGGAGAATTGATCTGTACGCTTTTTCGGACTACGAGTGCTTTCGTAAATAGGCGTTGTGCCGCCGGCGAACAAAAGACTCGTCGTGCTCGCCCGCGAGGAATGCGATTCTTTGCCAGGAGCGTATGCCGTCTACATAGCGAAGCATAAAAAGTTCGCGGATATCGCTGTCCGGAATCGAGTTTATGTATTCGATCAGATGCGTTTCTTCTTTCTGCGCGCCGATGAGATAGGCGCGCAGCGCGTCCCGTGTGCGCTTTGTTTCCGCATACAGATCCGCTTCAATATTTTCGCGGGTCAGTTCGTTTTCCAGCCGTGCGATCCGCCGTTTGGTGCGCGCGATTTCCCGTTTCAGCCCGCAGAGCTTTTCCAGCCGTTCTTTGGTAACGGCTTTTTTTATATCCTGCTTCGGAGCGGCTTTTTCCGCGCCGGTCATTGCAGATAGGCCTCCATTTCTTCTACAAGCTCTTTCCAGCGCATGATTGCGCGTTCGGTTCGTCGAAGTTTGCCGAGCAGTTCGTCCCGTTTTTCGTTTTCGTCGTCGATTTTGCCGTACAGTGCTTGTATTTGAGCGCGCAGTTCTCTTTTGCTGTATGAAAAACCGCCGTTTGCCAGTCCGTCGTCGTAGAATTGCATGTTCTATTCCTCCGTGGGGTAAAATATACTTGAAATACCGAAATATCTGTGATACAATAAAATGAATATGGAAAATATACAGAAATTTCTGTTCAACCACAGAATAACACAGAAATATCTGTATGTCAAGCGATTTTATAAAATAACCAAAAAATTTTTGGGAGGACTGGGTATGCCCCGTAAAAATATGGATATTGCGCAGCGTATACGCGGATTGGTCAAGGCGCGGGGCACGACGGTGAAGCGTACGCTGGAAGAATGCGCGATCAATCGGAATTTTCTGTATGATCTGGAGCACAGCGATTCATCCCCGTCGGTAGATAAAATCACCCGTATTGCGGAATATTTTGATGTATCCTCCGCCTGGCTGCTCGACGGCGAGGAGAGAGGAACGGAAGCGTTTCTGCGGCTTTACCGGCAACTGACGGAAGCCGACCGTGAAAAACTACGCGCCTATATGATTCAACTGCTCGGCGGGAACCGGTGAGCGCCGGCGGCTTATTTGCCAAGCGGGCGCTCTTTTCCCAAAGACAGATCAGGGTTCGGCGTGCAGGGCAGGTTCGGCGGACGCGCTCAGTTCTGCCGCCGCGCTTTCGTAGGCGCGCAGAACCGTGCTTTCCAATTGGTGGCGGAAGATCGTGTTGATGGGATGCGCAATGTCACGGTAGGTACCGTCCGGGTTTTTGCGGCTGGGCATGACGATAAACAGCTTTTCCTGCGTACTGATCACCTTGATGTCGTGTACGGCAAACTGACCGTCAAAGGTGACCGACGCCACGGCTTTCAGCGGCGCGGTTTCAAAGATTCTGCGGATTTTCACATCGGTAATTTCCATAAAACTCCTCCATGTTGTCTGCCCTTTGGGGGCGGCTCATGGTAAAATTATGCGACCATAGCGTCTTTTTTATGCATGTATTTTTTCGCGCGGTATATAGGTTCGCGCATCTGCAAATTTCGCGCTTTGAACAGCGCACCGGGCTTGTCTGCGCGGATTTTACAAAATATTTAGGAGGCAGCAGATATGGCTGTAGCAAATACGCATTTTGGCGCTGATAAGATTGCGCGTATACTTGCGGGCAAGAAAGCAGTGTATTTTTTGGGCATCGGCGGTATTACAATGTCCTCGCTGGCGCATATCACCAAAACCGCCGGATATAAGGTCGGTGGCTCCGACCGTGTGCGTTCGGCTTTGACCGACCGGCTTGAGGCGGAGGGGATTGAAATTTTTGAGGGACACAGAGCCGAGCAGCTTGACGGATATGACGCGCTGGTATATACGGTTGCGGTGCGTGAGGATACACCCGAACTTGTACGTGCCAAAGCGTGCGGCATTCCGGTGTTTTCACGCGCGGACTATCTCGGATATTTGATGTGCGGGTACACCCGGCGCATCGGAATTTCGGGTATGCACGGCAAAAGCACCGTGACCTCTATGACGTCTGAGATTTTTCTTGCGGCAAACGCCGATCCGACCATCATTTGCGGCGCTGAGCTTTCCAGTATTTGCGGTGCGTACCGTGTGGGCGGGCAGGAAAACTTTATTTTTGAATCCTGCGAATATATGGATTCTTTTCTGGATTTTTATCCGACGATTGCGGTCGTGCTCAATATCGAACTGGATCATGTGGATTATTTCCGTGATCTTGCCCAGATTCGCCGGTCGTTCCGCGCGTATATCGAAAAAACGAAGGGCTGCGGGTGCGCGGTGCTGAATGCGGACGACGATGAAGTGTGCCGGATGGCTGAAGGCTTTGACGGCAGCATGCTGACGTTCGGCGTCCGGCGAGAGGCGGATGTGACGGCCAAAAATATAGAGACGGCATTGGGAAGGGTTTCGTTTGATCTTTGCCATGGCAGTATGAAAAAACGTGTGCATCTTGCAGTGCCCGGTGAACATAATGTGTATGACGCGCTTGCCGCGGCTGCGGCTGCAATTCTTTGCGGCATTCCCACAGGGGATATTGTTCGGGGGCTGGAGCGCTTTGGCGGCGCTCGCCGCCGCATGGAATACAAAGGCGAGCGGGCTGGCGTTCGGATTTATGATGATTACGCGCATCATCCCACCGAAATTGCCGCCACGCTTTCGGCCGCGCGCTCAATGACCGACGGCCGTGTTTTCTGCGCGTATCAGCCGCATACGTATTCACGCACAAAGGGGCTGTTTGACGGCTTTGTTTCTTCACTGCGTCTGGCGGATAAGACGGTTTTGGCCGATATTTATCCGGCGCGCGAGACCGATACGCTCGGCATGTCGAGCGCGCTTCTCGCCGAGCGTATCGGAAACGGCGCGCTGTATCTTGACAGCTTTGAAAAAATTGCGGCGTATCTTTTAGAGAATGCAAAGCCGGGGGACATAATTCTGACGATGGGCGCCGGCGATATTACCACGCTTTCCAAGCTGCTGCTGAACGCATAAAACGCTGTGTTTGAAAATCTCGAAAAGGAAAAAGCTTCAAATCCGATATTCATCGGGTTTGAAGCTTTGAGCTTGTCGATCAAGATAAGAATTGCAAATAAAATAAATATGTTTACAAGGCGGACATGCGCCGCCTTGTAAACACCTTGCGGGCGTGCGAGTGC
>URDS01000006.1 GCA_900546635.1 uncultured Eubacteriales bacterium | reverse complement strand
CCTGTAAGGTGTTTACAAGGCGGCGCATGTCCGCCTTGTAAACGTATTCTATTTGTAATTCTTATCTTTATCGACAAACTCGGCGTCTGTAAAAGACAGACGCCGGTTTCGAGAAAAAAGTCGGATGTGTTTTCAGGGGGAAATATGCCCGGCGTATGGTTGCCGGAATGTGTCAAAGGCGAATCGTTTCGTCCGCGAGCCGCTTCGCTTCCGCTTCGCTATGCGTGACCAATACGACGGTTTTGCCTCGAAAATGCGGCGACAGATTTTGAATCAGGGTTTCCTTGGTTTCGCTGTCGAGCGCGGAAAAGGGTTCGTCGAGCAGCAGGATGTCGCCGCCGAACGCAATCAGGCGCGCAAGCGCCGCACGCTGTTTTTCACCGCCGGAGAGCGTGTCCGGATATTTGTCGGCAAAATGTTCGGCGCGGCAGAGTTCCAGCACTTCTTTGGCGGCCTTGTCACTCGGCGCTGCAAGCCGCACGTTTTTCCAAACGCTGAGCGCGGGCAGAAGCCGCGGTTCCTGAAACAGATAGGCGATTTTCCCATTTGTTTGGACAGCGCCCGCGTCGGGGGACTCAAGTCCCGCGATCAGCCGGAGCACCGTTGTTTTGCCGAGGCCGCTTTCTCCGAGCAGCGCGGTGATTTTTCCGTCGGGAAAGCGGAGTGTGCGGTTTTCCAGCACTGGCTTTCCGTATGCCTTGGATACATTTTCAAACAGAATGTCCATGCTTTTTCCCTCCCGCGCGGCGTAAAAGTTTTTTCATCAGCTTTTCGAGCAAAAGGCTCAGAACAACGACGAGTACCGTATAGGCGAGCAGATCGGCGGTTTCAAGGTAAATCTGCGATTCACGCAGGAACCGGCCGATGGAGTCGCGCGGAGAGCAAAGCACTTCGGCGGCGACGCCCGATTTCCAGGAGAGGCCGAGCGCGGTCAGCGCGCTGCTCTGCAGGTGCGGCAGCGCGGACGGAATATAGAGCGCGCGGAGGCGGGAAACGCCGGAAATACCGTACATGTCGGTCATTTCGAGCAGCGCGCCGTCCACCGAAGAAAACGCCGAAAACGCGGTCTCGGACAAAATCGGCCATACCATCAGAAACGTAATGAAAATCGGGATCAGCGCGTTTTGAAGCAGTACCAGCGCAAGCAGAATAAAAGAAACGACAGGCGTACTGCGCACGACGGTTAAAACCGGGGCGAGCAGCGCGCGCGCGGGCTTGAAAAAGTACATCAGTGTTCCGGTCAGAATGCCTGCGGCGAGCCCCGCAATATAGCCGAGCGTAATCCGAACCAGCGAGCCTGTGAGCGCGCGGTAAAACGCGGCGGTCTGCGCAAGCGCGGCCAGCCTATGGAGTACCGCTGACGGCTGCGGCAGTACGACCTCGCGCCCGACAAGCAGCGCGGCCGTCTGCCATACGGCAAGCCAGAAAAGCAGTACGCCGATATGACCGAGCAGACGCTTGATTTTATTGCGCGGCGTAATAGAAGTCATCATCGGGCAGAGTGCCGCCGACCGAGGCCGGATTGGCTTCAAAGAGTACTTGGAGGAAAGCGGAAAGCGATGCTTTCATTTCTTCTCCGGTAATAAATACGATGTTGCAGTTCGGATACGCCTTTTTTGCGATTGCCGCTTTGGGGACGATGCCGTAGGTTTCGCACAGTGCGGCCGCTTCGTCTGTGGATTCGTTGCAGAAGACGACGCTCGCTGCATAATCTTCCATAAAGGCCGCGACGGCGTCCGGGTTATTTTCAGCAAAATTTTTCTTAATGATTACGCAGCCCTGTACCGCGCTGGTGTCGCAGATTTTGTCCCATTCCGCCGTGAGATCCAGCGCCGGACGCAAAGCGCTGTTCTGTACCATCGCGCTGCTGACGTTCGGTTCGGGAAGCATACCGAGCGTTACCGAACCGGAGGCCAAAAGCGCGGCAAGCTCACTGTGCTCGGTTTTGTATTCGACGGTTACTTTATCGGCGATTCCGTTTTTCTCAAGGATGTAATTGAGAATATATTCGGGCGTGGAGCCCTGACCGGTTGCATAGAGCGTTTTGCCGGCCAAGTCTTCGATACTCTGCACCGTATCGCCGTTTTCAAGAATGTGCAGTACGCCGAGCGTGTTGAGCGCAAGACAGATATAGTCGCCCTTGGTCTTGGAATAGAGTACGCTCGCAAGATTGACGGGGACGCAGGCCACGTCCACCTCGCCCTTGATGACGGCGGCGCTTACGGTGGTCGGATCGCTCATCAATTCAAAGGTGTAGATGTTTTGGGTCTTTCCGTCCGCGCTGTCCTGCATCAGCTTGGCAAGCCCCATGCCTGTAGGCCCTTTCAGGGCGGCGACTTTCATTTCGGTCGGCTGGGTCGGCGCCGGTGCCTCGGTTGTTATGCTGCTTTGCGGCGTTTCGGTGTCGGCGGTGTTCTCGGTTTGCGTGGGAGCAGACGAGTTCTCGGAACTCTGCGCGGATGCGTCGGTTTCGTCGCTCATCTTTGGTTCTTTCGACTCGCCGCATGCGGCGAGCGAGAAGAGCAGGGCGAAAATACAAAATACGGATACAAGCTTTTTCATAAAAATTCTCCTTTAGAACTGTGACAGAATGTCGCAGTCCGATATATAAATTATTTTTTGTTCTTTTTTGATCGCGCCGGATTTTTCCAGCGTGTCAAGCGCGCGGTAGAGCGAGGCGTGTCCGAGTCCGAGCGCGTCGGCCAGTCTGCGGTAAGGCATATCGGGTACAAATATGCCGTTTTCATCCGCTTCGCGCCGGATGTACGCGGCGAGCTTTGCGGCTGCGCCGTCGGCGGTAAAAGCGGCCATTTTGCGATTGAGAAACCGGATCTTTTCGGATAAAAACCGGATGTATCCCAGTGCGGCGTGCGGATAGGTCAGCATCATATCCTCGGCCAGCGCCTGCGGCATGAAGAGCACGCGGGTAGGTTCGCAGTATGCGCGTATACAGGTTACGCAGTCTGTATCGTCTGAAAAGAGGCGCGCCGCGCCGAATGCGTCGCCCGCGTTGATTCTGCGCAAAAACACTTCGCCGCCTGCACGGCATCGGACAACTTCGGCCCCGCCGCGCACGATAAAGCCGAGCGCGGGCGCGGCGCCTTGGTCTTTAGAAACGGTTTGCCCGGCGGAAAATTCGATAGCGGACAATCGTCCGCCCGTAAGCGTTTTTTCGGCAAAACCGCCCGACGCGGCCGCTTCTCCGAAAACTTTTTCTAAGGCTTTGGAAAATGCGATTTTTTCCTCTTGTGCAAGCTCCATAGTCTCACACTCCAATACTGTATCATTTGAGACAGTTCAAGTATACAGCTTTGTCTATTTTTTGTCAATAGCAAAGCGTAAATCTTTTTCAAATCATTGTAGTATTTTTAACGAAAACAGTTTTAAAAACTGTACAATTTAACCAATGAATATGGGAAAATAGCTTGCAAATGGCAAAAATATCTGGTATACTAAATAGGTAAGTTTTTTGTATGCGCTTTCGTTTAAGCATTTTGACGGAGCGTTCGATTTTTAACAAGGAGGTGCGTTACATGAACATACTCGTATGCATTAAGCAGGTGCCCGGATCGAGCAACGTAGAAGTGGATCCGGTTACGGGTGTTCTTAAACGCGACGGCGTCGCCAGCAAAATGAATCCGTATGATTTGTACGGGATTGAGATGGCGGTTGCTCTGAAAGAAAAATACGGCGGAGAAGTGGAAACGATTACGATGGGACCGCCGCAGGCGAAGGCGGTAATTGTGGAGTCGGTCTGCATGGGCGCGGCGCGCGGAACGGTCCTGACCGACCGCAAGTTCGCGGGCGCGGATGTACTGGCGACCGCGTATACGCTTTCGCAGGGGGTGCAGAAAATCGGTAAGTTTGACTTGATTCTGTGCGGCAAGCAGACCACCGACGGCGATACGGCGCAGGTCGGCGCGGAACTTGCGGAATATCTGAAAATTCCGCACGCGGCGAATGTCCTTTCGATAGACGATGTTCGGGACGGCTGCGTTTATATCACGGTCAGCCTGGATAATAAGGTGATCCGCGAGCGCATGGAGATGCCCTGCCTGCTTTGCGTGGACAGCGATGTCAACTCCCCGCGCCTGCCTTCCTATAAGGTGAAAAAGACCGTGACGGACGAGCAGGTTCGCATGGTGACCTTTGCGGAATTTGCCGATCAGGACGCGTCTCATTACGGCCAGAGCGGCTCGGCGACACAGGTCGAGCGGATTTTCCCGCCCGAAAAGAATACCGAAAAGCATAGTATTACCGGAACCGCATCCGAGCAGGCGGCGGGTATCTTTGCGCTGCTTGCGGCGCGGAGACTGGTGTAAGGAGGCGCGAGATGGGACAGCTTAAGGTCAATCAGGCGCGTGTTGACGCTGATATTGCAAAGGAATTGATCCGGATTTGCCCGTTTGGCGCAATCAGCTACGGCGACCGGGGTCTTGAGATCAGCGCCGCCTGCAAGATGTGCAAGATGTGCGTGAAAAAAGGCCCGGCGGGCGTTATTGAATTTGTCGAGGAGCAAAAGGTCGGCATTGATAAATCGGCATGGAACGGCGTTTGCGTCTACATAGACCATGCGGGAAAAGAAATCCATCGGGTCAGCTATGAATTGATCGGCAAGGCCAAAGAGCTTGCCGCGGTTACCGGCCATCCGGTTTATGCGCTGCTGATCGGCAGCGGCGCGGAGGCTTGCGCCAAGCGGCTTCTGCACTACGGTGTGGATCGGATTTATGTGTATGACGATCCGGCGTTTGCTGATTTCCGGATTGAGCCGTATACGGCCGCGTTCTGTGATTTTATCGACAAGGTCAAGCCGTCCAGCATTCTGATCGGCGCGACCAATCTCGGCCGTCAGCTTGCGCCCCGTGTTGCGGCGCGCTGCCGTGCTGGGCTTACGGCCGACTGCACGGTGCTTGAAATGAAGCCGAATACCGATCTCGTGCAGATTCGTCCGGCGTTCGGCGGCAACATCATGGCGCAGATCATTTCACCCGATCACCGTCCGCAGTTCTGCACGGTGCGCTACAAGGTGTTTGACGAGCCTGCGCCGATGGCGGAGGAGCAGGGCGAAATTGTGCTCATGCCGGTTACGCCTGCGTTGACGAAAAGCCGGGTCGAGGTTCTTGAAAAAACCGAGAAACCGAAAGATGTGGACATCTCCGAGGCGGACATTATCGTCGCCGTGGGACGCGGCGCGAGCAGCGACGCGCTGATTGAAACGGCCGGCGCGCTTGCCGAGGCGCTCGGCGGTGTTCTGGCCTGTACGCGGCCGCTTGTCGAGGCCAACCGCATGGATGCGAAGCATCAGATCGGCCTTTCGGGGCGAACCGTAAAACCGAAATTTATTCTCTGTCTCGGCATTTCGGGCGCGGTTCAGTTTACGGCGGGCATGAAGTCCTCGGACTGCATTGTCGCTGTAAACTCGGACAAGGACGCTCCGATTTTTGACGTGGCGCATTACGGCATTGTCGGGGATGTCGGTGAGATTCTCCCGATGCTGCTCGCAAGGGTAAAGGAGGCGCAGAACAATGTATAACAAGTTTACGGCCTCCGATGCGGAGGCGCTGAAAAAAATCGTCGGCGCGGAGCATGTGCTTGTCGGCGGCGAGATCAGTCCCGATTACAGCCATGACGAACTCGGCGGCGTACACTGTATGCCGGAGGCGCTGGTGCGCGTCCGTTCGACTGAGGAAGTGTCCGCGGTCATGAAACATGCGTATGCGCGCAAAATTCCGGTTACCGTGCGCGGAAGCGGAACGGGGCTTGTCGGTTCCGCTGTGCCTGTGTGCGGCGGCATTCTGCTCGAAACCACGCAGATGAATAAAATTCTCGATTTGGACGAGGACAATTTGACCGTGACCGTGCAGCCGGGCGTACTGCTCATGGAGCTTTCGGCGTATGTCGAGGCGCGCGATTTCTTCTATCCGCCCGATCCGGGTGAAAAATCCGCGACGATCGGCGGAAATATTTCGACCAACGCGGGCGGTATGCGCGCGGTGAAATACGGCGTGACGCGCGATTATGTGCGCGCGCTCACGGTTGTGCTGCCAAACGGCGAAATCATACAGCTTGGCGGCAAGGTCGTGAAAAACAGTTCGGGGTACAGCTTAAAGGATCTGGTGGTCGGCTCGGAGGGAACGCTTGCGATTATTACCGAGGCGGTGCTCCGGCTGCTTCCGCTGCCGAAGACGTCGATCAGTCTGCTTGTGCCTTTTGCGGATATGAAGAGCGCGCTTGAGGCGGTTCCGCAGATTATCCGCTCCAAGGTCATTCCGACGGCCATTGAATATATGTCGCGCGATACCATTCTCTTTTCCGAGGATTATCTCGGCAAAAAGTTCCCCGACAGCAAAAACGACGCCTATATTCTCCTGACCTTTGACGGCAACACCGACGAGCAGGTTGAGCATGATATGCGCACGGTCGCTGATCTTTGCCTGTCTCTCGGCGCGCTGGACGCCTATATCGTAGACACGGAGGAGCGCAAAAAATCCGTTTGGAACGCGCGCGGCGCGTTTTTGGAGGCAATCAAAGCTTCCACAACCGAAATGGATGAGTGCGATGTTGTTGTACCGCGCAGTTCGGTAGACGAATTTATCAAATATACGCATCTTCTTGCAGAGGAAGAGGGGGTGCGCATTCCGAGCTTCGGTCATGCGGGCGACGGCAATCTGCATGTCTATATCTGCCGCGACGCGCTGGATGACAAATCGTGGGAAAAGACGCTTTCAAGCTGTTTCGATAAAATGTATAAAAAGGCCGAGCAACTCGGCGGTCTGGTTTCCGGCGAGCACGGAATCGGCTATGCGAAAAAGCAGTATATGCAGGCACAGTACGGCGACGGACAGATTCAACTGATGCAGGGAATCAAAGCGGCCTTTGATCCGGAGACGATTCTGAACCCCGGAAAGATCTGCTATTGATTTACACAGTTCGTTTTTAGAAAAATAATACAGTACCGCCCCCGCGGGTTCCGGTTTGCGGAATACCTCGGGGGCGGTTCGACTTTTATCCGATGCGCGTATTCAAAATAGGGTGATACAAAACGAAAAAAATATTTTATGAGATCTTGCCGCTGACGTATCCGTTTTCTCTGTATAAGGGCAGAGAGTTTCGGCATATGCGGGATTTCATTTTTCACACAAAATTTTCAGCAGAAAAGAGAACGGACGACTTAATGCGGCTTACGCTTCGTTTGCTTTCGGAATGCGAATGGTGACCTCCCAGGTATCGCCCAGATCGCGTTTTTGCGTTTTTGCGTCGATCCCCGCACGGTTCATAATATCCACCGCGCGGTCGATGGTATTGTAAAAAATCCGGACGTCGCGTACCATGGCAATGCGCTTTTTTACAGGCGCTTTTTCCTTTTTTTCGGTGTCAAGCAGTCGGGATATGTATTCTTCGGTTTCCGCAACGTTGAATCCCCGCTCTATGATCGTTTCCAGCGCCGCGCAGCGTTCTTTTTCCTCCTGTATGCGCAAAAGCGCCCGCGCGTGCCGTTCGGTCAGTCTTTTTTCAAGGATCAATTTTTGTTCCGCGTCGCTGAAGCGCAGAAGCCGCAGCTTATTGGCTACATAGGATTGGCTGGCCGACAGCTTTGCGGCCACTTCTTCCTGCGTCAGCCCGTAGAGATTGATGAGCGCGGCAATTGCGGAGGCTTCCTCAAACATGCTCAGATCCTCGCGCTGGAGGTTTTCGATGATGGCAAGCTCGGCCGAGCGCAGACTGTCCGCTTCGATAATGATGCAGGGCACTTCGGAAAGGCCGATCAGCTTTGCGGCGCGAAGTCTTCGTTCTCCCGAAATCAGTTCATAAATACCGCTGTATTCGCTGAGGTCGCCCGCAGAAACAGGCTTTCGGACGCAGAGCGGCTGAAGAATACCGTGGCGGCGAATACTGTCCGCAAGGCGAAGCGTTTCGTTGTTGTCGAAATATTTTCGCGGCTGCGCCGGATTGGGCAGGATTCGGCATACCGGGATTTTATGTACTCTGTCGCACGGGCTTTGATCCTCGCAGTTTTTAAAATTCAGTTTGGGCAGCATGTTTTGCAAAACGTTCATTTTCAGATTTCCTTTCAAAAAGTCGGTAAGAAAATCCTACAACAAATCGTGTGGGAAATAAAAAATTAATTTGCGGCGGTATTTCCACACCTTCTGTGACGAAAAAGGCGCGATTTCCGCGCGCCGCCGTATGCGGGGATGGGAAAAACAGAAAAAAGCCGCAGCTTAGAGCGGCTTTTTCTTGATTTGTGCATAATTCCTTGGATAAATTTTTTCGGTTTCCCCGCATTTTTCAATGCCCGCAATCATTCGGCAGAGGGGAGGCTCAGGGCTTTTTGTATCTGTTAGTGAAAATTGCTTGGAAAACAAAATTTTTGCGCGAAGCGCGGCTATTGCATTTTTCGCCTCAATCAGTTCTTCGGCGCCGGTTTTTGCTTTCATCGTCAAAAATACGCCGCCGATTTTCAAAAGCGGAATGCAGCACTCACATAAAATATTGAGGCGGGCAACGGCACGCGCCGTGACATAATCGTATTTCCCGCGCAGCATACCCGCGCCGAAATCCTCCGCGCGGCCGGCTGCGGCCGATAGATTGGAGAGCGTTAAGCGCTCTGCGGCGGCGCGTACAAAGTCTATTTTTTTGGCGGTTGCATCGAGCGCCAAGATATGCAGGTCGGGGCGCGCGATTGCCAGCGGCAAAGCCGGGAATCCGGCGCCGCAGCCGACGTCCGCGAGCGTTTTTCCACACGGAATATACTTTGCCGCCGCAAGGCTGTCCGCATAATGCTTGAGAATGATCTCGGAGGGCGAGGTGATGGCGGTCAGATTCATGACCGCATTTTTTTCAAGCAGAAATTCGGTCAGCCCATAGAATTTTTCCGCAAGCGCATCGGCCGCAAACTCGGCAAGACCGTTTTCCGTGAGGATGCGCGTATATTCCGCGGCAAATTCCGTTTGGGACAGCGTGCGTATGCTCATATCTGCTCCTTTCCGTGAAGCCAAATGATCAGCACTGAAATGTCGGCCGGATTTACACCGGAAATCCGCATCGCCTGTCCGAGCGAGCGCGGACGGATTTTTTCGAGTTTTTGCCGCGCTTCGATGCGCAATCCGCCGATCTCGGAATAGTTGACGTCTTCGGGCAGAAGCTTTTCTTCCAGTTTTTGCAGCTTTTTGACCTCGGCCAGTTCCCGGCGGATATAGCCGTCGTATTTTACGCGGATTTCCGCGCCGGAGGCGACAGCATACGGCAGGACGGGGCGCGCCGCGTCGATCGGCGCCAGCTTTTCATAGGTGAGTTCGGGGCGGCGCAAAAGATCGCACAGATGCATGCCGCTTTGAATGGGCGCAGAACCGAGTTCGATCAGCAGCTGATTGGTTTCTTTTGAGGGCGGAATGACGGTGCGCTCGATGCGCTCGATTTCCGTTTCAATCAAGCGCTGCTTTTCCTGAAAGCGCGCGTAATGCGCGTCGTCAATCAGCCCTATGCGGTATCCGTAGGGGGTCAGCCGCTCGTCGGCGTTGTCCTGCCGGAGCAAAAGGCGATATTCGCTGCGCGAGGTCATGATTCGATAGGGCTCGTTTGTGCCCTTGGTCACCAGATCGTCGATCAGCGTGCCGATATAGGAGGAGGCGCGGGAAAGCACAAGCGGCTCTCTGCCCTGCAGCTTCATGGCGGCGTTGACTCCGGCGACGAGTCCCTGCGCCGCGGCTTCCTCATAACCGGAGGTTCCGTTGAATTGGCCGGCGCCGTACAGGCCGTTTATTTTTTTAAATTCAAGCGTGGGGTATAGCTCTGTGGGATCGGTGCAGTCGTATTCAATCGCGTAGGCGTAGCGCATGATCTGCGCATGCTCAAAGCCGGGAAGCGTATGCAGCATTCGGTGCTGCACGTCGGTCGGCATGGAGGTGGAAAAACCCTGGATGTACATTTCCTCGGTATCCTCGCCCATCGGTTCCACAAAAAGCTGATGGCGCTCTTTGTCGGCAAATCGAACGATTTTGTCCTCTATCGAGGGGCAATAGCGCGGGCCGGTTCCGTGAATCTTGCCCGAATACATGGCGCTGCGGTGAATATTCTGCCGGATGACCGCATGCGTGTTTTCGTTGGTATAGACGATATGGCAGGGCGTCTGCGTCTTTTCGTCGAGAAAGTGCGGGTCAGTATCCACGGAAAACGGGACGGCAGGCGTTTCGCCCGGTTGAACTTGCAGCGCGGAAAAATCAATGCTTGATCGGTTGACGCGCGCGGGCGTGCCGGTCTTAAAGCGCATCAGGCGAATGCCGAGCGCGCGCAGCGAATCGGAGAGACCCACAGCGGCCATCAGACCGTCCGGGCCGCTCGGATAGGTGCGGTCGCCCACAAATACCGCGCTGTGCAGATAGGTGCCCGTGCAGACGACGGCGGCGCGCACATGCCAGACCTCGCCGAGCGCGGTGACAAGCGCCGAGACCTTGGGGCGTTCGCCCTCTTCAGTGGTTTGAACAGCGGTGATTTCCGCCTGAATGAGCCGGAGATTTTCGGTAGTTTCAAGCGTGTGCTTCATCAGCGCGCGGTATTTTATGCGGTCTGCCTGAATGCGCTTGGAATGCACGGCCGCGCCTTTACCGAGATTGAGCGTGCGGCTTTGCATCGTCACGCGGTCGGCCGCCCGTCCCATTTCGCCGCCGAGCGCGTCGATTTCAAAGACAAGGTGACCCTTGCCGGTGCCGCCGATAGAGGGATTGCAGGGCAGGTTGCCGACCGAGTCGAGATTGATTGTGAAAAGTACCGTATCGAGGCCGAGCCGCGCGCAGGCCAGCGCGGCCTCAATGCCCGCGTGCCCCGCGCCGATGACGCCGACGTCGGCTGTATATTCCATAAAGATCACCGCCTTTGAACATAAGGTTAATTATTTATGCGGCTGCCGCGGGGGAAGAAGGAAAAGCCCGCTTCCGCGTCGCAGCTTAGCGCAAATATAAGCGCATATTACCTGCCGCCGACACCCCCTTGACTTTTGCGCCGGCCGGCTTCGGGGATTGTCTACGCGCGCCTTTGGCAGATCGGTCCTGCGTTTTTATTTGTGGTATTTTCCGCCTGCGGAAATGGAAAGCGCGCGGTAGAGCGCTTCGGTCAGGATGACGCGCATCAACCGGTGCGGAAAGGTCAGCGCCGATACCGAAAGCCGGAAATCGCAGGCCGCCTTGACCGATTCGTCAAGTCCGTGCGACGATCCGATCACAAAACAAAGCTCGCCCCGCTCGTTTTTCGCCTTTTCGCAGAGCGAGGCGAACTGTTCGCTTGTAAGGGATTTTCCCTCTACGCAGAGCGCGATCTTATATGCGCGGGGCGGCAGATTTTCGAGAATGTGCATGCTTTCTCGCGAAAGCGCGGTTTCAATATCGCCCGTGTGTCCCGCGCCCAGCGTTTCTTCGCGAAGGTTGATATTGACGATTTTCGCATAGGCCGAGCAGCGTTTTTCGTATTCGGCGACCGCTTCGGCAAAATACCGCTCTTTGAGCGCGCCGACTGAAATGATCGTAATTTTAAACATTACAGCAGTTTTGTCGGCGCGGACTCGCACGCGGCTAAAATTTTTGAGTTCGGGCAGCTTCGGCGCGCGCAGGCGAGCGCCGTTTCGGGCGTGTTGTTTTCCGCGCTCAGGTGGGCGAGCAGGATATTCCGCGTGCCCTTTTCGATGAGTTCGGGGAGAAATGCGCTGCATTCGTCATTGGATAAATGCCCCGTGGCCGAACGGATTCTCTGCTTCAACCAGGCGGGATAAGGGCCGCTTTCGAGCATGTCCCGGTCGTGGTTCGATTCGATGACAACCGTTTCCGAGCCGAGCAGATTTTCACGGATTTCGTCTGTGATGCGGCCGATGTCGGTCGCAATGCCGATTTTGCGGCCGTCCGGCAGATGTACCGTGTAGCCTACGCTCATTTCGCTGTCGTGCGGCGTGCGGAAAGAGGAGATATGCAGCGCACCGGCATCGGCCGAAAAAAGCGGGGCATGCTCCACCAAATTCTGCCGGATGTAAACCGTGCTTTTCAGCAGTCTTGCCGCGGATACGGAGGTCATATGTACGGGAATTTTGTATCGTTTGCAGAGCATTTCAAGCGCGCTGATATGGTCGCTGTGCTCATGGGTGATAAAAATCGCGCGAATGCGGGACAGATCGCTGCCGACGGCGCAAAGGCCGGAAGCCAATGCGCGCAGACTGCGTCCGGCGTCGATCAGAATTTCATCCTCGCCTGCCCGGATATGGATGCAATTGCCCTTGGAACCGGAATACAGCGTGCACAGGGACAGATTGTTCATAAGTTCCTCCGTGTTCTGAGCCATTTTTTGCCGTGAAGCGGATTTTTGAAATGGCCGGAGAAGTAAACATGTCTCCCGTCGGGAGACATAGTTTGTCGATAAAGTAAAAACTGAAAATAAAATACGTTTCCAAGGCGGACACGCGCCGCCTTGGAAACACCTTGCGGGCGCGCGAGTGCCGCTGTGGCAGCGCGACGACGCGAGTGAACGCGCCCTATCGTCGGAAAACCTTGGTTTTTCGACGGAGAAAGGCGGACACGCGCCGCCTTGGAAACACCTTGAGGGCGCGCGAGTGCCGCTGTGGCGGCGCAACGACGCGAGTGAACGCGCCCCATCGTCGGAAAACCTTGGTTTTTCGACGGAGAAAGGCGGACACGCACCGCCTTGGAAACACCTTGCGGGCGCGCGAGCGCCGCTGTGGCGGCGCGACGACGCGAGTGAACGCGCCCCATCGTCGGAAAACCTTGGTTTTTCGATAGAGAAAGGCGGAAATCAGAATACCCGGATCGCGCCCTCTGGCCGGATCGAGAGAACAGCGCACGCGCCCTCGCCGAACGCCGCGTCCATTACAGCTTTATAGCCGGCGACCGCGCTGTGCGGAACAAACGCCTGTATCGTGCCGGCAAAGCCGCCGCCGTGTACGCGGCAGGCGCCGGCGCCTGCAAGCGCCTCCTCGCTCAGGCACAAAGCGAGGGACAATCCCTGTTCACGGACGTTTTTCGTGGTATATACATTTTGGAGATATTTGAAGCTGGAGTTGCCAGAGGCAATGACACCGGCAAAAAAGGCGTGAATATCGCCTTCAAGCAGCGCTTTCTTCTGCATGCCGACTCTTTCATTTTCATTTTCAAAATGCAGTGCGCGCAAAACGGCGCGATCGCCGACGATTTTGCGGAGCGCCGGTATTGCACGGATAATCTCTTCTTTGGAGACTTCACGGAGCGCCGCCTTGCCGAAATGCGCGGCGACCGATTTCATCTCGGCCGGAACCGAGGCGTAATCATCATTCAAGTCCGCGTGGTTTCCGCCGGTATTGGTGATGCACAAGCTGTAGCCCGCCTCATTCATATTGAAAGCGAGCGGTTCGATCACGGGCGCGGACGGATCCTTGAAATCGATTGCGACAAAGCCGCCGACCGCGCATGCGGTCTGATCCATCAGTCCGCAGGGCTTGCCGAAATACTCGTTTTCGGAATACTGCGCGATGCGCGCGACCTCGGCGTTCGGAACCTGTCCGTCATTGTAGAAATGATTGATGATATTGCCGACCATGACTTCAAACGCGGCCGAAGAGGAGAGACCGGAGCCTTTATGTACGTTGTTGGTGGTAAAGGCGTCAAAGCCGCCCGATGTGTGTCCGTAGTTGACAAATCCCTGTACCATGCCCGCAATGAGCGCGCGGGATTTGAAAAAATATTCCTTTTTCGGCGTCTTGCATTCGGCAAGCGTCATGCGGTCCTCTTTGTATCCCTCGCTGCGCAGGCGAACTACGCCGTTTTCGCTTTTGGCCGCGACGGCGATAATGTCCAGATCGATCGCGGCTGCCAGCACACAGCCGTGATTGTGGTCGGTGTGGTTGCCTGAAATTTCGCTCCGCCCCGGTACGGAGAAGAGCGCGGCATCACGGTCAACACCGTAATTTTCTTCAAAATTCCGGATGGCGCGGATATAGCGCGCTTTTTGCGCCTCCAGTCCGGCGCCGTACAGCGCGCCGAGCGCCGCGTCCAGTTTGCCGGTTTCAATCGCTTGGATTAACTCTGTTGTTTTCATATCGAAACCCCTTTTTCAATATAATCTCTATTGGAATGATTTAAAATCCGTTTGGGAATCTGACATACGCAGACGAACGTCGCGCGCAGTTCCTCTTTATATCTCTTTATATATTGTAATTATAAAATCTTTTTCCGTCGTGCGCAATATAATTTTGGGCAGGTGTTTTTCACTTGAAGTTGATACCCGTGCATAACCCATACCATTTGAAAAGGCGCGCGACACGGAGCGGCGCGGCTTTCGGCAAACACTTTAATCATAGCATATTGCGACCGAAAAGTAAACAGTTTTTTATTTCGATCATGCAAAGACAATCATCAGAAATTGACCGATAGGATAGAGCCACCAGATCAGAAAATCAAACTGCTCGATGCCGCAGAGACGGCCAGCGCCGATGATGAGGTCGGAAACAAAGAAAATCAGGACGCCGAGCGCCGCGAGCATGTGAATGCCGCGACGTGTGTATGCGTAAGACCAGATGACAGATAGATTTGCGCCGATGATGATCGTGTAAACGAGGCAGAGACCATACATTTGTATGCCGGGAAAGACTTTGGCGCTCAGCATATAGACGGTGAGAAACGCAAATACAAAGGCCGTGAAAATTACGCCGCACCAAAAGCCGCGATTGTATATCCGGCAGCCTGCCGCGCGTGTCTTCGCTCGGTAGGCCGCGATATAGAGAAGATGCCCTAAAATGAAAAATCCGGTGCCGAGATAAAAATAGATGCCGGGAAAACGTTCGGCAATGCCGAAAAGACCGGCCAAAACGATGTCCCCGCCGGAAGAGAGCAGCATACCTATGGCGCACAGCAGGCGGTCTTTTGTACGGTAGCAAAGCGCGAGCACGAGCGCTGTGAGGGACAGCAGCAGGGTGAGCACCAGCGTACCGGAAAGGCCGAACCAGGCAAAATATCGGTTCATCTTTATCCCCCGAAACGCAATATGAAGTCGGATAGGCAGAGTGGCCTGATTTTCAGATGACTTTAGGATACCGTATTTCTCGGCGCTTGTCAATGGAGAGGGGAACTTTGTCGCTTTGTAAAAAGCGGCGCAATACGTGCGCAATCCGTTGACAAGCACGGCCGAATCATGTATTATGGTAGAAAATGAAATGATTATGGAAAAGAGGGCGCAGCATGAAGAAAAAAACGGAATTGCTGGCTCCGGCAGGCAATTTTGAAAAACTGAGGGCGGCTGTGCTTTACGGTGCGGATGCGGTTTATCTTGCGGGGAGCGCGTTCGGTATGCGCGCGGCCGCCGGAAATTTTACAAACGAGGAACTGCCGCAGGCGGCGGCGTATGCGCATGAGCACGGTGTGCGCGTGTATCTTACCGTCAATACCATGCCCCGCACGTCCGAGTATTCGGCGCTGGAAGCTTATCTTGCGTTTGCGCGGGACTGCGGCGTGGATGCGTTGATTGTCGGCGATCTCGGGGTGTTGGCTTTGGCGCGCCGGATCGCGCCGAAGCTTGAACTGCATGTGTCCACCCAGGCGTCGGCGGTGAGCCTTGCCGATGTACTGGCATGGCGTCAGCTCGGCGCGCGCCGCGTGGTGCTCGCGCGGGAGCTTTCGCTCTCCGAGGTGCGTGAAATCTGCGAAAACGCGCCCGATGACATGGAAATCGAATGCTTTGTACACGGCGCGATGTGTATTTCCTACAGCGGGCGCTGTCTGCTTTCCAATTATTTTACCGGACGGGACGCCAATCACGGCGCGTGCGCGCAGCCCTGCCGGTGGAATTACCGCACGCTTGAAGCGTATGAGGAAAAACGCCCGGAGCAACCGCTGAGGCTGTATGAGGACGCTACGGGGACCTTTGTCATGAGTTCGTGCGATATGTGCATGATTGAGCATATTCCGGAACTGGTTGAAGCCGGCATTACCAGCTTTAAAATCGAGGGACGGATGAAAAGCGCCTATTACACGGCGGTTGTGACCAACGCATACCGGATGGCGCTTGACGCTTATTTTGACCTCGGTGCGGCTTACCGCCCTGATCCGGCCCTGCGGCGCGAGCTTGAGAGCGTAAGTCACCGCGATTATTCGACCGGCTGCTGGTTCGGTCGCCCGGACGCGGATGCCGGCGTCTGCAAAAACATGGGTTATATCCGGGAAAAGGCGTATATCGCGACCGCGCTGTCCTATGATGCGGACAGCGGTCTTGCCGTGTTCGTACAGCGCAATAAAGTCTGCCGGGGGGACCCGGTCGAACTGATTTCGCCCGGCCGCACGGGGCGCGCTTTCCGCGTGCAGACGCTGCTTGACGCTGGCGGAAATCCGATCGACAGCGCGCCGCATCCGGCGATGATCTTTCAACTGCACGTTCCGTTTGAAGTGCGGACGGGCGATATTTTGCGCGGAGGGGAAGAACCATGTTTTTGATCGAGATTATTAAGACTGTCCTTGTCGGTATCGTGCAGGGAATTACCGAATGGCTCCCGGTTTCAAGCACCGGGCATATGATTTTGCTCAATGACCTCATTCGCCTGGACGTGAGCGATGCGTTTTGGGAGATGTTTGAGGTGGTCATTCAGCTCGGATCGATTCTTGCCGTGATCGTACTGTATTTCAAGCGGCTGAATCCGTTTGGATTTCGGAAAAATATAGACGCCGGAAACGCCGCTTTGTGTCTCGGTTCCGTGGGCTTGAAAAAGGATACTTTGCGGCTTTGGATGCATGTGCTGGCAGCCGCGCTGCCCGCCGCCGTTGTCGGCGTTTTGTTTGACGATTGGTTCAATGCGCATTTTTATAATTCGCCGGTTGTTGCGTCGGCGCTTGTGGTGTACGGCGTTTTGTTTATTTTGATGGAGCGACTGCATCAAAATCGATCGTTCCGCATAACGCGACCGGAGGATATTGGGTATAAAACCGCGCTTGGGATCGGCTGTTTTCAGGTGCTCTCGCTGATTCCGGGCACGTCCCGTTCGGGTTCGACGATTCTCGGCGCATCGCTGCTTTCGGTTTCCAGGGGCGCGGCCGCTGAATTTTCATTTTTCTTGGCGGTTCCGGTTATGCTCGGCGCGTCGCTGCTCAAATGCGTCGGCTTTGCCGCAGATGTCGCGGGCGGCAGCGCCGTATTCGGCGCGAAAGAAATCACGATTTTGCTGGTCGGCTGCGCGACGGCCTTTGTCGTTTCCGTTGCGGCAATTCGTTTTCTGATGGATTTTGTGAAAAAACACAGTTTTGCCGCTTTCGGCGTTTACCGCATCATTCTCGGCGCCGCCGTGCTTGCATTTTGGTTTTTTCAGAGGTAAGGTATGGAAAATCAGGAACTTTTAAAATGTGCGGACGGCGCGGCGCTTGCCTATCTCGGAGATTGTGTTTTTGAGCTTTGGGTAAGAGAACGGCTGCTTCGCCGCGGATTGACCCGTACCGGCGCGCTGAATGCGGCCTCTCACGATTATGTGACCGCAAAAAATCAAAGCGCGGCGTTTTACCGTATCGAACCGCTGCTAACGGAGGCGGAACATGATTTTTTCCGCCGCGGACGGAACTCGCCGCATCTTTCGGCGCCGAAAAGCGCTTCCGGGGCTGAATACCGCACCGCCACCGGTTTTGAAACGCTTTGCGCGGCGCTCTATCTTTCCGGACAGTATGCGCGTTTGAATCAGCTTTTGGAAACTGCGTTTCCCGAAACAAAAAATGAATGAATAATTTGTGCGCGATTTGTAAAAAATCCACCTGTAACAGGGTGGATTTTTTTATGCGACAAAGCGGTATAATCAGATCGCCGGGAAAGTTAAAGTTTTCCGATGATGGGGCGTATAGATGCGATCTTATGCAGAATGATGAATCTTTACGGCAAGATAGACAAAAATTTAACATTCTGATGGGCGCTTTTTTTAACAGAAAGACGGGAATCATTGTTGATTCTATACGATAAAATGAAATAACATATAAAAATATTGCTAAATTTGCATATATATGGTAAAATAAACGTATAGCGGGACTGTAAAATCTTGTTTGCGGACATACTATGTTGTGCAAATCAATTTTTAGGAGGAATTTATCATGCTTAAAAAAACTTTGGCTTTGACACTGGTACTTTTGATGTTGCTTCCCCTGACGCTGGCCTGCGGCAAAAAAGACGAAACGCCTTCGGTTTATTATTTGAATTTCAAGCCTGAACAGGATGCTGCCTGGCAGGCGCTGGCAAAGGCGTATACGGCGGAGACCGGCGTACCGGTGACGGTTGTTACCGCGGCGTCGAACACGTATGAGCAGACGCTGACTTCCGAAATGGACAAGGATAACGCGCCGACGCTCTTCCAGGTAAACGGTCCTGTGGGACTTGCCAGCTGGAAAGATTACTGCTATGATCTGTCGGGCAGCGCGCTGTACGGCGAACTGACCAGCGAGGATTTTGCGCTTACCGAGGGAAACCATGTATACGGCATTGCCTATGTTCTTGAAACATACGGCATCATTTACAACAAGACGCTGTTGAATCAATATTTCGCTTCGAGTTTCGCCACGGTGAAATCGATTGATGAACTGAATAATTTTAACGCGCTGAAGACGGTTGCCGAAGAGATTCAGGCAAACCGGGCTGCGCTCGGCGTTGACGGCGCGTTCACATCGGCGGGTATGGATTCTTCGTCCGACTGGCGTTACAAGACGCACCTGGCCAATATGCCGATCTATTATGAGTATAAGGATAAGGGGATCGGATCGACTGAGGCAATTGAGGGACTTTATTTGGATAATTACAAGGCGATCTGGGATCTGTATATCAACAATGCGACCTGCTCGCCGACCGTATTGTCCGGAAAGACCGGTACGGATGCCGAGACCGAGTTTAAGACCGGCCGCGCCGTATTTTATCAGAACGGCACATGGGCATACAGCGCGGTTGCCAAAGATGCAGGCGGCGTAGGTCTCAGCGATGATGAATTTGGTATGCTTCCGATTTATATCGGCGTCGAGGGCGAGGAAAACCAGGGTCTTTGCACCGGATCCGAAAACTACTGGTGCGTGAATTCCAAGGCCAGCGAAGTGGATATTAAAGCTACGCTTGATTTTCTCCATTGGGTAGTCACGAGCGAAACCGGAACGTCGGCGCTTGCGGACGACATGGGCTTTGTCGCTCCGTTCAAGATGGCAAAGACGGCGCACAACCCGCTCGTAACCATTGCGAATAATTATATCAGCGAAGGGAAAACTTCGGTTTCCTGGAACTTCTCATCAATTCCCTCCGAGTCCTGGAAAAACGGCGTCGGCACCGCGCTGACGCAGTATGCAGCCGGTACCGGTAAATGGGATGCGGTTGTGAAAGCGTTTGTAGACGGCTGGAAGTCCGAATATGCGGCGGCCAATCCGTAAGGGATTTGTAAAGTTATAAAACAAGGGGCGGCTCTGTTTTTACGGACTGTTGAAAAAGTAAAAATATGTAAGGCGAAAATTATAAAAAACGAGTGTTTTCAAGGCGGACATGATGCCGCCTTGAAAACACATTATAGGTGTGAGTATGCGCTCAAATCGGGCGCGAACCTGCAAGTACCGCGAAAAGGTTCTGTGAATGCCCGCTAAAATCGGATGTCAATACAAAAATTACGTCCGGGAAGCGTCCATAACGTGCCGCATCGCCGAAAAAACGTTTTTTCCTGCGATCAAACAGGGCGGCTTCGCCTTTATCCCTTGAATACGGACGGTTTTGCGCTTGTAGCAGAACCTGCTTTTGCATTTCGGCATGAACATAGCCATGCCGGGAACCACGCGCTGCCTTTCAAAGGGCAGGGACATCCCGCTTTTCGTTATATCGCGCACAGGAGGCGATGAGTATGAACAAAAAACAACTGAGCTATTATTTTCCGATCTTTGTGCTGCCTACGTTGGCCGCCTTTATCATCGGATTCGTATACCCTTTTTTGCGCGGCATTTATCTGTCGTTTTGCTCGTTTAAAACGACAAGTGATGCGACCTTCATCGGTATTCGCAATTACATCCGCGCTTTTTCCGATCCCGGATTTCTGCATGCGTTCTGGTTTACGGCGGTCTTTACGGTGGTATCGGTGCTGTTTATCAATGTGCTGGCCTTCGCTGTCGCGTATGTGCTGACAAGCGGGATTCGGGGCGCGAATTTGTTTCGAACCGTATTTTTTATGCCCAATCTGATCGGCGGCGTTATCCTCGGTTACATCTGGCAGCTGATTTTTAACGGCATTTTGCAAAACTACGGGACAACGATTAAACTGGATTCCACTTACGGCTTCTGGGGACTGATTATTTTGATGTGCTGGCAGCAAATCGGATATATGATGATTATTTATATATCGGGGCTGAACAGCATTCCGGAATCTTTGTATGAAGCGGCGCGCGTGGACGGCGCGACCAAAGGGCAGATTTTGCGGCGTGTGACGCTGCCGATGATGATGCCCTCCATCACCATTTGTACATTCCTTACGCTGACCAACTCATTTAAACTGTTCGACCAGAACCTTGCGCTGACCGGCGGCGAGCCCGGTGTGGTCGGCGCGGCCGGAAACACGGTCTATCAGACCGAGATGCTGGCGCTCAATATTTATAATACCTTCTACCAGAATGCTAATACGCGCGGTGTGGGACAGGCAAAGGCTGTGATTTTCTTTGTGCTGGTGGCGGTTATTGCGCTGGCGCAGCTTTATTTCACCCGCCGCAAGGAGGTGCAGCAGTAATGGGACGCAGAGCGCGAATTTCCAAAACGTTGCTTACGGTTTTGATGTCTGCAATTTCGATTGTATACATTGCGCCGATCTTCATTGTGCTGATGAACTCCTTTAAAGTCAAAACGGCGATCAGCGCGTCTCCCTTTACTTTCCCGAACGCGCAGTCTTTCTTCGGGATCGGGAACTACGAAAAAGGCATGACTTTCGGCAATTATCCGTTTTATCTTTCCGCTTTATACAGCGTGTTCATTACGGTGTTTGCCACGCTTGCCATTCTGTTTTTTACCTCGATGTGCGCGTGGTATATTACCCGGGTTGACAACAAGATTTGCCGTGGTATATACTATTTTTGCGTCTTTTCCATGATCGTTCCGTTTCAGATGGTGATGTATACGCTGTCTAAAACGGCTGACACGCTGAGACTGAATAATCCGGTCGGTATCATCGTGATTTATCTCGGATTCGGCGCGGGTCTTGCTGTGTTCATGTTCTGCGGCTTTGTCAAAAGCATTCCGCTTGAGATTGAGGAGGCGGCGAATATTGACGGCTGCGGTCCGCTGCGCACGTTTTTCGGCATCGTGCTCCCGATTATGAAGCCGACGCTGATTTCGGTGTGCATTCTGGAGACTATGTGGATCTGGAACGACTATCTCCTGCCGTATCTGGTTCTGGATATTAAATATTACCGGACGATTCCGATTCACATTCAATATTTGAACGGCAGCTACGGTCAGACCGATATCGGCGCCATCATGGCGTTGATCGTGCTCTCCATCATCCCGATCATTATTTTTTACTTTACCTGTCAAAAGCACATCATCAAGGGCATCATGGCGGGCGCTGTGAAAGGCTGAGTTCTATTTTGCTATATTGAGGTGACAACATTCGATGAGAAGCAGCGGCGTGCTTTTGCACATTTCTTCGCTTCCCTCGCCGTACGGTATAGGGACGTTTGGCCGCGCGGCCTATGCGTTTGTGGATTTTTTGCACAGCGCGGGGCAGCGGTACTGGCAGATTTTGCCGGTCGGCCCGACCGGTTACGGGGATTCGCCCTATCAATCCTTTTCTTCCTTTGCGGGCAATCCGTATTTCATTGATTTGGATTTGCTGCGCAAAGATGGACTTTTGACCCGCGCGGAACTGGCGGCGGTAAATTTTGGAGAGAATCCGGCGGCTGTGGATTTTGCCCGGCAATACGAGGTGCGGTTTCCGCTTTTGCGCCGCGCCTATGAGCGGTTTGCCGAGCGGCTGCCCGGCGAGTTTTTGGAATTTTGCCGCCGTCAGAGCGCATGGCTTGATTCCTATGCGCTGTTTATGGCGATCAAGGATGAAAACGGCGGCGCGCCGTTTGAAAAATGGAGCGACGGACTGAAATTCCGGCGCCGCGGCGCGCTGGAGCGCGCAAAGCGGCGTCTGGGGCTTGATGTCGGGTTTTATAAATTTCTGCAATATATGTTTTCTCTTCAGTGGGACGCGCTCCGCGCCTATGCCCATGAAAAGGGAATTTCTATCATCGGTGACCTGCCGATCTATGTTTCGCGCGACAGTTCGGACGTGTGGGCCAATCCGCGGGAATTTTTGCTGGATGAAAATCTGAGTCCCCGGCTGGTCGCGGGCTGTCCGCCTGACGCCTTTTCGGCGGACGGTCAGCTTTGGGGCAACCCGATTTACAACTGGAGCTATCAGCGCGCACACGGGTATGACTTCTGGTGCCGCCGTATGCAGCGGCAGGCTGAATTTTACGACGTGATCCGCATCGACCATTTCCGAGGTTTTGAATCGTTTTATGCGATTGAGGCGGACAGTCCGACGGCGGTGTGGGGAAGCTGGCAAAAAGGGCCGGGTACGGCGCTCTTTCGCGCCATACGCAAAAATATTGGGGAACTGCGGATTATCGCCGAGGATCTCGGATACATTACGCCGGAAGTGGCGTATCTTCTGCATGCGTGCGGCTATCCGGGCATGAAGGTGCTTCAGTTCGCTTTCGACAGCCGCGAGGAATCCAACTATCTGCCGCATACGTATGCGGACAGAAATTCGGTGGTCTATGTCGGAACGCATGATAATGATACCGCCGAGGGATGGATGCAAACGGCGGCGCCTGAGGATGTGGCTTATGCCAAGCGGTATCTCGGTCTGAACCGACGCGAGGGATATGCTTTCGGTATGATACGCGGCGCAGCCGGAACAATTGCGGATACCGCGATTTATACCATGCAGGATCTTTTGGGGCTCGGCAGCGAGGCGCGGATGAATACGCCCTCCACCGCCTCCGGCAACTGGACATGGCGTATGACGCGGCTGCCGTCCGAGGCGCTTGCGAAAAAGCTGTACCGGTTGACGGCGGATTTCGGCCGCCTCGGCGGATTTTCATCCGAAGCGGGATCGCAATAAATTTGTTGTAAATTGAAAACGCTGCAAAACGCCCACGAAATTCGCAAAAAAAGAATTTCGTGGGCGTTTTGCAGCGGCGAAAGTCTCCGGGTTCCGCTTGAAGACAAAAAAGCTTTTGCCGCCGGTCTGAAAAGCCGTTTTCGACACTGCGTATCGGGTTAAATTTTGAATTTTATGCTGCCGATTTTACCGATCGGGTTTTGATAGCTGTAAATCGCGCGCTTCGGGCACATTTCCTGACAGCAGTAGCATCCGATGCATTTGTCATAGTCATAGACCGGTGTTTTTTTGCCCTCGATCAGATGCAGCGCGCCGCCCTTGACGGGACAGCTTTGCACGCATATGCCGCAGCGCACGCAAAGCTTCGGGTCGATTTTGGGTTTGCGGCGGAGCAGCTTATGAAACAGGCGAAGCTGCCGGATTTCTCCCTTGTCCTCCGGCCCGCGGTACACGTCAAAGCTTTTGCTGCCGTATGCTTTTTGCGCATCGGGAACGGTGAGGCGGCCATTCGGCGTTACGACCGTGATTTTTGACGGGTCGCAGACGCCGACGCCGCGCTTTTCTCCGATTTTGTTGGTCGGCACCAGATACGGGTCAAGCCAGATGAGCGAGGCGAACAGACTGTCTAAGGCGACCGGGTCGGTTGAAGCCAGAATAACGCCCATTTGCTTCGGTGTTCCGGACTGCGGACCGTTGCCCTCCATGGCGACGACGCCGTCCAGAATATGCAGGCGCGGGCGAACAAGCCTGTTCAGATCCGCCAGCATCTCCGCAAAATCAAATGCATTCGGATAGGTGACATGGGAGGCGCCTTTGTTCAAGCCGAACACGCATCCAAAGCTGTTTTTCTGCGCGCCGGTAATGCGTTCCAGCATGTGCGTTTTCATCTTGCATAGATTGATGATGCAGTCGCAATCAAGGACGCCGTTTGACAGGACAAACGATTTTGCGCGTTTTCCGTCCGGGAAATCAACGGTTTTTCCCTGTGTAAAATCGGCAAGCGGTATGCGGAGCCGCTCAGCCGCCTCGGCGATGCCGCATTCTTTGGCAATTTGGAGCGGGTTTCCGTGCCCTGGAGAATCTCCGTAATAGAGATTTGCGCGGCCGTTTTCTTTGAGATAGGCGGCGGCGCCTTCAAAAACGGCGGGATGCGTGGTACAGGCGCGCTCGGCTGTGGTTTTTGCCAGCAGATTGGGCTTCAGCAGGATTTTTTCGCCCGGATCCGGTAGAATATCGGTGCCGCCGAGCAGATCAATGGCGGTGTAAACCGCCGCTTTGGCGTTCGCATAATCCGGGCAGGGAACAAGGGCGACCTCGGTCATGGTATGGGTCTCGCTTTCTGAAAATTTGTTTGTTGTTTGTCCGTAAGTATTGAAGCCTTTTCTCTGAAAACAACAGCCCCGGCGGCTTTTGCCGCCGGGGAAGAGGTTCATACGGATACAGAATCAGAATTTCGCTTTTTTGCGCCGGTTGTACTCCGAGCGGGGATTGATGAATTGTCTCCAATCCAGATCGCCGCGGTCGAGCGCGCAAATCAAGACTTCGGCGGTCGCAATATTGGTGGCCACCGGGACATTGTGCACGTCGCACAGACGCAAAAGCTGATATTCCGCCTCGTCAAACTGAGGCTTCGGCACGGTATCGCGAAAATAAAGCAGCACGTCGATTTCATCATAGGCGACGCGGGACGCAATCTGCTGTTCGCCGCCGGTTTCGCCCGGCAGCAGTTTTTCGATCGATAAACCGGTCGCGTCGGAAATATATTTGCCCGTGATCTGCGTTGCGCATAAATTGTGTTTTGACAAAATCCCGCAGTAAGCGATGCAGAACTGCGTCATGAGTTCTTTTTTCGTGTCGCTTGCGATGATCGCGATGTCCATCTTTCTACCGTCCTTTATATAATATCGTTTTAAAATTATAATTTACGTTATGTTATATGCCGAGCAGCCGCCGGCGCTTGGCGCCGCGGAACCCATGCAAAAGCGGAACGTGCATGCCGCACAGCCGCGAGGCAATATTTTCAAAAGCCGTCGGGCAGTTTCCGCAGGGACCGTCAAATACGCTTTTTCCTTTTTCGGAAAGCAGCGTCACGCCCGGATCCATGGGGACAATGCCGAGCAGCGGCGTGCGCGTGCGGTCGATCATTTCCATGATGCCCGCCCGCTCCTTTAGGCTTTTTGCCTCGGTGTCGAAGCCGTTTATAATCAGATACTGTTCCCGAATTTTCGCTTCGTCCAGGATCATGCCGGATTTTTCAGCCGCGCGGATGGCGGCCGGACTCTGCGAGGAGACGATCAGTCCGGTATCGCAGGCCGGAGCGCTGAGCGCAACGGATTCGTGCGCGCCGCCGGAGGTGTCGATCAGAATGAAATCAAAATTATAGACTTCTTCCAGACGGAGCAGCGTTTGTTTAAATTCCGCCTCGGTACGGCCGCCCTCATAGCAAAACGGCGCCCCGATGAACGCAAGATTCGGACAAGCGGGATAGATATGCAGAACGTTTTCACAGCCGACACGGCCGCACATCAGGTCGCAGATATCGTAAATCACAGAATCCTGCATACCGAGCAGCAGATCGAGCGTGCGGTTTGCAAGGTCGAAGTCGATCAGCAAAACGTGTTTTTCCGCCCGGGCAAGCGCAAGCGCAAGGTTTGCGCTGACCGTGGACTTGCCGACGCCGCCTTTGCAGGAGGTGATTAATATTCTGCTCAAAAGTTCCACCTCCGACGCCGATTGCTTTCTCTCTGCATGGCACAATTATCTGCATATGATTATATCACAATTCCGGAGGCAGTGTCAATAAATTCTAAGGAGATATTGTATATTTATTTTATAAATTGCATAGCATGTGTAAGAAATATGCAACTTTTGTTAAAACAAATACAAAATTTGCCGTGCCTATTGTAAAAAAATTCTGTTTCGTGTATAATAACAAGGATTAAGCGAAATGGAGGGACTATCCTTGATTAGAGAGAGTATTGATAAGCTGATCGGCTATGATCCTGAACTCGGCGGCGCGGTGCTGGCCGAATATGAGCGGCAGCGGGGCGGCATTGAACTGATTGCTTCGGAAAACGTGGTGTCCGACGCGGTGCTGCTGGCGGCGGGGTCGATTTTGACCAACAAGTATGCTGAGGGATATCCCGCTCACCGCTATTACGGCGGCTGTGCCTGTGTTGACGTGGCGGAAAATCTTGCGATTGAACGCGCAAAACAGTTGTTCGGCGCAGAGCATGTCAATGTGCAGCCGCACAGCGGCGCGCAGGCGAACACCGCGGTGTATTTCGCGCTCCTTGAACACGGCGATACGGTCATGGGGATGAATTTGGCGCACGGCGGACATCTGACGCACGGCAGCCCGGTCAATTATTCGGGCAAGAGCTATCATTTTGTTCCCTACGGCGTGGCCGAGGAGACCGGACGGATAGATTATGATGAATTTGAACGGCTTGCAAACGAATGCCATCCGAAGCTGATTGTCGCGGGCGCGTCGGCGTATCCGCGCATTATAGATTTCGAGCGTATGGCGCGCGTTGCGCATTCGGTCGGCGCCTATTTCATGGTGGATATGGCGCATATCGCCGGCCTTGTGGCGGCGGGACTGCATCCGTCGCCGGTTCCGTATGCCGATGTCGTGACCACGACCACGCACAAAACGCTCCGCGGCCCGCGCGGCGGTATGATTCTTTGCCGCGAGGAACTCGGCAAGGCGATCGACAAAGCGATCTTTCCGGGGACGCAGGGCGGCCCGCTTATGCATATCATCGCCGCGAAAGCGGTTTGCTTCGGCGAGGCGCTGCGTCCGTCGTTTAAGGCGTACCAGCAGCAGATTCTGGACAATGCCAAGGCGCTTGCGGACACGCTTTGCGCCGAGGGATTCGACCTCGTATCGGGCGGTACCGACAATCATCTGATGCTGCTCGACCTCCGCCGCATGGGCATTACCGGCAAGGAACTTGAACGCCGGCTGGATACCGTGCATATCACGGTCAACAAAAACGCGATTCCCTTTGATCCCGAAAAGCCGTTTGTCACCAGCGGCATCCGTATCGGTACGCCTGCGGTCACCAGCCGCGGCATGGGCACAGACGAGATGAAGACAATCGGCCGTCTGATTGCGCTCTGCGCCAAGGATTATGAGGCGCAGGCGGATACCATCCGCGCAGAGGTTGCGAAGCTCTGCGAGCGCTTCCCGCTCTTTGTGTAATGTCTTCTGAATTTTCGCTGGCAAGGGAAGAGGCGGAGCAGCTTCTTGCGCTTCTTTCCAAAGCCGGCCTTACGCTTGCGTTTGCCGAGTCCTGCACCGGCGGACTCGCGGCGGCAAGCCTTGTCAATCTGCCCGGCGCATCCGCCGTTTTTTTCGGCGGTGTCGTCGCCTATGACAACAGCGTCAAAGAGCGTCTTCTGCATGTGGCGCGTCAGACGCTTGAAACCGACGGCGCGGTCAGCGCCGCATGTGCGGCGCAAATGGCGCGCGGCGCCCGTCTTGCACTCGGCACGTCTCTTGCGGTGAGCGTGACCGGAATTGCAGGTCCCGGCGGCGGAAGCGCGGAAAAACCCGTCGGATTGGTTTATATCGGCGTGGACAGCCCCGCCGGTACGCGGACGCAAAAATTGATGCTCGGAGAACTCGGCGGCCGGGATGCGGTGCGCGCGGAGTCTGTCCGGCGCATGATGGCCGAGGCGCTGGCCGAAATCAGGCGTTTGCATCCGGAGCGGAAATAAAAAGTTTTTACAGATAAATCACAGCCTTAAATAGGGAGATGAAACAGTATGATAAAGGAATTTAAGCGGATCGGCATTCTGACCTCGGGCGGAGACGCGCCCGGTATGAACGCGGCGATCCGAAGCGTCGTCCGCACCGCGATTTCCCGCGGGGTGGAGTGCATGGGAATATACCGCGGTTATCGCGGATTGATTGAGCGCGACATCAAGCCGTTGGACATGCGCTCGGTGTCCAATATCATCAATCACGGCGGAACGGTTTTGTATTCCGATCGCTGTCCCGAATTTAAGACGCCAGAGGGAATCGGCGAAGCGGTTGCCAACTGCCGCCGCTTCGGAATCGACGGTATTGTGGCCATCGGCGGCGACGGTACGTTTCGCGGCGCGACGGATATGACCGATCACGGCGTCCCGTGCGTCGGGCTGCCCGGGACGATTGACAACGATATTACGTCTACCGATTTTTCAATCGGTTTTGATACGGCGGTCAACACGACCATTGAAATGGTTGACCGTCTGCGTGATACCTGTGAGTCTCATGCCCGCTGCAACGTTGTAGAGGTTATGGGGCGGGATGCGGGCGACATTGCGCTTCAGACGGCCATTGCGGTCGGCGCGAGCGCGGTGGCAATCCGTGAGATTGCGTTTGATCAAGCGGCCGTGTTGGAGGATCTGAAAAAATCCCGTGAGAACGGCAAGAGAAATTTCATTATTATTGTATCCGAGGGACTTGCGGGATACGGCGAACAACTGACGGCCATGATTCCGGAGCAGACCGGGATTGATACCCGCTTTGCCCGTCTGGCGCATGTTGTACGCGGCGGCAGTCCGTCTCTTCGCGACCGTATGCTCGGTTCGACCATGGGGGCTACGGCAGTTGAAATGCTGCTGCGCGGCAAGAGCAATATCGTTGTCTGCGAACAAAAAGGGCAGATCACCACGATGGATATCGGCGAGGCGCTGATTATCGACCGGATGTATAAGGATAAGCTGAAAGACGGCGATCTTCAGAAGTTCGATGTGAAAACCGTGGAATATATGCGTGATTTTTGCAAAAAGAAGTTTGACGCATTTAAAAAACTTTACGATCTGGCGTACGAAATTTCGAGATAACGGGCGCGCTCAAAGCGCAGGCCGCATGAAAAAACGAAAGCGTTTTCGTTTTTAGAATGCAATGTTTTCTCTACGTTTTACTACTGGGTGATATGATGGACAAAGCGTTTCTTTCCGCTCATTTTGAGCAGTTTTGTTATACGAATATCGAACTGATTCACGGCGAAATCCGCGGCGTGATTCTCTATTTTAACGGACTTGGGCATATCGTAAATCCCGGCCCGGATATGATAGACGCACCGGCTGCGGCGGAACATAACATTCTTTATATTACGCCGTGCTATAATCCGTGGTCTTGGATGAACAAAAAGACGGTGGCGTTTATTGATATGCTGGTCGAAATTGCAATGGACAAGTGGAATTTGCCGTCTGATCTGCCGATCGGACTTTACGGCGGCAGCATGGGCGGCTACAGTGCTTTTCATTATGCGAAAAAGTCTAAGTATCATGTGGTTGCCGTCGATCTCAACTGTCCCTGCTGCAATATGGAATATGAGGTTTACTGCAACAAATCGAGCATTCTGCGCACTTACTATGAGTCCGCTATGCAGGATTGCGACGATTTTTCCGCGTATGTCCGCGACAATTCGCCTATCAATATGGTCGGAAGTCTGCCGAAGATTCCGTATCGCTTTGCCGTCGGCCTTTTGGATAAAGCACTTGCGCCGTCGCAGCATTCCTTTAAAATGATTCCGCTGATGCGGGACGCGGGCTTTGATGTCGCGGTGCAGGAATACCCGGAGGCGGGGCATTGCAACATCGGCGCCGCTGCGCGCGCGGCCGAGCATAAATGGCTGATGGAAAAAATGCTCGGACAAGGTTGACAATCTGAACAGAATGTGTTAAACTTGATCTTATCAAGGACGCTGACGGGGAAGAGTAATCGTTTCTTTCATATCAAGAGAGCGCGCCGCATCGGTGCAAGGCGCGTATAGGAAACACGGTGAAGTCGCCCCTGAGTTTCGGAAAGAAATCGAAAGAAAGTAGAATCCGACGGTTGCCGCCGTTATACGGCAGATGAGTCATAAATACAGGTGGTACCGCGCATCCGCGCCCTGAGTATTTCTCGGGGCGCTTTTTGTTTTTTATTGATAATCACAGCGCTTTTGAATGCGCTTTGCCGCTGTGCGGCGGATTTTGAAACCATTTTCGGAGGAAGCTATGAAACACGAATTGCCAAAGACCTATGCGCCGAAAGCGTTTGAGGATCGAATCTATCAAAACTGGTGTGATAAAGGCTACTTTACGCCCGACGTTCAGGACAACAAGCCGCCTTTTTCGGTGGTGATCCCGCCGCCGAACGTCACCGGACAGCTTCATATGGGACACGCCCTTGACGAGACGCTGCAGGATATTCTTGTTCGCTACAAGCGTATGCAGGGGTACAGCGCGCTTTGGGTGCCGGGTACCGACCATGCTGGAATCGCCACGCAGATCAAGGTAGAGGAGCATCTGCGTAAAAACGAGGGGTTGACGCGCTATGATCTCGGCCGTGAGAAATTTTTGGAGCGCGTGTGGGACTGGAAGCATCAGTACGGCAGCCGGATTATCAACCAACTGAAAAAACTGGGGACTTCCTGCGACTGGACGCGCGAGCGCTTTACGATGGACGAGGGATGCTCGCGGGCGGTTAAGGAGGTTTTTGTCAACCTCTATGAAAAAGGGCTGATTTATCGCGGCAACCGGATCATAAACTGGTGCCCGCACTGCATGACCGCGCTTTCGGATGCGGAAGTGGAGTACAGCGAGCAGGCGGGGCATTTCTGGCATATCAAGTATCCGATTAAAGGCGAGGACGGTTATGTCGAGATTGCCACCACGCGCCCGGAAACCATGTTCGGCGACACGGCTGTTGCGGTGAATCCCGCGGACGAGCGCTACACGTCGCTTGTCGGCAAGACGCTGATTTTGCCGATTATCGGACGGGAGATTCCGGTGATTGCCGATGAATATGTTGAAATCGGATTCGGAACCGGATGCGTGAAAATCACGCCCGCGCACGACCCGAACGATTTTCAGGTGGGCGCGCGGCATAACCTTGAACAGATCAAGGTTATGAACGACGACGGAACGATTAACCGCTACGGTGGAAAGTATGCGGGGATGGAACGCTACGACGCGCGCCGTGCGCTTGTCGCCGATTTGGAAGCCGAGGGGTATCTGATTAAAACCAAACCGCATGCGCATAACGTCGGCGCGTGCTATCGCTGCGGTACGGTTGTGGAGCCGCTCACCTCCGATCAGTGGTTTGTCAGGATGCAGCCGTTGGCTGAGCCTGCGCTGGAAGCTGTGCGCGACGGCCGCGTGAAGTTTGAACCCGATCGGTTTACGAAAATTTACGTCAATTGGATGGAAAACGTCCATGACTGGTGCATTTCGCGCCAGCTCTGGTGGGGACACCGCATTCCCGCGTACTATTGCGGCGACTGCGGCGAGATGACGGTTTCCAAAGAGGATGTCACTGTTTGTCCGAAGTGCGGCGGCACAAAGATTACGCAGGAGAGCGACGTGCTCGATACCTGGTTTTCTTCGGCGCTCTGGCCGTTTTCCACGCTCGGCTGGCCGGATAAAACGCCGGAGCTTGAAAAATATTATCCGACGAGCGTGCTTGTGACCGGATATGACATCATCTTCTTCTGGGTCGCGCGCATGATCTTCTCCGGGCTTGAGCATATGGGCAAAGAACCTTTTTCCACCGTATTTATCCACGGCCTTGTCCGGGACGCGCAGGGACGCAAAATGTCCAAGTCACTCGGCAACGGCATTGATCCGCTGGAAGTGATCGACGTTTACGGCGCGGATGCGCTTCGTTTTGCGCTGGCAACCGGAAACGCGCCCGGAAACGATATGCGTTTCTCGGATGAAAAGATTGAATCCGCGCGTAATTTCGCCAACAAGCTCTGGAACGCCGCCCGCTTTGTTATGATGAATCTGGACATTGAGCGGGTAGAATTGCCGGATACGGGCGCGCTTGCGCTTGAGGACAAGTGGATTTTGACAAAGTTCAATTCGCTTGCCGGAACGGTTTGCCAGAATCTTGACCGGTATGAAATCGGCGTAGCATTGGCCAATATCTATGATTTTGTCTGGGATGTGCTGTGCGATTGGTATATCGAACTCTCAAAGCCCCGTCTCGGCGCGGGCGACCGCACAGCGCAGATGGTTATTGCCTATGTCCTGACCGAAACGCTGAAGCTTTTGCATCCGTTTATGCCCTTCATCACCGAGGAGATTTACATGACGATGCCGCATTCGGACGAGAGCATTATGATCAGCGAGTTCCCAAAGTATCAGGCAGAGCTTTGCTTTGCAAAAGAGGCGGAGGAGATGGAGCGCGTTCTCGCGCTGATTCGGGCGATTCGCGCGCGCCGTACCGAAATGGGCGTGGCGCCCTCCCGCCGCGCAAAGCTGTATATCGTGACAAAATATAAAGATACGTTTGCGTCGGCTGCGGCGTTTTTCAAAAAGCTTGCGGGCGCTTCCGAAGTGGAGATGGCGGACAGTATGTCGGACAGCACGGCCGTTCAAGTCATTACCGACAGCGCCGTCGCCTATATCCCGCTTGCCGATATGATTGATTTTGAAGCGGAGCGCGCGCGGCTTACCGGAGAGCTTGAGAAAAATGACGGCGAGATTCGCCGCGTGAAGAGCAAACTGGAAAATGAGAGTTTTGTTTCCAAAGCGCCCCCGAAGGTAGTCGAGGCGGAGCGCGCAAAGCTGGAAAAATATGAAGAGGTGCGTCGGGGGCTGCTCGAAGCGCTTGCCAAACTGAACTGATTTGAATTTAAAAAAGAACAAAGGCGCTTGTCCCTATCCGGGACAAGCGCCTTTGAACGTCGAAAAACGAAGGTTTTTCGACGATGGGGCGCGTATAGGCGTGAGGAGGGGCCCGGCGCAAGCCGGGAGGAGTCCTGACGCCACAAGGAGAACCCCTTTCCGAAGGGCGTATTCGCGCCGTCGCGCCGCCTTCAGCGGCGCTCGCGCGCCTGTAAGGTGTTTACAAGGCGGCACATGTCCGCCTTGTAAAGTTGTTTATTCTCCGTCAGATTGCCGCACGACCTTGTCTTGCTGCTCCTTTTTGAATGCCTGCTTCTGTTCCCATTCGCGGAAAAGACCCCGAAGCGTGACATAGACGGGAATGGCGAATATCGCGCCCCAAATGCGGCCTAAAAAATATCCGGCAAGCACACAGACCATGGTTGTTCCCAGCGTCAGGCGCACCTCTTTGTTGGTGATGCGCGGCCGGACAAAGATGAATCCGAGCACGGTAATCACGACATATACGGTAATAAACCATACGGCAAGGCGCGTATCGGTGACCAGTACGATCATGGTGCATAAAAATCCGCCGACCAGCATGCCGAATACCGGAATAAAATTGCAGAGCGCAATAATCAGGCAGAGCACCGAATGGAAGCGCAGCCCCATCAGCAAGAGAATAAAGTAAAAGACAATGCCGAGGATAATCGAGTTATATGCCCGGGCAGAGCAAAACCATACCGTGTTGTTATAGAGCGAGTCGGTTATACGGGTGATTCTTCCGTATGCGCGTTCGGGGAAAAGCGCTGTGCAGATTTTTTTCCCAAGCGCTTTAAGACGTTTGCGGCTGGCCAGTGCATAAATGGAGATGATTGTGCCGATCAGCAGATTGGAGGCTTCCGAAAGCACGTCGCCGAATGTGTTGACAATGGTGGGAACAAGCGAGGTCAGTTCAGAAAGAGAAGAAACGATCGAATTTTTCAGCCGCTCCACCAGTTCGAGAAAGCGTTCGCCGAGCAATTCGGATTTGCTCGCAATCGACGCGCCGATGTTGTCCAAAACCGAGAGATAATCCTTGGAGGTAATCACAAAGTCGTAGAGCACCGAAAACTGCGGGATAATGATCCACACTGCAAGAACGAGAAGAATCATCACGAGCAGATAGGTAAAGAGAATCGCCAGCGTGGTCGTTTTCTTCTTTCCGTTTTTTTTCTTTTCAAAATGCGGCGAGAGTTTTTTCTCGAAAAATTCGACCACGGGAAGCAGGATCAGCATGATGACCGCGGCGTAAAGAATCGGTGCGAATATGGAGGCCATTTTGCCGAAAAAGCTGCGTACGTCGTCCGCGTGGATTGCGAGGCTGATGAGGACGCCGGCAAACGCGGTAACGATCAGCGCAAGCAACGCATAGGTATTGTATTTTGTGTTGCGGTCAAATCTCATTTAGACGCCTCCTCTGTGTAATAGGCTGCGGTTTCGCGCGGCTTTCGCTTTTTAATCAGAAGGTATTCTATAAATTCCTTGATGATTTGATAGAACACGGCAAAAATCGGAACGCCCACGAACATGCCGAATAGCCCCCACAATCCGCCGGTAACGGTAATGGCTACAATGATAAGCAGCGAATCGACGCCCACTTTTTCGCCCAGAATTTTCGGGCCGATAATATTGCCGTCAAGCTGTTGGATAACCAGTGTAAGCACAACGAACCAGATGACCTTAATAGGATCGGCGATCAGAATGATGAACGCGCAGGGGATTGCGCCGATAAACGGGCCGAAATAGGGAATAATATCCGTGATGCCCGTAATCAGGGCGATGAGCGGATAATAGGGGATTCTGCACAGGCCGAATACAATGAAGTTGAGCAAGGTAATGATGATTGCGTCCAGAATTTTCCCCGAGATAAATCCGCCGAAAGAGCGATGGGTAAACGAAACCCATTTTCGCATGAATCGGTTGGATTTTTCAGAGAAAAACTTGTAGGTAAAGGCGTTGATTTTCTCAAAAAGCATTTCCTTTTCGATCAGAAAATAGGCGGCAAACAAAACGGAAACCACGACTTTGGAGATCGTCGTAAAAAATTTGGAAGAATACGCGACCGCCGTATTCATAAAGTTGCCGATCAGATCGAACGAAGAATCAATGAGTTTTCCGAGTTGTTCAAAAATCGCATCAACGCTGAGCAGGGCATCAAGCGGATTTTCCATATCCTCTTTCCCGGCGAAAAAATCGGCAAACACATTGTCGAGCCACTGTGAAGCGGTTGCAAGATAATCGTCAAACTTTGCTTCCAGATCAATATAGCTGGATTTGATCTGCGGCGCAATCATTAAAATGAAGAGCGTAAGTACGGTCGCAACCAAAAGGATTGTCAAAGCCAGTGCAAAAATACGCCGCAGCCGCGGGCGCGGCTTGTTTTTATCCATAAATTTCAGCACTTTCCGATCAAAAAACATACAAATCGGATAGAGAAGATAGGCGGTTGCGAATCCGATAAAGACAGGGCTGATCGCGCTGAGCAGACCGCCGATAAAACCGGTCACTCTCCCCGGGAAAATGATAATCAGCAAAGTCAGCACGGCTATAAGGATCGTAACACAGGTGTAGATCAAAAGCGTTGTATGCCGCCGGGTCCAATGAATCTGAAACATGTTTTCCCCCGTTCAAGATGAAATGCCGCTCCTTCTTTTTGCGAGCGGTAGGCTTGTTTGTTTTAAAAGAATAAGGATTATCTTTATTATATAGTTTCAGGATGGCCAAGTAAAGGCTTTTCTATTGAAAAAATTCTTAAAATATGTTAAAATTTAGAATCACGGCGTTCTTCCGCGTGCCAAGCGGCGCGCCTGAACTCTCGGCCGGAGTCGCAGATCTTTGCCGAGAAACAGATAAACGCGCGGAAGACAGAGCCGACTTTGGAAAAATGGGGGTCTCCCCTATGAAAGGGCGGTGCGATATGAAGAATCAAAGCGGTGTGGATTTGCCGGCGTATGCAAAGATAAACCTGTATTTGGATGTGACGGCGCGCGAGGAAAACGGCTATCATAAAATAGAAAGCGTAATGCAGCGCGTCAGTCTTTGTGACCGTGTAACCGTATCGGTAAGCAAAGGAGGGCAGCGGAGCATTTATATTCGCTGCAATCTGCCGTATGTTCCACGGGATGCGCGCAACATCGCCTATCGCGCCGCAGCGTTGTTTATGGATGTCACAGGCGTTTCCGCCGCCGTCCGGATTACGCTTGGAAAACGGATTCCCGTTGCGGGCGGCATGGCGGGCGGCAGTACGGACGCGGCGGCCGTTCTGCGCGCGCTGAACGGCTTGTTCGGCTATCCGCTCAGCCGCGCCCGCCTGACCGAGCTTGCCGGAACACTCGGCTCGGACGTGCCGTTTTGTCTGCGCGGCAAAACGGCGGTTTGCACGGGGTATGGGGAAATCATGACCGGCGTGCGCAGCAAAACGCCGCTCTGTCTTTTGATTGTGACCGGGGGGGAGAATGTGTCCACCCCGTGGGCATTTGAGATGCTGGATAACCGTTATCAAAATTTTAACGGCCGCGAGACCGATCCGGCGCGGCTTTTACGGCTTACCGCGGCGCTTGAAAACGGGGATGCGGTGACCGCGGCGCAAAATATGTATAATGTCTTTGAAGACGCGATTTTCCCGCACCGGCCGCGCGCGGCGCGCGCCAAAGCGCTTTTGCTTGAAAACGGCGCGCTCGGTGCGTTGATGAGCGGCAGCGGTCCTACTGTATTCGGCGTTTTCCCCAATGCGGATGTGCGGTTTCGAGCCGGAGCCGCTCTCCTCGAAGAGGGATTTACGGTGCGGGAGGCCTATTCGCTGTAGCCGGAACCCGAAAGAGCAAAGAGAAAAGGGCGCAGCGTGTGCAAAAGGCGCGGCAGGCGCCGCTTTTCTGACTTTGCGGATTTGGACGGCGCGCGCCGGGGACGCGCCGGGAAATAGATTTTGTTTGTTCCGGAAATTTTACCCAAACCTATTGCAAAAAGACAAAAAATGGGTTATAATATACTGCGATTGTGTATCGGCGGATTTTTCTGCGCCGTGCATCTGATTTTGAACAGAACGGGCGGGATTTGCGACAACGACCGCAGATTTCGGGCGGATTGCCCGCGCCCTTTGTTTTAAAAATTCACGGGTCGTTGGGAAGGATTGTTATATGGTAGTAGCAGGAGATTTCAAAAACGGTGTTACCTTTGAAATGGACGGCAACGTGCTTCAGGTAGTCGAGTTTCAGCATGTAAAGCCCGGAAAAGGCGCGGCGTTTGTCCGCACGAAGCTGAAAAACGTAATCACCGGGGCGGTTGTAGAGCGCACGTTCAGCCCTACCGACAAGTTTGAAAACGCGTATGTAGAGCGCAAGGACATGCAGTATTTGTACAATGACGGCGAGCTTTATTATTTCATGGATATGGAAACGTATGACCAGCTTCCGATCAATGCGGATAAGCTGGGCGACGATTTTAAATTTGTCAAGGAAAATATGATGTGCCGCATCGTCTCCTATAAAGGCAACGTTTTCGGCGTCGAGCCGCCTACTTTTGTGGAGCTTGAGGTAACGGATACCGAACCCGGCTTCAAGGGCGATACGGCGACCGGTACGAACAAGCCTGCAACGCTGGAAACCGGCGCGGTCATTAAGGTGCCGCTCTTTATTAACGTAGGGGATGTGCTCAAGGTCGATACGCGTACCGGCGAGTATCTTTCCAGAGCTTGAAAGAGGTATAAAATGAAAATTACGGAAAAAACGGCTTATCTGAAAGGTTTGCTGGAGGGACTGGCGATTGACGAAGCGAAGCCGGAGGGAAAAATTCTCCGTGCGGTTGTCGATACGCTGGATGAAATGTCCGCGGCGGTAGCCGAGCTTGAAGAAAAAGTCGGCACGCTCGGCGATTATGTCGAGGAACTGGACGAGGACCTCGGCGATGTGGAGGAATATCTCTGCGGCGACGAGGACGATGAATGTGAGGATTGCGACGGCGACTGTGAGGACTGTGCGTGCGACTGCGACGGTTTTTATGAGGCGGTTTGCCCGCATTGCGGAGAAACGGTTTGCTTTGATGAGACCTGCAATCCGCGCGATTTGATTTGCCCCGCGTGCCAGGAGCGCTTTGACTGCCTGGATGCGCCGGAGGAATCGTAATTTTCGGCGGTTGCGCATGTTGCGGTTATAGAGACAGACGGGAACCATTCAACGAATGGTTCCCGTTTTTGACCGTCGAAAAACCAAGGTTTTCCGACGGAAGAAGCCGGACGAATTTCGTCCGGCCTTTGTCATGTTTGGAAAAAGCGCTTGCATACGACAAATACATTTAAAATCGGGTTAGGAATTTTTGATTTTGTCGATGCAGGCTTGACACAGAGAAAATGTGTCGTCTACTTTTTCATCTGAACCGCAAAGCTTGCAAGCCGCATGGCTTTTGGTTAAAACGATTCGCTCGCCGTCACGATAAACCGAGAGTTTGCTTTTGGATGTCAGTCCCAGCACAGTACGCAACTCTGCCGGAAGGACAATTCTCCCCAACTCGTCAATATATCGTTGCGTAATAAGAGTCATAATTTGCCCTCCTTATATGTAAATTTTTACAGTATATTGTTTTGCCTGCGTTATTACTAACGCTTGTAGGCGTAGTATAGCATACCGCGGTTGACGAAAATTGCCAAAATTTGGTAGGACTTTAAAATTTTTTTTACACGATGCCGACTTTTATAAATTTTCCCTGTCGGCATCATGTGTTATGGCATGTATCCGCGAAAAAATTTGGGGCTGCAGGCTTTCGGGCAACGTAAGAATTTGCTCGGTCAGTTCATAAATTTGTATAATCTTGTCGCAGGATATATCGCTTCGGAACACGGCGTCCGCCGGTACGTTCAAAATTGTCATAATTTTAATCAGACTGTCTATACTCGGAAATTTGACGCCCCGTTCAATGGCGGACAGAAAGTTCGGGGTAAGGCCGACGGCTTTGGCGAGTTGTTCCTGCCGCATCCCGCGCTGTATGCGGAGAAGTTGGATTCGGCTGCCGATTTTATTGTCGTATTTTTCAGTTCTCTGTTTCATCGTCAAAAGAATAAAAATTCAGCGCGTCAAAATTCAGAAAATCTGAAAGTGTCATGCTGAATGCAATCGCAATTTTGTGCAGCGTCATGATTTTGGGATTTTTGGAGTTGCCGTGAATGATGTTGTTTATAGTGGATTGCCGGATTCCGCTCATGGATGCAAGCTGATTTACCGAAATTGCTCTTTGGCGGCATAAGCTCAGTATATGCTTTGCATATAATTCTGAATATTGCATAGTCACCCCTACTTGCTGATAGACTTTTTTTGTAATCATAACAGGAAAAATGCAGCCTCTTAACTTTCTGAAGTTAACAGTTTTGATTTTTCCCTGTTTTTTCCAATTTACATATTTTTACAGTCATAAAAACGGCGTGTTGTCGGATCAAGTCTCCGATTCGTCGTCGGTATTATCTTCAAAAGAGTAATCGTTCAATTCATCAAAGTTTAAAAAATCGGCGAGCGTCATATTGAACGCCAGTGTGATTTTATGGAGCGTCTGCACTTTCGGATTCTTTGAGTTCCCTTGCATGATATTGTTGATGGTTGACTGACGCAGACCGCTCATCACAGCCAGTTTGTTGATCGAGATATGGTGGTTTCTGTTGTTGCACAGGGTTCGAATACGATGCACAAAAAGTTCTGCATACTGCATAGCTTTTCTCCTTTGTTTTGTAGATTTTAGTTATAGAATAGCAAAGAGAATTTACAATCTGAACCATACGTAGTTATCAGAATGTAATTTTTATCGGTAAATTTGCGTCTTTCTGCTTTTTGAAAAGCGAACTTTGACAGATAACGTCGAACCTTGGAATTAAAGGTCGAGCGCGGCGCGGGCGCTGGGGCGCGTATGGCTTGAAAATCAAACATGCGGCAGCGAATTCCGGCGTGAAAAATAAGGGCAAAAAGCGATTCCTGCAGCATCCTTTCGTGTGGGCGCATATATTGTAGAGAGCCCCTTTTTGCAGAATAAGGGGCTTAGAAAGGGATGGATAGGATGGGAATATCTAACTCTAATAAAGAACTGGATACTGCGCGCATACCATGCGGCGGTTCCTTTAAGATAAAATTATCCCTGACGGCTGAGCCGAACATTGTGAGCAATCCGACTGACATTGTTTTGATTCTCGACCGCTCGGGCAGTATGGCCGGCAGTCCGCTTGCCAATTTGAAAAGCGGAGCGAAAAAATTTATTGATATTATTGACGAAGCCACGGACAGCGCCATGGACGGTCAAATCGGACACGGAAGCCGGATCGGAATTGTAAGCTTTGCAAGTACCGCCACGCAGGATACGCAACTGATTACTTCGGTTGCCGATTTGAAGTCGGCGGTAAACTCGCTCACGTCCGGCGGCGCGACCAATCATGCGGACGCTTTTGAAAAAGCGCTTGAACTGTTTGATCCGCAGTCAAACAACGCGAAAGTCATGGTTATGTTTACGGACGGCAGGACGACCGCCGGAACAGATCCGAATTTGGTTGCTTCTGCGGCGAAAGCGCAGGGCGTAATCATATACGCCATCGGACTTTCCGGAAACGGCGGCATTGACGAGGCGGCGCTGGAAAAATGGGTGTCCGTTCCGCCCTCGTCTTATCTTGCCATCACGCCGGACGATGCGGAACTCGAATCGCTGTTTGAGAATCTTGCGCTCAATATTTCAAAACCGGGCGCTACGGATATTGTGATTACCGATACGGTATCGCCCTGTTTTAAAATCATCTCGCTTTCGACGCCGACAAAGGGAAGCGCAAGCCTTGTCAATCCGACATCGCTGCAATGGAAAATCGAAGAACTCGGCGTAAACCACAGCGAGGGCGCCGTTTTGGAGTTTACGGTTATGCATGTCGGAAGTTGTTCGGGAGAGGTCGAGGTGAATCAGGACATTGACTACAGCGATCATGAGGGGAACATTGTCACGTTCCCGTCGCCGTCTGTCGAGGTAGACTGCGGCGTTGTGGTCATGGCGGAGCCTTGTCCGGAGCCGGTGGATATAACCGTCAATGGATGTGAGGACGCGGTAGAATTTGACGCCGGTTCTTTGGGACTGGATTCATTGGGATGTATACTTCAGTTGGACGTTACGCTGAGAAACGTTTGTCCGCATAAACGCGTAGCGCTTGCCGTGCTGCTTTCCGAGGTAGATCACTGCGGAAATGAATATAAACGCGGCATGAAAGTTCTGACTGTACCCGCGCATACCAGAGAGAGTTGTCAGGACGTGACGGTGCGGTGCATTAAATTTGTTCTTCCGGAATCCCTTGACGTTTCCGGTTCGGCGGCATCTATGTGCAACGATCGCAAGTTTAAAGCGTCATTTATTGCAAACTATATTGACAATGATTTTGAATGCTGTAATGGCGTGATCTGAAGCTGCGCATGTCCGGGAGCCCGCAAGGGCGCCCGGATACATATTTTTTGTGTTTTGCAGGATTGCTCTATCCCGATTTTTGAAAAAAACACAGATGGAACCGCGGTTTTATTGGATAAAAAACAGAGTTTGGTTTTATTGCTACTTGCAAAACGTATTTTTCTATGCTATAATCAATCTGAATAGCGTGTATACGCTTCAATTTGTGTATAGGAGGATCGCTTAAATGAGTGACGGCGGCTCTGCTGACGGCAACTTACGAGAGAAAAATTTATTCTTGTCGCAGTATGATTTGTACTGCAAGTCCAAGCTGGTTTTTTTTCTCCGCTATTATGGTCTGAAAAGCTGATTGTTTCCCGCAAGCAAAATGTATTTATATTACAGTAGGGAAAATCGCCTACAGATTTTTACGGAGGAATTGTTTTGACTATTTTTTGGCAGCTGCTGCTGCAAATTGCTTTGATCGCGTGCAATGCGTTTTTTGCCTGCGCTGAAATCGCGGTCATATCGGTGAGCGACGCGCGTCTTGCCCAGCTTATTGAGCAGGGGAACAAAAAGGCGCTGCGCCTTTCAAGGATGACAAGCGACCCGGCGAAGTTTCTTGCGACCATACAGGTGGCCATAACCCTTTCCGGCTTTCTCGGAAGCGCTTTCGCTGCCGACAATTTTGCCGGACTGATTACAGAAGCGCTCTACCGCGAGGGCGGCGCGCTGAGCCGGAATACGCTGAATACGCTTTCGGTTGTCATTGTGACTTTGATTTTATCGTATATAACGCTTGTTTGCGGCGAATTGGTTCCCAAGCGTCTTGCGATGAAAAACGCGGAAAAACTGGCGCTTTCCATGTCGGGCACGATTCATACGCTTTCCGTCTTTTTCCGTCCGGTGGTTTGGCTGCTTTCCGTTTCGACAAACGGTGTGCTGCGGCTTTTCGGCGTGGATCCGAATGCGACGGAGGAAACGGTCTATGAGGAAGATATTAAGGACCTGGTAGATCAGGGCAACCGTAAGGGCGTTATAGACATTGATGAGCGCGAGATCATACATAACCTGTTTGAGTTTGATGATATTTCGGTGGGAGAGTTGGCTACGCATCGTACCGATCTCAAGGTGCTGTATTTAGAGGATGATCCGGACGAATGGCATCGCATTATTATTGAGGGACGGCATTCGTATTATCCGGTTTGCAGCGAAACGGTGGATGTGGTCGAGGGCGTGCTCTGTGCAAAGGATTACTTTGCTCTGGAGGACAGAAACCGGGAAACTATCATGCAAAGCGCGGTTCGTCCGCCCTATTTTGTACCGGAGGGCGTGCGCGCGGATGTGCTGTTTAAGCATATGAAAAAGTCCAAGAATCATTTTGCCGTGGTACTCGACGAGTACGGCGGCGTGACCGGTATCGCTACGATGAATGATCTTTTGGCACAGATTGTCGGCGATTTTGACGATGATCAGAGCGCCCCTGAGGAAAAACCGGACATCGTAAAAACCGGTGAGGATACATGGGAGATTCAGGGCAGTACATCGCTTGGCGACGTGTGCCGCGCGCTTTCCATGGAGCTTCCGGTAGATGAATATGATACGTTCGGCGGGTATATAATGGGATTGTACGGTTCGGTTCCGGAAGACGGTACGGTTCTTTCGCTGACGGCGGGGACCCTTGTGATCGAAAACTGCGTGGTCGAAAACCACAGAGTTGAATCTGCAAAGGTCATTAAGCTTGTGGAGCAGACGGAAGAACAGCCCGGCGAAAAGCTCTCCATATAATCGCGCCGATGCGATAATGTGTTTTACGGCGCGACTGTTTGAATGGAAAAAACCGGCGTCATGTATTACGGCGCCGGTTTCGATTTATCAACAAGGCGAAAATACAAATCGATTTATGTTTACAAGGCGGACATGTGCCGCCTTGTAAACACCTTACAGGCGCGCGAGTGCCGCCGAGGGCGGCGCGACGGCGCGAGCGAACGCGCCTTATCGCCGGAAAACCTTGGTTTTGCGGCGGGAAAAGGCGGACATGTGCCGCCTTGTAAACACCTTGCAGGCGCGCGAGTGCCGCCGAGGGCGGCGCGACGGCGCGAGCGAACGCGCCTCATCGTCGGAAAACCTTGGTTTTGCGGCGGTTAAACCGGCATCCTGTATTACGGCGCCGGTTTGACTTTTTAAAAAAGATAATACGGGGTGTCGGATGCGCTGCAGTGCATTTGGCGCCGAAGAGAGAAGGGATGCAAGTGGTACACGATGAGCCAAGCTTTGCTCTGCGCTTCGGACTTCGTTTTTTGCAGGGCGCGATCATCGGTATCGGCGGCGTTTTGCCCGGTGTGAGCGGCGGTGTGCTTTGTGTCGTTTTCGGCCTGTATAAGCCGCTTATGGAAATTATTGCACAGCCGAAAAAAAATTTGCGGCGGCATTGGCGGCTGATGCTGCCCGTGCTTTGCGGTATGGCGGTCGGCTTTTTGATTTTACTGCGCGCTGTCAGCAGCATCATGGAGAAAAACAGTGAGCTTGCTACCTGTTTGTTTGTGGGTTTGATTTTAGGAACGCTGCCCGCGCTCTTTCGCACAGCCGGAAAGACCAAACGAACCGGTGGTTCGTATATTGCGCTTTTTTCCAGTCTTATTGTGTTTTTAGGGTTGTTTCTATACCTGAAGCACGGCGTCGGTTTTTCGATTACGCCGAATATCTTTTGGTTCTTCTTTGTCGGCGTTGTGTGGGGAATCAGCATTGTTTTGCCCGGACTCAGTTCCGCAAGCATTCTGCTGTTTTTGGGGTTGTTTGAGCCTATGCTGGACGGCGCTCGGCATTTGGATATGGCTGTTTTGCTCCCGATGGCGCTTGGCGGCGCGGCGGCGCTGATCGGACTGTCAAAGCTTTTTACATTGCTGTTCGAGCGGCATGCTTCGGTCATGAATCATCTGATTATCGGTGTGGTGATCGCGACGACGATTCCGATTATTCCGGTGCGGTTTGCAAGCCCGGCTGCGTTTTTCGTCGATGCGGCGCTTTTGGCGCTTGGTTTTGTCCTTGCTTTTTTGTTTGATTGGTTCGGGCGAAAAATCAGTCCGGATCTTGTATAATCCGAATAAAGAAAATCCGCAGGCGGCGGGAGAAGTGCATTCTCTGTCGTTTGCGGATTTTTTACTTATGTGTATAAAACTGTATTGAATATACCGGCGATGAAAGCGGTTGCGGGCAATTTGGCCGCGTCTTTATTGCCGCTTCTTTGCTCATGACCGGCGTCTTTAAAAAAAGCTGAATTGTTCGCAGTCGCTCGAAAGCGTATTCAGATATTCAAAAATTTGATTTGGGTGATGCATAACGCCTTTCGCTGCGCATTCGGCATGAAAGAGGTTCATCAGCGCCGTGTGATTTTCACTTGCGCATTCGTAAGCATCGCCATATTTTTGTATGTATTTTTGTTTGAGTCCCGGAAAGCGGCGGTCAAGCGCGGCATAGAAATATTCCCGGCTGCCGTTTCGCATGGTGGTGCCGATTCCGAAGCAGAGGACGCCTTTTACCTCCGCGTCAAAAGAGTAGTTCAGTATGCCGCGCAGGTTTTCTTCGGTATCGTTTAGGAAGGGAAGAATCGGCGAGAGCCATACAACGGTCGGAATGTCGTTTTCTCTCAGGATTTTCAAGACCTCATAGCGTCGCTTTGTGGTGGAAACATTCGGTTCGAGAATACGGCAAAGTGCTTCATCATAGGTGGTCAGCGTCATTTGCACGACGCATTTTGCTTTCTTATGAATGCGTTTCAAGAGATCGAGGTCGCGCAGCACGCGATCGGATTTTGTGAGGATACTCAGCCCGAAACCGCAGTCGTCGATGATTTCAAGGCATTTGCGCGTCAGGCCGAGCGTCTCTTCGCAATGCAGATACGGATCGCACATGGCGCCTGTGCCGATCATACATTTTTTTCGTTTGCGGCGCAGTGCGTTCAAAAGCAGTTCCGGGGCGTTTTGCTTGACTTCGATATCTTCAAACGCATGATTCATCTGATAGCAGGCGCTGCGGCTGTCGCAGTAAATACATCCGTGCGTGCAGCCACGGTAAATATTCATGCCGTTTTTGGCGGACAGGATGCCTTTGGCTTTTACAAAATGCATGATATGCTCCCCCTACTTTGCGCCGCGCTCGATTGTGCGCCGACGGCTTTATAATAGTATAGCATAGTATCCGTGTATTTTCACGTGCATTTTGGCTTGCGCAAAGATTTTGCATGCGGCATGTAAAACAAAGTACAAAAATATTTTCGGCAAAAAATTTTACCGAAAGTTTTTTGCCCTTTGAGCAAAATTACAGATCGGGACGCATAGAATTGTGACGGGGTGATGTTTGAATGGACAGACATGTCGGAAAAGAAGGCGCGGCCGTAATCGTCCTTTCCCTGATGCTTACCGTGGTGTTTGCGCTGTCGGTCTGGATGTATGACGGGATTGAGAGCGAACTGTCGGACGGTACGCTTTCGGGTGCGGCCGAGGCTGTGCGCGCCTTTATGAATGAAAACGAAGCAATCGCCGCTTTTCTGGGAATGGAGCCGGAGATTTCGGAGGACGCGGATTCGGCGGTTGCGGCGCGCGCCGCGGTGGACGCGGCGGCGGATGAATACATAGCGCGCTACAACGGCATTTATCAGCAGTTTCGGTGATTTATGCGTGAACTGAAACGATTTACCGGGATTCTTTTTTGCGCGCTGCCGATGATTTTGTTTTGTCTGATGTCGGGCGGCGTTATGCTGCCCTTTGCGGCGGCGGTGTTTGTGCACGAGAGCGCGCATCTTGTGATGCTGCGCCTTGCCGGAGGCCGCCTGCGTTCTTTTGCGCCCGCGCCGTTTGGGCTTTGTATGGAAATTGATGAGAATACGCTGACGCTCAGAGGCGAAGCGGCGGTGGCCGCCGCCGGCAGCGCGGCCAATTTGCTCTGCACCGTAATTTCAGTTTTGTTGTATCGCTTCTGCTTTGTGGATATTCTGACATTCGGCATCATCAGCTTTCTTCTTGCGCTGCTGAATCTGCTGCCCGCATCGCCGCTTGACGGCGGCCGTTTGCTCTATGTATGTCTTGCTGCGCGGCGGGGGCCGGATTTTGCCGCAAGGTGCCTTTGCGTCCTGACGTATATCGTCAGCTTTTTCTGGTTTTTGTTTGCTTCCTATCTTTTGATCACGACCTCAGAGGGGCTTTACGCCGTGCTTTTTTCCATGTATATTTTTGTCAAAAACACCGAATTTTCTTTTTTAAAATAGAAAAGCGCCGGAATTTTTGCGGGGCGGTTTAGGGCCGCTCCTTTTTTACCGTGTTTTTTTAAACTCTAATGTAAAAATTTACAGAAAAAAGGAAAACTGAAGAAAAAATTTGTAAATTTACACGGAATTTAAAATGCATATTGACGGCGCTTGAATCTGAGTTTATAATAATAAGTATATTCTTACGAATTGCAGAAAGGCACCGCTTATGCGGTCAGGGGTGATGCAGATGTCCAGGGTTTATAATTTTTCCGCAGGGCCGTCCATGCTTCCGCTTCCGGTTCTGGAGCGCGCGCGCGACGAATTGGTTTGTTATGGGAACAGCGGCATGTCCGTCATGGAAATGAGCCACCGGTCTCCCGATTATGAAGCGATCATCAAAAACGCAGAGGCAAATCTTCGCCGGTTGATGAAGATTCCGGACAATTATAAGGTTCTGTTTTTGCAGGGCGGCGCTTCCACGCAGTTTGCCGCCGTTCCGCTCAATCTGATGAACAAAAATCACAAGGCGGATTATATCGTTTCCGGACAGTTTTCCAACAAGGCTTTCAAGGAAGCGAAAAAGTTCGGCGATGTAGTCTGCGCGGCTTCATCGGCTGAGGACAACTTTACATATGTTCCGAAAACCACGCGGGAGAGCTTCCGCCCGGATGCGGACTATGTGCATATTTGCTTTAATAATACGATCTACGGTACCAAGTTCGATTCCATTCCGGATACCGGTGATATTCCGCTGGTTGCGGATATGTCCTCCTGTATCATTTCCGAGCCGGTGGATGTGAGCCGTTTCGGTTTGATCTATGCCGGCGCGCAGAAAAACATGGCGCCCGCAGGTCTTACGGTTGTGATTGTGCGCGAGGATTTGATCGGCAATGCGCCTGAGACGATCCCCACGATGCTGGATTACAAGGTTATGGCGGACAATGATTCGATGTACAACACGCCGCCCTGCTATTCCATTTATATGGCGGGACTTGTGTACGAGTGGATTTTGAACGAGGTCGGCGGCCTTGACAAAATGAAGGCGTACAACGAGAAAAAATGCGGTATTCTGTACGATTATCTGGATTCTCAGGATTACTATATCGCGCCCGTCCGTCCGGAATCCCGTTCGATGATGAATGTGACGTTTGTTACCGGCAATGCGGATCTCGATAAGAAATTCGCGTCGGAAGCTTCTGCCGCCGGACTCAAGAACCTGAAAGGCCACCGCAGCGTCGGCGGCATGCGCGCGTCGATTTACAATGCAATGCCCATTGAGGGCGTTGAAAAGCTTGTGGAGTTTATGAAGGACTTCGCAGAGAAAAATCCGAAATAAGGGGTGGCGGCATGAATATTAAATTGATGAACAAGATCGCGAAAGTCGGTACGGATGTTTTCGGCAGCGCGTATGCGGTTTCGGATACGATTGAGAATCCGGATGCGATCATGGTGCGTTCGGCAAAGCTTCACGACATGCCTCTGAACAAAGAGTTGCTCGCGATTGCGCGCTGCGGCGCGGGCGTCAACAATATTCCGGTTGACCGCTGCGCGGAGGCGGGCGTCGTCGTATTCAATACGCCCGGCGCCAACGCAAATGCGGTAAAAGAGCTTGCGGTCTGCGCATTGCTCCTGGCTTCGAGAGATGTTGTCGGCGGCATTAACTGGGTCTCGGCGATTGAGGATAAAACTAACATCGCAAAGGATGTTGAGGCGGGCAAGGGACAGTTCGCGGGCTGTGAGATCGCGGGAAAGACGCTCGGCGTCATTGGTCTCGGCGCAATCGGCGGCCTCGTGGCCAACGCTGCAAAATCGCTTGGGATGCAGGTGATCGGCTACGACCCCTATCTTTCGGTTGCCAATGCGCTGAATCTGTCTCGTGCGGTGCATGTTGCGTCCGGCTACGATGAGATTTTCCAGAATTGCGATTATATCACGCTGCATGTGCCCGCAACCAAGGATACCACCGGCTTTATCAACAGTGCGGCTATGGCGCAGATGAAGGACGGCGTGAAGATCATCAACCTCGCGCGCGGCGAGCTTGTCGATGCAGACGCCATGAAAGCTGCGATTGATTCCGGCAAGGTTTCTTCCTATGTTGTGGACTTTCCGAGCGCGGAACTCGCCGGTTACCAGAATGTGATTTCGATTCCCCATCTCGGCGCAAGCACGACCGAATCCGAGGATAACTGCGCGGTTATGGCGGCGCATGAACTCTGCGACTTCTTAGAAAACGGCAACATTGTCAACAGTGTCAACTTCCCGACCGTTTCGGTTCCGAAATGCGGCGGCGCACGTATCTGCGTCGCGCATAAAAACGTACCGACGATGCTTTCCCGTATCACGACGGCGTTGGCCGATGACGGCATCAATATCGAAAACATGGGCAACGGTTCCAAGGGCGAGTACGCCTATACGATCGTCGATACCGGCAGCAAAATTCCTCCGCAGATCGCGGATGAGCTTGCGGCCATCGAAGGCATTATCCGTGTCCGTGTAATCGGCTGATCGCGTTTTATATTTTGATTATAGGCTGATAAAAAAGTCCGAAGACACTGCCTTTTGCAGGCGCTTCGGACTTTTTTGCGTTGAAAATCAGGTCTTTTCATGCGGGCTGTTCTTATGCGCGGTATTTTTCGGCCTGTATGTTGAACATTTGCGCGTATTTTCCGTCGGCTCCTATCAGCGCGTCATGCGCGCCGATAGGAGAGCGGTAAAACCGAGCGCTTTGCGGGCGGAGTGCGATTTTCACATTTGCCGCAAAAAACTGTCTTCCTTTTCCCGAAAGCTATTCGCCGCTAAGCAGTTCGAGCAGACGGAACTTCAGTTTATAGACCGGCTTTTCGGTGCGCATCAAAAGATACTCGTCCTCGGTAAGACCGCAGGTCAGAAACATCTCCTGTGTGTCCGCGCCGGCTACGTTCAGGCAGAGCGGAGGGAAGAGCACACACCAAAAATTTCGGCCCTCGCCTTTGCCGAGCGTGATGCAGAGCGCGGTGTAATTGCCGCGCGGCAGACTGAACTCGCCGTAGGTCTTGGTCGGAAAATACCGCTCGCCCAGTGTGACGCTGCAGGTATAGTCCGCTTCATCGGCCAGAAATACATTTACCGCATTTTCTATTTCCGAAAGCAGTTCACGTGCTTTTGCTTCGGCTTCCTCGCGATTTTGGCATTCCGCGAGCTGTGACGAATAGTTTTCGAGTATGAAATCCCGCACCTTGAGCTTTGTTTCCTGCGCCTTTTCACTGTCTGAATCGGCGATGATATGCAGGCGCAGAACGTCCTTGTATACACTGCCGTCCGCGGCAAAGCATATGGAATACAGAAGTACCGATGCAAGCACCAGCGCGGAAAATATTTTCAGAAACCGCAATACAATGCCTCCTTATGTTCAAAGTGCATTATTATTTGCGTAAGCGCCCCTTTTTATGCAGAATAAGGAGAGAAAAAATTTCGGTCTGCAAAAAATTCCGAGAACCGACATTTTGACGGTTCTCGGGATTTTTTGTTGGCTTATTTAACAAAATCAAATTCAAAGTCGTATATATTGACTGTATCGCCGTCTTTCGCGCCCTTTTCCTCCAGCATGGCAATGACGCCGGCTTTTTGAAGTACACGTGAAAAGAAGGACAGGGATTCATAATCGTCCGGATTGATCTGCCCCATGAGGTTGTACAGCCAGTCGCCCTCGACATAGTATACGTCGTTTTCGCGCCGGACAGTCGTTTCGCGCTCGCCGCGCGGCAGAATCTCGTCCTCCGGCGTGTATTCCGGTTCATAGACCGTCAGCGGAGGCAGTTCCCGAAGCCGCTCGGCGGTCAGGCTGACAAGCTGCTCCAGATTTTTTCCGGTCAGCGCGCTGGCATAGATCAGCGTCCAGCCGTTTTCCGCCACAAATTTTTCAAACGCCGGAATATCGGTTGACGCCTGTTCGAGCATATCGCTTTTGTTAGCAATGATAATCTGCGGCCGCTCGGAAAGCTGTTTGTCATAGCGCGCAAGCTCGCGGTTGATCGTTTGAATGTCGGTAACCGGATCGCGTCCCTCAAGGCCGGATATATCCACCACATGCCAAATCAGGCGGCAGCGGTCAACATGGCGCAAAAATTCATGGCCGAGACCGAGCCCCTCGGAGGCGCCCTCGATCAGTCCGGGAATGTCCGCGGCGATAAAACCGCGTCCTTCGCCCGCCGATACAACGCCGAGATTGGGGGAGAGGGTCGTGAAATGATAGTCCGCAATTTTCGGCTTCGCTGCGCTGATACGGGAAAGAATCGAGGATTTGCCCACATTCGGAAAGCCGACAAGGCCGACGTCCGCCAGCATCTTCAGTTCCAGCGTGACCTCGCGCGCCTCGCCGCGCGTTCCGCTTTTGGCAAAGCGCGGAATCTGCCGCGTGGGCGTGGCGAAGTGCCGGTTGCCCCATCCGCCGCGGCCGCCCCGGCAGAGTATATACGGTTCGCAGTTTGACATATCTTTGATGATTTTTCCGCTTTCGCCGTCGCGCACAAGCGTTCCGGGCGGAACCATAATTTCCAAATCGGCGCCGTTTGCGCCGTGCATTTTTGAGGCCTTGCCGTTTTCACCGTTTGGCGCGATGAATTTGCGCTTGTAACGGAAAGCGAGCAGTGTGTTTGTCCCTTCGTCTATGCGCAAAATAATATTGCCGCCGCGGCCGCCGTCGCCGCCGTCCGGGCCGCCCGCCGCGACATATTTTTCCCGACGGAAAGAAACGGCGCCGTTTCCGCCGTCGCCGGCTTTTACAAAAATTTTTACATGATCGACAAACATAAATTCTCCTTGGAAGCTTTGTCGTGCGGCGTTATGCGTCTCCGCGCTGGCGGATCACCAGACGGATCGGCGTGCCTCGAAACCCAAACGTTTCGCGCAGACAGTTTTCGATGTATCGCTGATAGGAAAAATGGAAAAGCTCCGCGTTATTCACAAAAATTACAAAAGTAGGCGGTGCGACGCTCGCCTGCGTCATATAGTAGATTTTCAGCCGTTTGCCTTTGTCGGAGGGGGGCTGGACCTTGGCGGTCGCGTCGCCCAGCATATCGTTGAGCATACCGGTGGAGATGCGCAGTTTTGCCTGCTCGTTGACGTAGTTGATATGCTCAAGCAGCTTGCTGACGCGCTGGCCGGTTTTCGCGCTGATGAAAAGAATGGGCGCGTAGGTCATATAGGAAAGCGCGTTGTAGATCTTTTGGGTGAACGCATTGACGCTTGAGTTGTCCTTTTCGATGAGGTCCCATTTGTTGACGACGATCACGCAGGCCTTTCCGGCTTCATGGGCGATACCCGCTATATGCTCGTCCTGTTCGGTGATTCCCTCGGCCGCGTCAATCAGAAGCAGGCAGACATCGGCGCGTTCTACGGCGGTGTGGGCGCGGAGTACGCTGTATTTTTCAATCACATCGTCGATTCTGGCTTTGCGGCGGATGCCGGCCGTGTCGATCAGCGTGTAGCGCCCCTCCGGGCATTCCACAAGCGTATCGACCGCGTCGCGGGTCGTGCCGGAGATGTCAGAGACGATCAGCCGTTCTTCGCCGAGGATTCGGTTGACCAAGGAGGACTTTCCGGCGTTCGGCTTACCGATAACCGCGACTTTGATGCTGTCATCCTCTTCGTCCGATGCCGCCGGCGCCGGGAGCGCGCCGCAAATGGCATCTAAAAGATCGCCGGTTCCGCTGCCGTGCGCGGAGGAAAGCGCAATGGGATCCCGCTCAAAGCCAAGCTCATAAAATTCATAGAAGTCAAGCGGCGGCGCGCCGATTTGATCGATTTTGTTGACGGCGACAATGACCGGCTTGCCGCTTTTTTTGAGCATGACCGCAATATCGCGGTCGTCGGCGGTAAGGCCCGCGCGAATATCGCATAAAAAGATGAGCACATCTGCCGTTTCAATCGCAATCTGCGCCTGCATACGCATTTGTTTTAAAAGTATATTGTCGGTTTTGGGTTCGATTCCGCCGGTGTCAATGACGACAAACGAGCGGCCGCACCATTCGCTTTCCCCGTAAATGCGGTCGCGTGTGACACCGGGCGTGTCTTCCACAATCGCCCGGCGCTCGCCGATCAGTTTATTGAACAGCGTGCTCTTGCCGACATTCGGTCGGCCGACAATCGCTACTATCGGTTTTGCCATTTTCTATCCGTCCTTTTCTCTTGCCCCTCTTCACCGAAAATCCGCATCCAGGAATACGGCCGCATCCGTTCGGGCAATTTTGTAGAGCGTGTTGGTCTCGGTTACGCCCGTTTCGGTAATGTTTACATAAAAATATTCGTTGTCAAAGCAGACATAGGGGTAAATGCCGTATTCGGGCCGGTACGGCGCAATCAGGGAAGCATAGTCCGCATCGCGCTCGCCGCCTTCAAATTTTCCGTCGGTGAAAGCCGTGATAAACGCGGAAAAGTCACTGAATATGTCTCCGCCGCCGAGCAATTCCCGCTCCGCGAGATCAATGTTTACCGTGTAAAAGACTTCGCCGTTTGTCTCCTCGGCGCTGCTGCCCGCAGCGTAGACCGCGTAGCTGCCCGTAAAGATCGCGGACAACAGCCGCTCGTCCGTATAAACGCTTGCCGCCGTAACGGTGTACTCGGCTTCTCCGCCTTCCTTTGAAATGGAGGATGCGTTCGGTATATATTTGGAAAGCTCGTTTTTGGCCTCGGTCAGGAGTATTTCATCCAGCGCCGCGTCGCCTGTTTTTAAAACCGCATAGGAAATCTGTACGGCGGCGCCGAAGTCGGGCGTTACGGTTTCAATGCTGTAAACGGGGGCAAGCGGATGATTTGAGGTTGTGCTGTCGGACGCTGCCGTGTCGGATGCTGTGGTTGTGACATCCGGGTTTTCGCGCTTGTTGCAGGCGAAAAATTGTGTGGCAAGGAGCGCGCATAGACATGCAATCAGAAATTTTTTCATAACCTTAACCTCCTTTAGACGGTGAATCCGAAAATTTTGGAGATGAAATCCGCACCGTCGTTCTCGGTAAAAAAAATCGGTATGTTCAGCTTTTGCGAAAGCGTTTCATGCGACATGCCGCAGAGGAATAGGTCGCCCTCCGCGCGCAGCGTACAGGCAGGGAGGAGCAGCGCTTCCCCAAGCGGCTTTCCCGAAAGCTGTTCGGATATGTCTTTGCCGGTCAGCAGGCCGGAAACGGTGATTTCTTCACCGAAAAAGTGATTGATGATCTTATAGACATGAATATTCAGGTTTTTGCAAAGCATAGTCAGCCGTGTGCAGATCCGTTCGATCAAATTATAGGCCGCTTCACCGGTCGCGACGGACACTTCGCGCTTATGGTCGCCGAGCGCGGCGATGTAATCGGGCAGAAAATCCAGTTCCAGTCCGAATTCCGACGCGAAGGAGGCGAGCATACCGACGCCGTTTTCAATTTGGGTAAATTCTTCATAAAAATCGGCGCTTGGGATGGGGATGCCGCCCTTGATATACAATTCATCCGCGGGGAAAAAGAGGCGCGTGCCGTATTTTTTCAGGCAGCCGTCGCCGAATTTCGTCACGTCATCAATAATCGCTCGGCATTCTTCGGCGGTGTAGGCGGAAAGCGGATACAGCCCCGCACGGAATTTTGTGAGTCCGGCGGGAACGACTGAAACCGAGTCCAGTTCCGGCCAAAGCGCTTCCAAATCGCGCATGGTGCGCAGCAGTTCTTTGCCGTCGTTGATTCCCCGGCAAAGGACGATCTGCCCGCGCATGTGCGTACCGCCGACCTTGAATTTTTGAAGATAGGAGAGCACCTTGCCGGCATGACGGTTTTTCATCATGCGGATTCGGAGTTCCGGGTTTGTCGTATGCACGGAGATGTTGACGGGCGTGATTTTCATTCGGATAATGCGGTCGATTTCAGCTTCGTCAAGGTTGGTCAGTGTGATATAATTGCCGTGCAAAAACGAAAGGCGCGAGTCGTCATCTTTGAAATACAGGGAATCGCGCAGTCCGGGCGGAAGCTGGTCGATAAAGCAGAAAATGCACTGATTGGCGCAGCGGTGCTTTTTGTCCATCAGCGGCGTGGCAAATTCCAGTCCGATGTCGTCGTATTCGCCCTTGCGGATTTCGATTTCTAAATCCGTGTCGGCGCGGCGCAATGTGAGCACAACACGTCGGTCAGCCAGATAAAAGCGGTAATCGAGAACATCGTGGATTTCGTTTTTGTTCACGGCAAGCAGGATGTCTCCCGCTTGGACCCCCGCATGTTCCGCGCGGCTGTGTTCCCGCACGGCGGCTATCTCCACCATTCCCAATCACCTCCGAAAACGCACTTCCTGAATCATTTTATTGTAACATATTATACCCCGCTCGTCAATGAAATACGGCAAAATCCCGAAAATCCATATCTCCGAAAAAAACCGAACTCATTGCGGACAGTCGGTTCAATGTTATGGTGTATATGCGTATGAAAAAAGGAACGGAAGCCGTTTTGTCCTTCTCCCGTTCCTTTTGTATCATTATAATATATTATCGATGTTGGCCTGAATCAGATTTTTCAAATGATAGAGCGCTTCTTCCAGTATGGCGTGCGCCTCTCTCCATTCGGCGATCTCATCTCCGGATGCGTAGCTGTTTAGAGATACCATCTTTTGTTTGATTTCATCCAGATGTTCATGCGGCAGAAACATGCTGATCGTAAAAAATTTTTCTTCCCAGATAGACAGGACTTTTTCGCTGACTTCATGCGCGTTTGCCGGAACCGTATCTGTATCGATCGGCGCGCGATGCAACTCGCCGAGAATTTCATCGACAATCGCCGTGCTGGACAGCGTCCCCCAGGTGCAGAATCCGGCAATCAGTGCAAGCACAAGCAGAGCGCTGATAAAAAGTTTCATTATATATTTATATTACTCCTTTTTTATAATGTATACTTTTCCGAGGTCGTCCACAGACAAAAGAAAAATTTCTTTTTGTTCAAGCTTTGATTTTCGGATTTCTTCCTTTAGCCAAACTTCACTTTTGCCGGCGCCGCGCAGCGCTTCTTTTTTCAGGACGCCGTCTATAATGACCGCATGCGCGATTCCGCTCTCGCCAACCTGCAGATTCAGATCCTTTACGGTGACCGGCTGCGCCGCTGCGCGCGGAATGACCGAAAGTTTGCCGTTGTTTTCAAGTATGGCATAATCTGCATTTTCAATCGCCGTAACGCCGTTTTGACGGAGTTGGCTCATCAGTTCTTCCAGGGACATGCGCGCTTTGCTGAGTTCATTCTGCCTGACCTTGCCGCGTTCGATCAGGATGGACGGCGATCCGAGGAAAATTCGCTTCATTACGCTGGAGCGGGTGGAGCAGAATGAAATGACAACTTCAAGAGAGATGATAATCAGAATCGGAACAACGGCAAAAGAGAGCGGTATTTCCTGATTTCCGATCGGCATCGAAGCCAGTTCGGAGATTAAAAAGGTCGAAACAAGCTCAGAGATTTCAAGTTCCCCGATTTGCCTTTTTCCGGTCGTCCGTATTGCCAGCACCAGCAATATGTAGATGATGACCGTTCTGATAATACAGGTAGCCATGCTATCCCTCCGTTTCCGGATAGAGTATTTCCTTTTCTTTTGGAAACTATTCTTTGCGTTTGCAAAAAAAGATTCCAAAAAACGAAAAAAAGGGGTTGACAAGGGGAAAAGAGAGTGATAGAATAAAAAAGCTCACCGGAAAAAGGGGAGGAAAAAAGTGCAGGAATGCGAAAAAACTTTTGAGAAACCCCTTGACAAAACGAAGGCGAGCGAATATAATATACAAGGTTGCGCAAAAAACGCGGCCGAGTACATTGGTCATTGAAAATTGAACAACGAAGAAACATGAAACTGAGAAGAAGTAGTGTGAAGAGAACCTGAAAATTCTTTAGAGAAGAAACCAAGTAAAGAAGAAAAGCGAAAAAGCAAGCGATTGCTTGAGTAGGGAAACACTCTAAGGTTTGAACTGTATGTTACGGACATGCAGTTTAGATAGAAACATTTAGAGAGTTTGATCCTGGCTCAGGATGAACGCTGGCGGCGTGCCTAACACATTCAAG
>URDS01000005.1 GCA_900546635.1 uncultured Eubacteriales bacterium | reverse complement strand
ATACGCGCCCTATCGTCGAAAAACCTTGGTTTTTCGACGGTCAGAGGCGGACAGTTTTTGCTGTCCGCCTGAATATGAAGCTCAGTCCAATTCTTTTTTGCCGGTATACAGTTCGTAATAGCGTCCCCGCAGCGCCAGAAGATCGTCATGCGTGCCCCGCTCGATGATCTCGCCGTTTTCCAGCACCATGATGGCGCTTGCGTTCCGCACGGTTGAGAGCCGGTGCGCGATGACAAAGGTCGTACGGTTCTGCATCAGGCGATCCATGCCGCGTTCGATATGCCGCTCGGTTCGCGTGTCTACGGAGCTTGTCGCCTCGTCCAGCACCAAAATCGGCGCTTTGGAAATGGCGGCGCGCGCAATATTCAAAAGCTGCCGCTGTCCCTGGGAGAGGTTTGCGCCGTCGCCGGTAATCATGGTGTCGTACCCGTTTTCCAGACGCATGATAAAGCTATGTGCGCTTGCCGTTTTGGCGGCTTGAATAACTTCCTCGTCGGTTGCATCCAGCCGTCCGTAGCGAATATTTTCCATGACCGTTCCGGTAAACAGATGCGTATCCTGCAAGACCATCGCGATATTTTTACGAAGTATGTCGCGTTTGATGTTTCGGATATTGACATCGTCGATTGTGATTTCACCGGCTTCAATATCGTAAAACCGATTCAGCAGATTGGTGATGGTCGTTTTTCCCGCGCCGGTCGAGCCGACAAAGGCGATCTTCTGCCCCGGTTTTGCGTAGAGCGAGATGTGTTTCAGAATGGTTTTATCCGGTACATAACCGAAAGTAACGTCGTTTAGTTTGACATATCCCCGCATATTCGGCACATCGTTTGCGTCGGGTACATCCGGTTCTTCCTCAGCGCGGTCCAATATGTTGAACACACGCTCAGCGCCGGCCAGCGCGGAGAAGACCGTACTCATCTGCATGGAAATTTCGTTGATTGGGCGGGCAAATTGGCGGGCATAGTTGACAAAAATCGTGAGGCCGCCGATGTCAAAGCCGCGCGTCAGGCAGAGGATACCGCCGATTCCCGCTGTCAGCGCATAGCTGATTTGCCCGGCGTTGCCCATGATCGGCCCCATGATACCGCCGTAGAACTGCGCGGAAATCTGCTTTTCCCGCAGATCGTCGTTGAGCAGTGCAAATTCCTCGGTGCAGGTTTGCTCATGGTTAAAGACTTTGATGACTTTTTGTCCGGAAACGCTTTCTTCAATATAACCGTTTACCGCGCCGAGCGCAGCCTGCTGTGCGGAATAATATTTACGGGAGCGCTTGGCGATCGCGCCGCCGCCGAAAATAAACACCGGGATAAAGGCTACGGTAATCAGCGTGAGCCAGATGTTGGTGTAGCACATGATCGCAAAAGTGCTGAGAAGCGTAATGGCGCCGGAAATCAGGCTGGTCAGCGTGCTGTCAAACATGGTGGCCACATTATCGACGTCGTTTGTAAAGCGGCTCATGATTTCACCGTGGCTTTCATTGTCAAAAAATCTGACGGGCAGTTTTTGAATCTTGGCAAACAGGTCGTTGCGCAGCTTTTCCATTGCGTTTTGGGAAACCCGCAGCATCAGCTTTGCTTGCAGATATTGGAACAGCACTTGTACAAGGTAAATACCGAGCAGCAGAAAGACCGTTTTGAGAATATACGCTGCCCGGTCTGATACGGTCATGCTGCCGTCAACCAGCGTATTGACAATGGGGCGGAGCAGATAGGATGCCGCCGTGCCCGCAAGTGTGGAGACGATCAGAAAAACAAACGCAATGAGCAGGATATATTTGTAGGAACCGATGTAGGAAAGCAGCCGCCGGATCACCTTTTTGGTGTCGCCCTTGGGCTTGGATGCGGAGATTCGGCCATGGGCTCCGGGACCGCCCGGCCCCGGACCACCCGGCCCCGGACCGCGCATGGGGCCGCTTTTCACAGCCGCCGTATAGGAATTATACTGCTTTTGCAGATTTTCCAGGGTTCGTTTAGCCATTTTCCTCTACCCCCTTGCTTTCGATCTGCAGTGTGTAAATTTCACGGTATTCCTCGCAGCTTTGCAGAAGTTCGTCGTGACGACCGAGGCCGGCAATGCGCCCGTCCTCCAGCACAAGGATTCTATCCGCGTCCTGAACCGAGGAAATACGCTGTGCAATGATAATTTTTGTGGAGTCTTTCAGACTGGTTTTAAACGCCTCTCGGATTTTGGCTTCGGTAGCCGTGTCCACAGCGCTGGTCGAATCGTCCAATATCAGGATTTTCGGCTTTTTCAACAGTGCGCGCGCAATGCACAGACGCTGCTTTTGTCCGCCGGAGACATTGGCGCCGCCGCGCTCGATTTCATGCGCGTAGCCGCCGCTAAAGCTTTGAACGAACCCGTCTGCCTGCGAGGACTGCGCCGCTTCCCGGAGTTCGGCTTCGGAAGCGTTTTCATCTCCCCAGCGGAGATTTTCTTCAACGGTTCCGGCAAAAAGCAGATTCTTTTGAAGCACCATGCCGATACCGTCCCGCAGCGTATGCATGTCATAGTCTTTTACATTGACGCCGTCGATCAGAATCTCGCCTTCGTCTGTGTCGTACAGGCGGGGGATCAGGGACACAAGCGTAGTCTTTCCGCTGCCGGTGCCGCCGATAATACCGAGCGTCTCACCGGCATGAATTGTAAAGCTGATCTTGCTCAGGACTTCGTCCGGGCTGTTTTTATAATAGCGAAAGCCGACATTTTTAAATTCGACCTCGCCCTTTTCAACCTTTTTATCTTTGTGCGCGGCGTTGGTGTCGTTGAGATCGATTTTTTCCTCAAGCACCTCGGTAATTCTCCGCGAGGACGCCAGCGCGCGCGAACTAATCATAAAGAGCATGGTAATCATCATCAGAGACATCAGAATCTGCATGATGTAGGTGAGCAGCGCGGAAAAATCCTGAATGGCAAGGCTCCCACCGATGACCATATTGCCGCCGAAGTAGATCACGGCAAGGGAGGTCAGGTTCATGACCAGCATCATGATCGGCTGGGTGAAGATCATCACGTTCATGGCGCGAAGACCGGCTTCTTTCAGATTGTTGTTGGCTTTGTGGAATTTCTCATTTTCAAAATCTTCGCGGACAAAGGATTTTACCACGCGCATATTGGTCAGATTTTCGCCGACTGTATTGTTCAGCGCGTCAATTTTTGTCTGCATAACGCCGAAGCGCGGAAAACCGACTTTGACAATAAAGAAAAGCAGAACGGCAAGCACCGGAATGGCCGCCGCCAGAACCAGCGCAAGCTTCGGGCTGAGCGAGATGCACATAATCAGCGCGCCGATCAGCATACCGGGGGCGCGCAGAAACATTCGCAGCAGCATATTGACAAAGTTTTGAAGCTGTGTCACGTCGTTGGTCAGACGGGTAATCAGGGAGCCGGTTTGGAATTTGTCTATGTTGGCAAAAGAAAAGTCCTGAACCCGCTTGTATACGTCAAGACGCAGGTCGCTTGCAAAATTGACGGCGGCTTTTGCGCCGAAATACGCGCCGCCGATTCCGCCGGCCATCATCAGCAGCGCGGTGAGCACCATCAACAGCGCAATGCCGGTTACGTACAAGACGGAACCGTCTGCCTGCGCGCTCAGATGTTTTTCTGCATGACCGACGATCATGGAGTAGAGCTTCGGCATTGCAACCTCACCGACAACCTCCACGATCATGCACAGCGGACCCAGAATAAAGTATTTTGTGTATGGCTTTACATACTTCAGCCATTTTTTCAAATGCAATCACCCTTTCCGTGTTTGTCTTTGGCCGTTTCGCATGCGGCGCGGATATTTTCCTGCATTCGGTCAAGATAGGCGTTGAGCGTTAGCAGTTCCGCCTGAGAGAAGTTTTTCATCATTGCGTTGTCGGCCGCGTCGAACGCCTCATGGGATTTTTCCACAATATCCGTGCCTTTTGCAGTCAGCAAAATGCTGTTGAAGCGCGTATCCGCGGGGTTTACCTCACGGCACACATATCCGTCCGTTTCCAGCTTTTTGAGCATAACGGCGACAGCGGCAGTGCTGATTTCGAGTATTTCCGCAATTTCTGTCTGAGAGCAGGGCGCTTCTTTTTCCGCAATCAGCAAGAGCATACGGTGCGCCGCTCTGCCAAGCCCCGTTGTTTTGCGTATGTTGTCAAAAGTATGATGATGCAGCCTGACAGTGGTCGTTAATTTATGTATCGTACTGCGCACGATGGGTTCGCCTCTTGAATTATACGGCATCTTTCACGTCTCCTTCACGAATCATTCACATTAGTTAACATATTAACTGTTAACATGTTGATTATTATATCATTTTTTAAATTCTTGTCAATACATTTTTGAAAAATATTGCTTTGTCGGTAAAATTGTGTTACTATGAACAATTGGAAAGAACTGTTTGGCAGTCTCTTTAGGGAAAATTCCGGCGGGCTTCGACGCTGCCGGAATAAAACGGAAAGGCTTTGCGCATAGAGGGGTTTTACTCTATTTTTTTGTGCATCGGCTGAATTTGTATGTCTGAATGTTGTATGCTTTGCCCCCGGCAGTGCGGCGCCGACCGGAAACACGGACAAAGCGGATTTTGCGGCGCGGGCGCCGGGCTTTATGTTGCGCGCGCGGCGCTGCATATGTGGGAGGAACCGCCGGTATCGGGGACGCGCGGCAGCGGCACTGTGTTTTTTTCAAATTGTCCGCTGAAATGTGTATACTGCCAAAATCGCGAGATATCGGCCGGCGGCAGCGGACTTGAGATTTCAGAGGAACGTCTGATCGAGATTTTTTTTGAACTTCGGGCGAAAGGCGCCCATAATATCAACCTGGTTTCGCCGACGCAGTATGCTTTGCAGATTGCAAAAGCGATTCGCACAGCGCGCGGGCGGGGTTTTGATTTGCCTTTTGTCTGGAATACCGGCGGGTATGAGGGCGAAGAGACTTTGCGCATGCTTGACGGATTGATCGATATATATCTTACGGATTTTAAATATATGTCAACCGAGCTTGCCGGGCGGTATTCGGACGCGCCCGATTATCCGGCGGCGGCGGAGCGGGCGCTTTGCGAGATGCTGCGTCAGCAGCCGGCGTGCGTATATTCAGGCGATCTTTTAGCGCGCGGCGTTATTGTCCGTCATCTTGTGCTTCCCGGCTGCGCGGAAGATTCAAAGGCGGTCTTGAAGCGTGTATTTGCGCTTTGCGGCGATCGGGCGATTTTGTCGATTATGCGGCAGTATACGCCGCCGTCTGTGTGCGCCGCGCCTGAGCTTTTGCGTAAACTGACCGATGCGGAATATGAGGAAGTTGTGGATTTTGCGCTCTCCCTTGGGATTGAAAACGCATTCATCCAGGACAGCGAATGCGTGGCGGAGAGCTTTATTCCGAAATTCGATTATACCGGCGTACTGCCGAAAGGAGAAAAAACAGATGATTCTACGGTTGGATGAGGTCGGAGCGCTGCTTCGCGGCAGTCTCGGCTATAGTAAAAAAGAGGGAAACTGTATTGCGTTTTCGCGGTTTACCGAATATCAAACCGCGCTTTATGACCGCAATACCGGATTCGGCATCCGTGCGCGCTGCAATGTTGGGGAATACTTTGATTTTTATTATGACGGCAGTCTGATCGCATTTGATTTTTTCCCGATGCATCAGTGCTCGCGCGCTTTTATGAGTTTTGATCTGTACGCCGACGGGATCATGATATATGCGCATAAGACCATGATAAACGGAGAGGGCTCTACGCATTTTGTCTATCGCTTTGCGGAAAAAAAGCGCCGCCGGATTCAGGTATATCTGCCCTGTACCTGCGGCGTGGAGATCTGCAATTTCACACTGGACGACGGCGCATCTTTTGAACCTGTCCCGGTTTCGGGTAAAAAGATTCTGCTTTTGGGCGATTCGATTACGCAGGGGTTTGATACCCGGTACACTTCGCTGTCCTATGCGTCGTCAGTGGTGAGACATTTTGAGGCTGATAGTTTAAACCAGTCGATTGCGGGGCATTATTTTGAAGCGGACGTGATTGACGAAGCGCTGCCGTTTGAGCCGGACGCGGTTACGGTCGCTTACGGCACCAACGACTGGGGACGGTACGGAAAAGACGAGCAAAAATACCGCAATGCGGCGGAAACATACATAAATAAGCTTTGCCGCAGATATTCCGATGCGCGGATTTTCGGGATTATGCCGGTATGGCGGTCGGACCAAAACGTCCGGCCTGAACGGATGCCGTTTGCCGCGATTTATGATATACTGGGCGAGCTTTACAGCGCGCATCCGAACGTGACGGTCGTTGACGGCCGGACGCTTGTGCCGAATATCAGCGATTTTTATTCCGACGGGCTGCATCCGAATACGCTTGGGTTCGGCCTGTATACGCACAACCTGATTGCCGCGATGGAGCGCGCGGGATTTCGGAAATAGAGGAATGTTTTATGTCGAAAGAGAAAGAAAAGGATGTTAAAACGAATGCCATGCGCATTCTGGATACGCTCGGCATTTCGTATGAAGTGCGGACGTATGAGGGCGGCGAGTTTACGGACGGCGTGAGTCTTGCGGATAAACTCGGCGCGCCGCGTGAGCGTACGTTCAAAACCTTGGTCGCGGTCGGAAGGAGCGGCGGACATTTTGTCTTTGTTATTCCGGTTGCCGCGGAACTGGATATGAAGTCCGCGGCCAAAGCGGTTGGGGAAAAAGCGGTGGAACTGATTCCGGTTCGGGATTTGCAGAAACTGACCGGTTATGTGCGCGGAGGCTGTACGGCAATCGGTATGAAAAAGGAATATCCGACGGTCATTGATGAGAGTTGTGTGCTGTTTGATACCATCATGGTTTCCGGCGGCCGCATCGGCTCGCAGATTCTGTTGTCACCGGATGATTTTATTCGCGCGGCAAATGCGCAGTGCCTGCCGATTGTCTTTGGAAAATAGCGTTCGGATGCTGTCGTATCTCCGGTATTTTGTCTGTATAGAAGAATATGCCGGAATTTCCGCTCATATTTTAAAAAAAATATTGACAAGCCGCCGGACGGATGATATAATATCAAGCGTTGCGGCGGATGTATGTACCTTTAGCTCAGTTGGATAGAGCAACTGCCTTCTAAGCAGTAGGTCGAGGGTTCGAATCCCCCAAGGTACGCCATTACCCTGCAATAGCGGGGGAAAATGGTGGTTGTAGCTCAGTTGGTTAGAGCGCCAGGTTGTGGCCCTGGAGGTCGTGGGTTCGAATCCCATCAGTCACCCCATAAAAACTGAACAAGTTAGCTATCATGCTGATTTGTTCAGAAGCGGTAAGGGTTTGCGGTTTTTCCGCAGCCCTTTTTTCAAAATATTTATCCGCCCGTTTTGAACAGGGCATAAACGAGGGACCGTCTGAAAAACGTCCAAAATACTTAAAAAATGTGAGTGAACAAAAAAGGATAATCCAAAGCATCGACCGGACTCGAACCGGGGACAATTAGAAAAAATTGAATAGCATAGGCTGAACATGACAGTCCTTGCTGAAATGGCCCAAACCAACGAACAAACCGGTTCAAATAAATTGTGTGAACTTCAAGATTTTTTCTTATATAAGCCGATACCGCTTTATGAAGCAAAAAAATATTTGGATAAAATAAATTTTTTATTTTTTGGATATTTCAATCGTAGGGGACGTAGGAGGAAATCGTGCGAAGAGAAGGTGTAAATGAGAAAAAAATTAAGAAACAACTCATAATGATGGCGATTACTGCAATATGCAGCAGCATAATCCTGTGTGCGGCGACCGGCGGAATATTGCTCTATATATATCGCAGCGCTCACGAGACGGAACATATTCAAATGCAAACAGAGGTTATGGAATATAAAAATCGTATTTTAAAGCAAATGAATAAAAATTCGCATATTCTTGAGACTTTTGCAAATGTGTGTAAAACAAGCGGTATTTTAGATTCTAAAGAAAAACTGGGAAACAGCATTGTTGAAGCAAACAAGGTGAATAAATTTGTAAGCTTTGCTTATTTATCCGCGGATGGCAGGGGAATAATAAACACCCCTGATTATGACACATGGTATGATTTTTCTATAGATGAAATCAGTAATGAAGCAGGAGAAGCAATCAAAAAAGCTTTTCAAGGAGAAAATACGATTTCAAAACTGTTTGACAGTAAAATATACCCTGAAAAGCTGTTTCTTTATGCGGTGCCGGTTTATGATGGTGAAAAGATACTGGGCGTTGTTGCCGCAAGCGATACGATAGAAATTTTCAGAGATATTGCAGACGGTAATACGGTAATGAATGGCCATGGGTATGTGCATATTATTGATGAACAAGGAAATTTTCTTGTTCGTTCGAAGAATACACTGGTTAAGGAAAATATATACTCAATCTTTGACGGCCCTTATATAACAGGAAACACTAAAAATATTACAAAAACCAAGCTTTTAAATCAGGAAAGCATGCTTGGCGACTTCAGGTACAATAATGAGAAATGCCATTTTTATTTAGAATCTATGGGGTTGAATGGGTGGAATTTATTTTGTGTAAATAAATTTTTAGGCGGCATATTGCCGCTGGGACGATTTATTCTTGTAATTGGAACTGTGCTGTTTTCCATTTTATTGTTAATGCTTTTTTGGCTATATTTTGGTTATTTTAAATTTTATAAAAATACTTCGCTCGTTTTAAAGCAGGCCTATTTTGATCAAATTACAGGAGCAAAAAGTTCATTGCGGTTTTCGCAGGAGTTAGAAGAGTTTAGAAAAAACCATGACGATTACAGCATAGTTTCTATGAATATTCGTAATTTTAAGTTTATCAATGACTTGTTTGGCAATCGTGAAGGCGATAAAGTTTTATGTTACATAAAACGTGTCATAGAAGAAAATTTAGAAGCAGGAGAGTTTTTTTGCAGGGATACCGCTGATTTGTTTTATATTTTAATGTTAGATACAGAGGAAGAAAAAATCAAATTACGCCTTGAAAGCATTATAAGCCATGTGAGCCAAACCTCCCGCAATGCCGAGTATAGTTATGAGCTATCCTTATATTCAGGCGTCGCAATCAGAGGAGATACTGAAAAGGCGCTGCTTGCGATGCAAAGCATTCAACAAAAACTTTATACAAGCATAGCGATGTATAATGAGGAGCTTCATAAAAGCTTAAGAGAGAAAAACAACATAGAAAGATATATGCAAACGGCATTGCAGAATGAAGAATTCAAACTGTTTTTGCAGCCTAAATATGAACTGAAAACCAACCGATTAGCCGGGGCGGAGGCGTTGGTTCGCTGGCAGAAGCCCGATGGAACCTATCGATATCCGGGTGAATTTATACCATTGTTTGAGGCGAATGGATTTTGTCTTAAACTGGATATGTATATGGTAGATAGGGTATGCCGTCAGCTTCGCCGATGGATTGACTTAGGCATGAATCCCGTTCCTGTTTCCATTAATCAATCGAAATTGCTTTTTTTCAATCGAAATTATGTAAATGATTTGCTGCGGGTGGTAAATCGTTACAATATATCTCCATCGCTTATCACTTTGGAAATTTTGGAAGGTGTCGCTATGGAGAGATTGGAAGAGATTAATTGTAGAATTGAAGAATTGCATTCCGAAGGGTTTAAGGTGTCTATGGATGATTTTGGAAGCGGGTATTCTTCGCTCAATATGTTGTATCAATTGAAAATTGACGAATTAAAACTTGACAGAGCTTTTCTTCAAAAAGTATCAGATGCAGACAATGAACGCCGTAAAATAACTTTGGAGCATATCATTGCTATCACCAAAAAGCTTGGAATTTATACAGTTTCAGAGGGAATTGAAACGGAATATGACCGGGAAACGATGAGAATGCTCAATTGTGATTGTGGACAGGGATATTTTTATAATAAGCCTATTTGTGCAGAAGAATTTAGCAGCTTATATATTCATTAAAACAATTAAAAAAGAAATGGTTGTAATGGCTGTAATTTATGAAATTTGGAGTTCTTTTGCTGCTGAAAACAATCAACCGTTCCATAATCGCACATTGTTCGTATTTTCGCATATGCTTTGTTTGAGGTGATTTTATGTTGGTTGTACGGCCGTATGATCGCAGGCATGCGCTGGAATATGCCAGAACTTGGGCGCTTTCACGCAATCCGCTGTTTTATAACTATACCGGAATCGGCGGCGACTGCACGAATTTCGTTTCTCAGTGCGTGTTTGCGGGAAGCTGTGAAATGAACTTTACACCGGTTTTCGGATGGTATTATTTGGATTCAAATTCGCGCACGGCTTCCTGGACGGGGGTGGAATTTTTTTATAATTTTATGACCGGAAACACCGGCGTGGGTCCTTACGGTGCGGAGATTGAAGAGAGCGGGGTAGTTGTTGGTGATGTTGTTCAGCTTCAAAATGCCGAGGGGCAATATTATCATACGCTGTTTGTGAGCGGTTTTTCGGAGCAGGGGGAGATTCTTGTAGCCGCGCATTCGGACGACGCGCTTGACCGTCCGCTTAGCACATATGAGTTCGCTTCGGCTCGCTATATCGGGATTCGGGGCGTTCGCTTTGAAATTGATTTTTCCGCCGATACCTGTTTTTCCGATTTGCTCGGCGGAATTGCCATAGTACCTTGACAGTACGGGAATGCGTGTGGTAAAATATACATAAAGCACGGCGCGGCGCACGGCAGAATGCAGTGCGCCGTACTGCATTTTTCGGCCGTTCTGTGGGATTCGGCCGTTTCGGACGGTGAAAATGCGATGATTGATCTTTTGGACATGCATAAGCGGCTCATACTGCGTCATTTGGGCATCGGGGACAGGGCTGCCGATTTCACAATGGGCAACGGAAACGATACGGAGTTCCTATGCCGGACGGTCGGCGATACGGGGCATGTATATGCGTTTGACGTGCAGACGCGGGCGCTGGAAGCGACTCGAAAACGATTGGAGGAGGCGAACCTTTCCAATTGCACCTTGATTTGCGATAGCCATGAAAATCTGAAAGCGTATATTCATGCGCCGATTAAGGCGGGCATGTTTAATCTCGGTTATCTGCCGGGCAGCGGACACAAAGAGTTTACGACGCATCGGGAGAGTACGCTGGCAGCTGTGGAGGCGGCGATTTCGATGCTGGATGCGGATGCGATCCTGCTTGTCGCCGTTTATCCGGGACACGCGGAAGGGGCCGCTGAAGGCGAGGCGCTTGCACGGTATTTTTCGGGGCTTGACCGCCGGAAAATGTGCGTTTCCAGATTGCAGATTGTCAATTCGCCGACGTCGCCGTATTTTTTTGCGCTTGAAACAAAATAGGAGGGTATATGCAGCAGCAGAGTGGGCAGGGGAGAAGACCGGTATCCCGAAAGAGAAGTAAAGGCAGTGCCGGCGCTGTCTTTTTCACGGTATTTTTCGCTTTGGCGGCGATTGTACTGCTTTTTTTCATATTCGATTTTTTCGGCGGCGCAAAACTGTCGGACGTGGAATATAAAATCGGCAAAAGCAGCTATACGCTTTCGGCGGACACGGCGTATTCTGACGGCGAACTGATGGTTTGCTTTGATGATGTCGCGCTTCTTTGTGAAATGACCGTCACTGGAAGCGAAAATGAGAAAACCTATTATGCCGGAAATTCGGATGAACGCATTACGCTGCGCGCCGGAAGCAAAATCGCGGAGGTCAACGGCGCTTCTGTCAATATGATGGCAGAGGCTCGCCTGACGGACGGAAAACTGTACGCGCCGCTGCAGTTTGTGCGTCAGTTTATGGGCGGTATTGAAATTTTACAGGAAAACGGCCGGGTTTCCATTGCGCGCGGGCAGTATAATGCAGCGACAAAGGAAAATCCGTTGTATTCGGATCCCGCTTTTTCGGTCAAGGGGGATGAAGTGCTCGAACAGCCGAATGAGGACGATATAAAAGTAGCGCCGGTCTATGAGTTTTTAACCGATCTTTCCGCCTACGAGCCGTATATGTGTCCTGAAGATGTGGACGGTTTTTTGATTTTGGTGAATCGGGAAAAAACGGTTACCGCGGATTTTGTTCCGTCCGATCTTGTGGATATTAAAGATTCGCGTTCCGACCGCACCGAGCGCATGGTTGAAACGGCGGAAAAAGCGCTTGAAGCGCTGTATATTGAAATGCGTGCGGCAGGCTATACGGATGTATCGGTTACAAGCGGCTATCGCACATATGAAAAACAGGAATATTTGTACAACCTGTATACGGAACAGGAGATGTCGAAGGGGCTCAGCCGCGCTGAGGCGCAGAAAGTCGTGGATACGTATTCCGCGCGTCCGGGCACGAGCGAGCATCAGACGGGGCTGTGCTGCGACATGCACAATCTGCCGAGCGCGTCTCAGCGTTTCGCGAATGAAGCGGTATACACCTGGCTTTGCGACAATGCGCATAAATTCGGTTTTGTTCTGCGTTTTCCGGAGGGGAAAGAGGACATCACGGGATATAGTTTTGAGCCCTGGCACTACCGGTTCGTCGGGCGTTATCATGCGTCGGAAATGCATCGGCTTGATATGTGCCTTGAGGAATATGTGGAATATCTTGACAGCAAAGCGGAAAAATGAGGATATTGCAACAGAAAACGAATCTAAAAACTCGTTTTTTCGGCATCATGAAGCCGGCGGTTAAAAACTGCCGGCTTCGATTTATTTAAAAATAAAAGAATTTAAGAGAAAATAAAAGTATTTTAAAGCAATTATGAGATTTCATTGAAAAAAACGGATTAAGCAATGGGAGATCATATGCCAAAGCGGAAAAATCCAAAAAAATGTGCATTTTTTTGAGAAAACTATTGCATTTTACAATGGTTTTTTATATAATGATTTTCGACATGAACCCTGTGTGAAAATATATGCATATTTCGGGTTCAATCGGTTAAAAAGGATGTGTATAAATTTTAAAAAAATGAGCAGGCTTATTGAACTGAAAAACGTATCGAAATCTTTTGAGGATGCACAGGTTCTGAAAAATATGAATCTGTATATCCGCGATCGGGAATTTGTTACACTTTTAGGCCCCTCCGGCTGCGGAAAGACGACGACGCTGCGCATTATCGGCGGTTTTGAAACGCCGGACACGGGGGATGTTTATTTTGACGGTAAACGTATCAATGATCTGCCCCCCTATAAGCGGACCGTAAATACGGTTTTCCAAAAATATGCGTTGTTTCCGCATTTGAATGTATATGAAAATGTTGCGTTCGCGCTTCGGCTTGCCAAGCGCAGTGAAAAGGAAATTTCAAGCAGAGTTAAGGAAATGCTGAAAATCGTCAACCTTGGCGGGTTTGAAAAAAGGAACGTTGAAAATCTGTCAGGCGGACAGCAGCAGCGGGTTGCCATTGCGCGGGCGCTTGTCAATAACCCGAAAGTTTTGCTGTTGGATGAGCCGCTCGGCGCGCTGGATCTGAAGCTGCGGAAAGAAATGCAGGTTGAACTGAAAAAGATACAGCAGAAAATGGGCATCACGTTCGTTTATGTGACGCACGACCAGGAGGAAGCGCTTTCCATGAGCGATACGGTGGTGGTTATGGATAACGGTCTGATTCAGCAGATCGGCACGCCGGAGGATATATATAACGAGCCGGCCAATGCTTTCGTGGCGGATTTTATCGGCGAGAGCAATATACTGGACGGCATCATGCATGCGGATAAGCTGGTGGAATTTTCCGGTCACACGCTGGAATGCGTGGACAGCGGCTTTTCCAAAGACGAGCCGGTGGATGTTGTCATCCGGCCGGAGGACGTCGATATTGTTGACGTGGCCGCCGTGCCGATTCACGGTATCGTGGACACGGTGACCTTTAAGGGCGTACATTATGAAATTATTGTGGATGTAGACGGCTTCAAATGGATGGTGCAGACGACCGATTACGCCGAGCCGGGAACAACAGTCGGTCTGCGGATTTTGCCGCATGAAATCCACGTTATGAAAAAATCGAAATATTCCGATCTCTACGGTGATTATTCTTCGTATATAGACGAGTTGGATGTGTCTGTTGCGGCGAAGGAGGGCGGAAAAAATGCGCGGTAAGTCTGTGATGGCGCGCATCATGGCCGCCCCGCATGTGCTTTGGTCGGTGCTTTTTATTCTGGCGCCGCTCGTATTTGTCCTGTATTATGCGTTTACGGATCGAAACGGAAATTTTACCCTCAGCAATATCAAACAGCTTGGCAGCGCCAACTATGTTGATATTTTTATACGCTCCGCAAGTTTTGCGCTGGCCGCCACGGCCATCTGTCTTTTGGTGGCTTATCCGCTGGCGTATGCGGTTTCCCGTGCAAAGCCCGGTTCGCAAAAGTTTTATATTATGCTGATTATGCTTCCCATGTGGATGAATTTTCTGATTCGCACCTATTCGATCATGGCCATTATTGAGGATACCGGATTTTTGAATTCGATGCTCCGCGCTTTGGGGCTGTCGCCGGTTCATATGATCAATACGGCCGGCGCGGTTATTTTCGGTATGGTATACAATTATCTGCCGTACATGGTTTTGCCGATTTATACGGTGCTTTCCAAGCTTGACCGGCGCTTGTTTGAGGCGGCGGCCGATCTCGGATGCACCCCGGCGCAGACCTTTTTCAAGGTGGTCATGCCGCTCAGCACTTCGGGCGTGGTTTCGGGGATCACAATGGTGTTTGTTCCCTCGGTCAGCACGTTCTATATTTCGCAAAAGCTCGGCGGCGGCAATTTTGATCTGATCGGCGATACGATTGAGCGGCAGTTTCAGAGCGCGTATAATTATAACCTTGGCGCGGCCATGTCGCTTGTGCTGATGATTATTATTCTGGTATCCATGGCGATTATGAATCGCTATTCGGATAATGAGGGGGGGATTGTGGCATGAAGACACTCCCTAAAATTTATACAGCGCTCATTTTTGTCATTTTGTATGCGCCGATCGCGGTTATGGTTTTGTTCTCTTTTAACCAGTCCAACTCGACCGGGGTATTTTCGGGCTTTTCGCTGTATTGGTACCGCGAACTGTTTCGGGACGGGGCGACGCTTGCCGCTTTGAAAAATACGCTGATTTTAGCGGTTCTTTCTTCCCTGATTGCAACGCTGATCGGCACGGCGGCGGCGGTCGGCATGGCGCGGATGAAAAGCAAGTATGTGCGCGGTGCGGTTATGACCGTTACCAATATCCCGATGATGAACCCGGATATTGTGACCGGTATTTCCATGATGCTGCTTTTTGTGTTCGTCTGCGTTCGGCTCGGCCTTTCCAGCAGTTTGAGTTTTACAACGGTGCTGATCGCGCACATCACATTCAATCTGCCGTATGTCATTCTCTCGGTCACGCCGAAAATCCGGCAGATGGACCAGCATTTGACCGAGGCGGCGATGGATCTCGGCTGTACGCCGTTTCAGGCGTTTTGGAAAGTGGAGCTTCCTCTGATTATGCCGGGCGTAATTTCTGGTCTCATTATGGCGTTTACACTTTCGCTTGACGATTTTGTTATCAGTTATTTTACGACGGGCAACGGCTTTGAGACCCTGCCGATCCGGATTTATTCCATGACCAAAAAACGCGTTACACCGGATATGTACGCGCTTTCCACACTGATTTTTATTGCGGTTTTGGTATTGCTGCTTCTGTCCAATTTTGCCGGACGAGACAAAAAGCATGCAAAACTGCCCAAAACAATGTAACTTTGGAGGACTGAAATGAAAAAAATACTTTCGATTGCTTTGGCATCTGCCGCGCTTTGCGCACTGCTCTCTCTTTCCGCATTTGCGGCGGATCGCGTTTTGAATGTCTATAACTGGGGCGAGTATATTTCCGACGGCAGCGAGGGGTCGATGGATGTCAACGCTGCCTTTGAAAAGTATTATCAGGAAACATACGGCGAAAGCATAGATGTAATTTATACGACGTATGCCAGCAATGAGGATATGTATGCCAAGCTCAAAAGCGGCGCCGCGGGATATGATGTGATTATTCCCTCAGATTATATGATTGCGCGCATGATTGAGGAGGGAATGCTGGAAAAAATTGATTTTTCAAACATTCCCAACTATGCGTATATTTCCGATGATTTCAGAGGCTTATATTATGATCCCGAAGATGCGTATACGATTCCGTATACATACGGCATGGTCGGCATTATTTATGATTCCACGGTGGTGGATCCCGCGGATGTCGGCAAATGGGATTTGATGTGGAATGAAAAGTACAGCAAAAAGATTTTGCAGTTTAACAATTCGCGCGATGCGTTCGGCACGGCCATGTATAAAAACGGAATTGATGTCAATACGACCGATCCGGAGCTTTGGAACGCGGCGTTTGCCGAGCTTCAGGCGCAGAAACCTCTGGTGCAGGGCTGGGTCATGGACGAGGTGTTCAATAAAATGGAATCGGGCGAGTCGGCAATTGCTGCTTATTATGCGGGAGATTTTCTCTCTATGGCTGAGAACAACGAAAAGCTTGCGTTTTATTATCCGACCGACGCCGAGGGCAATATTGCAACCAATTTATTTGTAGACGCTTTCTGCATTCCGAAAGGAGCGGCCAACAAGGAGCTTGCGGAAATCTATATCAACTTTATGCTTTCCGAAGAGGTGGCCATTGCCAATGCGGAGTATATTTATTACGCTTCACCGAACTCTGCGGTTTATGAAAGCGACGTTTACAAGGAGGATATGGGCGAGACGGCTATGGAAGTGCTTTATCCCGAAAATTTTGATTTCGCGGCAAAATACAATGAACTGAGCTTCCGCAATCTGGATGCCGACACGCTTGCGCTTGTAAACGATCTTTGGGAGGATCTGAAGATTGACGGCGGTATCGGCGCGGTTGTGTATATTCTTGCGGCGGTAATTGTGGTTTTGATTGCGGCTTTCTTTGTGTATCGTTCGGTTGTTAAGAAGAGACGCGAAAAGATGTATTAAACAAAAAATTTATATACGCAAAAGCCGGCGCCGTGTTTTTCAGGGCGCCGGCTTTAAAATTGGCCGTCAGTCAATTTCCCGGATCTTTGAAAGATCGGCGGAACAGAGGGATTCAAGATTTTGAAAGATTTTTTCAGCCGGCCAATCCCACCATTTGAGTGTTTGGAGATAATCGCAAAGCGCATCGTCAAAGCGCTTGCGAATGATTCGGCAGGGGTTGCCGCCTGCAACGCAGTAGGGGGGTATATCTTTGGCGACGACTGAATTTGCGGCGATAATCGAGCCGTCTCCGATATGAACGCCGGGCAATACAGTTACGTTTTGGCCGATCCATACGTCGTTTCCGACAACGGTATCGCCTTTGATGGGCAGATCTTCAAGTGCGGGCGCGGCGCATTCCCACCCGCCGCCCATCAGATTAAACGGATAGGTTGTGACGCTTGACATGCGATGATTGGCGCCGTTCATGATGAATTCGATTCCTTTGGCAATCGCGCAGAATTTGCCGATGATAAGACGGTCGCCGATGATGTCGTAATAATGATGCGTGACATGTTCTTCAAAGCGTTCGGCCCCGTTTGGATCGTCATAGTAGGTGTAGTCTCCGATTATGATTCCGGGGCAGGTTATCGCGTTTTTGATAAAGCAAATTCGCGTTTGATGCGCATTTGGATACAGAACATTGGGATCCGGTCCGTACAGCATATATGCACCTCCGTTTTTTGATGAAATTCGGTTTTAGGACGGTTGTTTTGTAAAACTTGCGATACATTCTTGTGTCTGCCAGAACTGTTTTCTATTTGCCTTTTTTAAAATTAGTTTTTTTCCTGCCAACGTCCCTGGCGACGCTCCAACCCGACAATACGCAACTTGGAATACAGAAAATGCTGCTCATGATACAGACTAAAGTAGCCGGACAACATATAAGATACCGCGCTCACCAGTGCAAACAGCGGCAAACATTTGCCGCCGAATACCTCCAGTCCCAGGCAGATGGATGCCAGCGGGCTGTTGGTGCAGCCGCAAAACAAACCTACCATGCCAAGCGCTGCGCCCAGTGGGGCGGGCAGTCCCAGTAGAGGAGCCGCAATACAGCCAAAAGTGGATCCGGTAAAGAAGATGGGTACAATTTCTCCGCCTTTAAATCCGCAGCCCAGCGTCAGGGCGGTAAACAACATTTTCAACAAAAAAGCCCAGGGGACCGCCTGTCCGGCAATGGCCGCGGCAATTACAGCGCTCCCCGAACCGTTATAATCCGTAGTGCCCAACATCCTGGTCAGAAAAATGATCAGCGCGCCGCCTGCAACCACGCGCAGGCAGGGATTTGGGAAACAGCGGGAATACAGCCTGGGAGCCGCATGCAAAAGCGCGCAAAACAGAATGCTTAACCCCGCCAGCAGCGCGCCCAGCAGCAACACTCGGGTGATGTTGACGGGATCCGCCTCCGCTACGGTTTCCAGGGCAAAGAAAGTAGGGGACAGGCCAATCGAGCGGCTGATCCACACACCCACCAAAGCCGATATCATGCACGGAAGCAGAGCCGCATAAGGCATGGCGCCCACATCCACCACTTCCAGCGTGAAAACTGTAGCGGTCAACGGCGTGCCAAAAATAGCAGAAAACGCTCCCGCCATGCCGCACATGGTCATCTGGCGGCAGTCCTGACGGCTCATATGCAAGCGCCGTCCCAGTTGTCCCGAGACCGATCCGCCCAAAAGCAGCGAAGCGCCCTCCCGTCCGCTGGAACCTCCCAGCAAGTGGGTGACCACAGTGGAGAAAAAGATCAGTGGCGCGGAGCGCAGCGTCAGTACTTTTTGCTCCCGCACGGCTGCAAACACCTGGTTTGTGGAGCCGCCGTTCGGATCAAAATGGCGGTACAGAAATTCGATGATAAGGCCGCCCGCGGGCAAAAGATACAGCAGCCAGCCATGTACAGCGCGAACCTCATTGGCCCAATTCAGCGCCAGTCCAAATGCCGTGCCCAACGGTCCGGTTACACAGCCGGCAAGTACAGCAAGCGTCAGCCATTTAAAACATTTCAGCAGATAGCGCCACGCACAGAGCAACCTATTTTCCATCTTCTCCATATTCGTTCCTCCTGAAACAGCCATATCTCAATAGGTTGTCCGATCCCGGTGTTTGATTAGCGAACACACGACCTCACAGTGCCCGGTTCGGCAAAAAAGGTCGAAGGGATAGACGGTTCCGAGCGTATATCCTTTTTCTGTAAGCAGCTTCGCGTCTCTCGCCAGTGTTTCCGGATTGCAGGAAATATACACAATGCGCCGCGGTTGGAGTTCGCTCAGCCAGTCGAGCAGAGCGGACGCGCAGCCCCGGCGCGGCGGGTCGAGAATCACGACGTCGGGACGGATGTCTCCCTCTGATGCGCTTGCGGCAGAGAGTAAATCCTTTGTGTTCGCCGCATCCCCGCAGTAAAAAGCGGCGTTTGTGATCCCGTTGATTCGCGCGTTTTCCTTTGCGCATTCGACCGCGTCGGGGACAACCTCGATTCCGATCAGCCGCCGTACACGGTGTGCCATGGAAAGTCCGATGCTGCCGACGCCGCAGTAGAGATCGAGCAGAAGCTCCTTGCCGGTGAGTTCGGCAAGCTGCGCGGCCTTTCGGTAGAGCAGTTCAGCGGCGTCGCGGTTGACCTGATAAAAGGAAGCGGGGGTGATTTTCAGCAATATTCCGCAGAGCTTGTCATAAATCACGCCGTCGCCGTACAGAGAAATATATCGCTGTCCAAGCACCACGTTTGTATCCGCCGTGTTGATATTCAGCAAAATTGAACGCACGGCGGGGAAGTTTTGCGTTATGCGCTCAATCAGGCGGTCGGCATACGGAAGACGGTCGCCGCAAATGACCAGACAGAGCATAATTTCGCCGGTCGCTTCTCCGATTCGCAGATAGATATGGCGCAAAAGACCCGCGTGGGTTTCTTCGTTGTAAACAGAGATTTGAAATTCCAAGAGAAAACGCCGTATTTCGGTGAGAATGGGTTCAAACGCGGGATGTTGAAGCGCGCAGTCCGGACAGTTGAGCACACGATGGCTTTTTGCGGCATAAAAACCGATTGCGATGTCTCCGTTTTGCGTCTTGGAAACCGGGAATTGGCCTTTATTGCGGTAGTGCGACAGCCTGTTTGTATGCGTCAGAGGCGCGATTTGTATGTCGCAAAGTCCCTGCCGCAAAAAGCTTTGGCGCACGGCAGCTTCTTTCAGAGAAACCTCATAGGTATAATTGAGCGCGCGGAACGCACATCCGCCGCAGGCGGACGAAACGGGGCACTCATCTTCGGTTCGGTGCGGTGAGCGGACTAAAATTTCTTCTGTCCGGGCTATGGCGTAGTTTTTTTGTACTTTAATAATGCGAATTTTTGCACGGTCGCCGGGAACCGCGCCGCTGACAAAAACGGCAAAGCCGTCCGGCTTTGCTATGCCGAAGCCAAGCATGTTCATATCTGTAATTTCCACAGTCAGAATATCGTTTTTGCGCAGCACTTTCGTTCCTCCGAAAAATCTTTTTTTTCATTGTAGCACTTTTTCCGGGACGTGACAAGCAAAATTCCATTTCCATATTGAAAAATTCAAAAATTTGTTATATAATGAATTATTATTATTTGTACTTAAGGGAGTGAGGCGGATATGAATTCTTTGCGAAGTTTTATTATCACCTTTCTGATCGCTTTGCTTATTTTCGGCGTGTGTGCCTTTTTCATAACCGGATTTGTAATAAGCATCACCGACTTTTTTAGAAATGGAAATGTGACGGAAACCACGAGCGATTCTACAGACACATCGGACGTGGATTCACCGAATCGGCCGGATGAGCCGGAAGATGAAAGCGAGTCTTTCAACGTGCTGCTGATCGGTACGGATTATCGTCCGAGTATTTTAAATAATTATCATCCCGACATTGAAACGCAGTATCCGTATTTTGAGGATTCCGCTAAGCTGATCGGCTATAACGGGTCGTTGCCGGTGTATCCCTACCGTACCGTCAGCGCCGACGCGGTTGTTTTGGTATGCGTAAATAAAGAAAAAAAGCGTTTTACGTATATGCAGATTCCGACGGATATGCAGTTGACCGTCGGCGGCGTTACGACAACGGTGAGCGAACTCTACTATGACAAAGGCCTTGCGTATTTTGTCAACAAAATGTCGGGTATTACCGGTGTGGCGATTGACTATTATGCGCTGACCAGTATCGAACAGATCGCCAATGTTGCGGACGCGATGGGCGAGATTTTATATACGGTTCCGTGTGATATGGACTATACCGACGAGGTATCCGGTCTGACGATTTCCCTGAAAAGCGGCACGCAGAATCTGAAGGGCAAAGATGTTGCGGGACTGCTTGCGTATAATTCCTATACAAATCCGGCGCTTTCACGGGAAAAGACCTGCCTTTCCTTTTTAATGGCGCTTGCGCAGAGAATGACCAATGTGACGTATCTGAATAAAGCGGTTGATATTTTTGCAAATATCGAAGAATATCTTTGCACGAACATTACGTCAAAGGACTTGCTGAAAAATCTTGATTTGATTTTTTCATACAGTGATTTTGAGATTAATCAGATAGAATACCCCGGCAGCTATTATTATCGTGACGGCGTTCGGTATTTCACCCCGAATATTTCCGCCGCAATCACGGAGATGGCAAAGAATAAATAAATTTTATAGGATATAAATCAAGGAGCAAGACAAATGAACAATTCTCAAAAGACAATGGAGAAGATCGTCGCTCTCTGTAAAAACCGCGGTTTTATCTATCCCGGTTCTGAGATTTACGGCGGGCTGGCAAATTCATGGGATTACGGCCCGCTGGGCGTGGAGTATAAAAACAACGTTAAGCGCGCCTGGTGGAAACGTTTTGTCCAGCAGTGCAAGTACAATGTGGGATTGGACAGCGCGATTTTAATGAATCCGGAAACTTGGGTAGCGTCCGGACATGTCGGCGGCTTTTCCGATCCGCTTATGGACTGCAAAGCCTGTAAGACCCGTCATCGCGCGGATAAGCTGATCGAGGACTACGCGGCGGAGAATCAGTTAGACATTAACCCGGCCGGCTGGACAAACGAACAGATGGCGGATTATATTGCAAAGTCGGGTATTGCCTGTCCGTCCTGCGGCGCAAAGGATTTTACCGATATTCGCAAGTTCAATTTGATGTTTAAGACCTATCAGGGCGTCACCGAGGATTCTTCTTCCGAGTTGTATCTTCGTCCGGAAACTGCGCAGGGCATTTTCGTAAACTTTAAAAATATTGCGCGCACAACACGCAAAAAGCTGCCGTTCGGCGTCGGTCAGATCGGTAAGTCTTTCCGAAATGAGATTACGCCCGGCAACTTTATCTTCCGTATTCGTGAATTTGAACAGATGGAACTGGAATTCTTCTGTAAGCCGGGAACGGATCTTGAATGGTTCAAATTCTGGAAAGATTATTGCGCGCAGTTCTTATATGATCTGGGTATGGCCAAGGAAAATCTCAAGCTGCGCGACCATGATGCCGATGAACTCTGCTTCTATTCCAAGGCGACAACCGACTTTGAGTATTTGTTTCCTTTCGGTTGGGGCGAACTTTGGGGCGTGGCGGACCGTACCGACTACGATTTGACTCAGCATGCCAACCACAGCGGCGAATCTATGGAGTATTTTGATCCGGAAACAAACGAAAAATATGTTCCGTATGTCATTGAGCCGTCTCTCGGCGCAGACCGCGTGGCGCTCGCTTTTCTGGTGGAAGCGTATGACGAGGAGACGGTCGGAGAGGGCGATACGCGGGTCGTTATGCATCTGCATCCGGCGCTGGCGCCGTTTAAGGCCGCCGTGCTTCCTTTGTCTAAAAAGCTGTCCGAAAAGGCTTCTGAAGTGCAGGAAGAACTTTCAAAGTTCTTTATGGTTGATTTTGATGAGGCCGGTTCAATCGGAAAACGCTATCGCCGCCAGGATGAGATCGGTACGCCTATCTGCATTACCTATGATTTCGATTCGCTTGAGGACGGCTGTGTGACCGTGCGGGATCGCGACACTATGGAGCAGGAGCGGGTCAAGATCGAAGAACTTCGGGCTTATATTGAAAATAAGATTGCTTTTTGATAGAATTTTTATCAAACGGTTTTGGGAGCGGCAATAAGCCGCTCCTTTTTATATAGAACAATTGCGCTTTGCTTCGGCTTCAAGGCGCGCGGGGCATACGGATATGTATATCGTTGCCGCCCGATGAGATGCATCGCAGCGCCTTTTTTAGAGGGAAAATAAAATACACCTCATTTTGCGCATCCTGTGATCTTGAAACGATCATTCGGGCGTACTTTTGAGGTGCATTTTAAAACATATAAATTGTATTGTGCGCGGAGCGCTTTCTCTTTAGAACAGTTTCAGTTTCAGACGGAGATTGTCCGCAATCATGGCGATAAATTCAGAATTTGTGGGCTTTCCGCGATTGTTTTGGATGGTATATCCAAAATAAGCGTTCAGTGTGTCCACGTCGCCGCGATCCCAAGCGACTTCAATGGCATGGCGGATGGCGCGCTCGACGCGGGAAGTCGTCGTGGAGTATTTCTTGGCAACAGACGGATAGAGTACCTTTGTTACGGAGTTGATGATTTCGCTGTCGTTAATCGTCATCAGGATTGCGGTGCGCAGGTACTGGTATCCTTTGATGTGTGCAGGTACGCCGATCTGATGGATAATTTGCGTAACCTGCGTTTCCAGATCCAGATTTTCAGGCGCCGGTGCGCTTTCGTTTGTGTGTATAGAAGAGATGCGCGTTTTGCCTCTGCGCTCGGAAATGGCGTCAACGTGTTCGATCAGGCTGGTATAATTGTATGGTTTCAGCAGACAAAGTTCCGCACCGAGTTTCGTTGCATCAGACAGTAGATTTTGATTGGCGGCGGCGGAAATCACAATGAAAGAGGTAGGCATGTCTTTTCCGAAATCAATCGTGCGTGCATTGCGGAGTACGCCGATGCCATCCAATTTTGTCAGCAGAATATCAATAATTGCAATGTCCGGGTGTGTGCGGTTGATTTTGAGAATTGCATCTTCGCCGTTGACAGCGACATCTACATTTCGATATCCTGCATGATAAAGATTATCTTTCAAAAGATTTCTTTGTTCGAGGTTTTCATCGGCAATCAGAATTTTAGTGTTCAGTTCCATTTACGCTATGTACGCTCCTTCTTGAATTAAATTGTTATTACGCTATTATATTACCATAATATGGTAATTTTTTCAAGAGAAATGGAAACGAAATAATTACCAAATTTTTACACTTCATATTATCGGATTGCTACAAATCTATGTCGTATATTGTCGAAATAAAGAAGCGAGGCGGTTTTCGCCTCGCTTCTTTATTTTTCGCCGGACCCGCATTTTCCATGGAAAATGTCAGGCAAATATAATTCATACAGATTTTGGTCGATCTCGTGAAAGCCAAGTGCCGAAAGCAGACGTATTTCACCGGTTTCATTTGTACAGCGAGCGGTATGCGTGCCGCACAGATCGATGAAATTCATTGCCGCACGCGCCAGAAGAAACATGGCTTCAAAGTCCTCTGTTCCGGGTGCGGGCTTCAAATCTTTTATAAAAGCAAAATTGCTGTAAAAGCGAAATTGGCAAACACCGAGCAGCAAATCGTCCGCGTGTGCGGCATAGGCGAGCATATCCGCGTCGTACGCTGCGCCGCACTGTGCACAGATCGCTTCCTGCACACGTTTTTCCTGAATCGGTTTCAGTATAAGCATTATGTAACCCCGTCAAAAATCTTTCTTTAAATTTTGCAGATAGCGGATCTCGGCATGATTCAAAAAACGCCATTTCCCAAGCGTAAGCTTGCCGAGCCTGATTTCACCGATCTGCACGCGGCAGAGCCGGCCGACCGCAAGGCCGGCCTGTTCGCACATTTTTCGGATTTGCCGGTTCCGCCCCTCAAAGAGCGTGATTCTCAGTTTACCGCCGCCGCGGTGTTGTTCGATCTGCTCAACCTCGGCGCCGTGGGTCTTGTATCCGTCGATCAGCATCGGCGCCCGGAGCTTCTCCAGCGTTTCGGGGGACAATTCGCCGCGCACCGATACCTGATATACTTTCGGAATGTGGTGCTTCGGGTGCGTGAGCAGATTGGTGAGTTCACCGTCGTCTGTGAGCAGCAACAGTCCCTCTGAGTTCAGATCAAGACGCCCGACCGGATACACGCGCGAGCCGAGGTCGCTTAAAAGTTCAGGGACGCATTTTCTGCCTCGGTCATCACGCATGCTGGTCAGATAGCCGCGCGGCTTGTGCAGCAGAATATAGATATGCTCAGTAGGGAGATAATGGACGGTTTTGCCGTTATAGACCACGACATCGCGGTCGGGGTCGATTTTATCCCCGATTTTCGCGGGCTTTCCGTTTATGAAAACATTTCCGGCAGCGATTTCGGCTTCCGCCGCCCGCCGGGACATTATTTTACAATCGGTGAAAAACTTTTGAAGTCTGATGGGTTCCATTTTTATCCTGTCTGAAAAATTTTTTGAAATATTGAAAAACGTTTTTTCGGTTCTGTTTTTTCAATATAGGAGGACGCCTCCAAATCTGCGGAAGCGATTTCGACGCCGTCTAAAAGAAAAACAACGCGTCCGAGGACTTGTCCCGCGTAGATGGGAGCAAAGTGCGGGCGATTGAGTTCGATGCGCGATACGATGCTGCCGCGGTTCCTTTTTACGCATACACGCAGGGGCTGCGTATTGGTGAGCGTTACGGTTTCGGACACGCCGCCGATGACGGGGAGCTTGCACTGAATCTCGCCGGAAGCGGCTAAGTCAATACATTCGTAGGTATCGAATCCGTAGTCGAACAGAGACATATGGTCGTTCCAGTCGCTCGGTGCGTTCAGTGTGACGGCAATCAAGCTGACGCCGTTTCGCTCGGCGGCGGAGACGAGGCAGCGTCCGGTTGCCTTTGTAAAACCGGTTTTGACTCCGTATGTGCCGTCATAGACGGCCAACAGCTTGTTGTGGTTTATCAAATATCGGTTCCCGTCGCCGTTATTGGAAATCGTCGCGCGCAGTGTGGAGCATATTTCACGAAAGATCGGATTTTCCAGCGCGTATTTTGCAATCATGGCAAGTTCACGCGCCGTTGTGTAATGATTTTCGTCCGCAAGGCCGTGCGGATTTGTAAAATGCGTATTTTTAAGGCCGAGTTCTTCCGCTTTTTGGTTCATTTTATCCGCAAATGCCTCAATGCTGCCTGCAATTTCGATTGCGATGGCTTCCGCTGCATCGTTTGCGCTTTGCAAAAGAAGTCCGTATACAAGATCCCGCATCGTGATCTTTTCATCCTGCTTCAGATACAGGGAAGACCCCTCAACGCCGATCGCCTGATCGGGCACCGTGATTTCACGGTCGAGATCCCCGTTTTCGATCGCGAGAATCGCAGTCATAATTTTGGTCGTGCTGGCCATGCCGCTTTTGTGATCGGCATTGTATTCGGCAATCGGCTCGCCGGTGTCCGCGCGAATCAGAATGGCGCTCTCCGCAGAAAGCGCCGGCCGTGCGCTTGCATTTGGGCAGCAGATCAGCGCGCATATTATTAATAGGAATGAAAACGCGGAAACCCGCTGTAAAAAATCACCGAATTTGTACATAAAATCACCGTCCTTTGAACATGCATAGTCTTTGCAGATATGCAGATTCTATTCGGCGGGTACAAATTCGGTGCGCTGATTTAATTTTCTTTTTCCGCTTTTCCGGAAAAAGCGGATTTTACTTTTGAAATGATTTCAGGCGAGCGTTCGATGACAGAAACCAGCTTATCAATGGAATCGCCGCTGTTCGGGTTATCTACGGTTAAAAGCTCAACGTGTCCCTCGCTGCTTACCACAAGAAAGCCAATCGGAGAAACGCTGATCCCGGTTCCGCCGCCGCCTGAGAAATTGGCCGACTTCAAAAGGGAAGACTTTGCGTCTTTGCTTTGTCCCTTGTCTGTGTCGTAGTCGAAACCGCCTGACGCGAAACCGACGGCAACTTTTGAAACCGGAATAATGGTTGTTCCGCCGGCAGTGGTGATGGGAGAGCCGATGATCGTTTCCGCACCGACGATATCTTTGATTTTCTCCAGAGAGACCTTGATTATATCGTTTATCTTGCTTTCCGCCATGGTAATGTCCTCCGTAGCTATTATTGTTTCGGTTTGAAAATGTGAAAAATATCTTCGCCTTTTAGATAATTATACGCGAAAGATATGCCGATGTCAAGAAGTTGCCAGACAGTCATGGAAGCGCTGATCAAAATATCATACGTCACGCTCTCGGCGGTGAAATCGCAGAGCACATTGATCGCACCCCGCCGCTTTTTATTGATCTTCAAATGCGTATCCAGAAATTCAAGCAGATAGGCGACCGACTGCGCAATCACACCATACGTAACGGCGCACGCCGCCGCGTCTTTTGCGCCGACCGTGACGAGGATTTTTGAAATGTCCAGTCTCAGGTGGCGGAAAAATTTTGAAAAAAACAGACGCGCAAGCTCTGTCAATGTTGAAATTTTATCGGTAAACGGCGTTGCGGCGGTGTCTTTCACTTTTTGCGGCTTTTTTTCCTGCTTTTTTTCTGCCGGTTCCGGATATCCTTTTTTAAAAGCCGATAGCTTAATCTTGGATTTATTTTTCGGATACAGATTGAATTTTATACCGAAAATACTCAGTTTTACCGAAATGTCGGTATTGCATTCGATAACGAATCGGATTCGCAGGAACAAAAGCGCGCAAAATAGCAGAATAATAGCTAAGATGATATAGAGAATAGTCAGCGCGCTCACCTCCGCGAATCAATTTTTGACTGTATGGCGATAGATTAGTCAATTTTCCTGTGCAAAATTTTCCAAAGTGCGGTCGCCGTCCGGATTTTTCAGCGCATCCAGCAGCGCGCCCTCATTTTTAGAGAGTTCGGGCAGTTCATCGAGCGAACTGAGGCCGAAGCAGCGCAGAAAAGCGGATGTCGTCGTGTACAGCATAGGACGCCCCGGAGCGTCCAGACGGGATTTGGATTCGATCAGACCGCGTTCGGTCAGTGTGCTGACCGCATAGCCCGAATCCACCCCGCGAATCATATCGATATAAGCGCGGGTAACCGGCTGATTATAGGCGACGATTGCCAGTACTTCAAGCGAGGAAGCTGACAAATTTCCACCGCGGCGAATGCCGAGCGCCGTGCGGATTTCCTGTATATAGGCTTCTTTTGTGCAAAGCTGGCAGGCATCCTCAAATGTCAGCATCATAATGCCGCGCGTGACCTTGCCGCTGTTGTATTCTTCCGCGTACTCGGTGACCATATCCCGGACTTCTTCAGGGGAGATTTCAAAGATCTGTGCGAGGCGCGCATAGGTCAGCGGGTGACCGGCGGCAAAGAGCACCGCTTCCAGGATTTCTTTTGCCTGATCGGTAATGGAAAACATCTCGGACATGTTTTAAACTCCTAAAATTCGGTTGTCGGAATGCGAAGATCGGCGCTGTCGTTCAGAGAAAGCAGAACATCATCGCCGACATTGCCCGTGTCCTCGTCTTTGCTCTGCAGCGTGACGGTATGCTCTTTGATGAGTTCCAGCAGCGCCATAAACACGGCGATCAGAGAAGACCGTGTTTTTGCACTGCATAGAAAACTTCGGAGCGTCGCCGGCTTCTTTTTAAGGATATGCACGATTTCTTCGATTTTTTCGGATACCGGAACCACAGCTTCGCGGACGAGCGGAGACAGGTTCCGGCTGTGCGCCGCTTCAAGTTCGGAGAGCCTTGCCGAAACCGCGTGAATGGCGCGGCGGAGCAATTCCGGCGAAAGGCCGTCCGGCAGTTCGGTTGCCCCGCGAACCTCATCCTCTTCTTTTTCAAGGCGGCCGCCGTATACGGAGTACATCGGCGCCAGTTGTTCCGCGGCGTCTTTGGCCTGCTTGTATAGAAGCAGCATTTCGGTAAGCGATGCGCGCGGGTCTTCCTCTTCGGGATCGGCATGCGGCAGAAGAACTTTGCTTTTGATATACAAAAGTTCGCTTGCCATAACGATAAATTCACCGGCGAGTTCCATATCCATGGCGCGCGCCTGTTCGATATAAGCCATGTATTGATCGCAGATCAGCGCGATCGGAATATCGGCGATGTCCAGTTTGTTTTTGGCAATCAGATCCAGCAAGAGATCCAGCGGCCCTTCGTAAATATCCAATTTATAGGTAAGCTGCTCCACAATGATCGCCTCGCTTGTATCAATTTCTTATAAAAAAGGCAGAAATTCGGCCACGAAAGTAAAAGCATTCTCAATGGAGCCGATCACCCAGCTGAGCGGATAGTCGAGCAGTCCCGTCCAGAGTCCGACGATCAGCGCAATGGAAATGAACTGTTCGTATTTCATAAGGCCGAAATATACTCTGTCCGGTAAAAAAACGAACAGGATGCGTGAACCGTCCAGCGGCGGAATGGGGATCAGGTTAAAAATGCCGAGACACAGGTTCATTTGATAAAAGGTAAATAGAAAAAGAAACAGCAGAAAGGCAATTTTGTCGCCGAGAATGTTTGAATCCACATAGCCGTCATGACAGCCGTATTTATAAACATACTGGCTTGCGATAAAGGCGACGAAAGACATTAAAATATTGGACAGCGGACCGGCCAGCGCGGAGAGCGCCATGTCCCGCCGCGGCTTTTTAAAATATCTTGTATTGATCGGAACCGGCTTTGCCCATCCGAAACGGAACAGAAGCATGCAAAGCGCGCCGAGCGGATCCAGGTGCTTCAGCGGATTCAGTGAGAGCCGTCCGAGGTTCCGCGCGGTCGGATCGCCGAGCTTGTAGGCGGCGTAACCGTGTGAAACTTCGTGCACGGTCAGAGCCAGCAGAACGATTGGAACGCGGATGATATAACTGTAAATTTCCAAAATATCCATGATCGACTCCTATATCAGATCGGCGTACTTTAAGATGGCGTTCCAGAGAGGCTGACAGCCGGCGCGCGTTTCGGAGGAGCAGGGGATGATCTCTTTTGCATGCCGGACAAACGGCAGGGCGGAGAGACTGTCCACGGCGCGGCTTTCGGCGGCTTTGGAGAGCTTGTCGTTTTTGGTGGTGGCGATTACAAAGGGAATATCGGACTGCGCCAGCCATTCAAGCATCTGAAGATCGTCTTTTGTCGCGCCGACTTTAGCGTCGATCAGCTGCACGACAAGGCGCAGAAGATCCCGGTTCGGATTCGCCGTAAAATATCCGTCGGTGAGCGCCGACCAGGCCGCTTTTTCATCCGGGGGACGCTTGGCAAACCCGTAGCCGGGCAGATCGGCCAAAAAGCATTTGCCGTCGATCTCGTAAAAATTTATGGTGATCGTTTTTCCGGGCGAACTGCTGACGCGCGCTAAGGATTTGCGGCCGAGCAGCGCATTGATAAGCGAGCTTTTTCCGACGTTGGAACGCCCGGAAAAAGCAATTTGCGGAATCGCTTTTCTCGGAAACTGTTCGGGCCTCCCGGCGCTGATCGCCAGCTTCACATTTTGCAGATTGATGTTCATGCGTTCCTTTCACAGAGGCGCGCCGCTGTGTTTTGCCTTTGCGCTGCGGGCGGCTTCGGGCGCTTTTTGGATGCGCGCGGCCGTGTGCCGCCGGGCGGCGGAGGCGTTTGCCAGCGCATGCCTGAGCACTTCCTGTATGCTGCGGCATCCGATGATATTCAGATGCGCGCGCGCCTCTTGGTCGATTTTTTCAAGGTCTTTTACATTATCGCAGGGAATCAGGACGGTGCGTATACCGCCCGTATAGGCCGCCATGGTTTTCTCTTTGAGGCCGCCGATCGCAATCAGACGGCCGCGGAGACTGAATTCCCCCGTCATCGCCACATCCCGCCGGACCGGTGTGCCGCTGAGCGCGCTGACCAGCGCGCATACGATGGCTGCACCGGCGCTGGGGCCGTCTTTGGGAACCGCGCCCTCCGGAAAATGGATATGTATGTCTTTGGTTTTATAAAAATCGCTGTCGATACCGTAGTCTTTGGCAATCATCCGGACATAGCTGACGGCAAGCTTTGCGGATTCCCGCATGACATCGCCGAGCGAGCCGGTCATTTCGATTTTTCCGGATCCGTCGAGAATCGCCGCTTCGATTTTCAGAATATCCCCGCCTACCGAAGTGTAGGCCAGACCGTTGACAACGCCGACCTCGTCGGCGGGGGACAGCTTTTCGGGCAGATATTTCCTCGCGCCGAGATATTTTTGTATATCGGAAGCGCGTATGGTGACTTTCTCGGCGCCGCCGAGCAGTTCCTTTGCCGCCTTACGGCAGAGCGCGGCCAGCGTGCGTTCCAGATTCCGGACGCCGGCTTCCGCTGTATAGTAATCGATCAGTTCCGCTGTAGCGGAGGGCGTGATTACGCACTGCTTTTTGGTCATCCCGTATTTTTGCAGCTGCTTGGGAATCAAGTGATTTTTGGCGATGCGCAGCTTTTCGGTGCGCGTATAGGTATCGAGATGCAAAATCTCCATTCGGTCGATCAGCGGACGGGCAACGGTGTCCAGCGTGTTGGCCGTGGCTAAAAATACGCATTCGGAAAGGTCGATCGGAATTTCCGTAAAATGATCGCGGAACGACTTGTTTTGTTCGCTGTCCAGCACCTCAAGGAGCGCGGAGGCGGGATCGCCGTGCGCGTCGTTGGTCAGCTTGTCGATTTCGTCCAGCAGGATCAGCGGATTCATCACGCCCGCCTTTTGCAGGGCGGCGACAATACGGCCGGGCATCGCCCCGACATAGGTTTTGCGGTGCCCGCGGATATCCGCTTCATCGCGCACGCCGCCGAGCGATACGCGCACATATTTTCTGCCGAGCGCTTCGGCAATCGAAGCGGCAACCGATGTTTTTCCGACGCCGGGAGGTCCGACGAGGCAGAGGATCTGGCCGCCCTTCTGACCGGAAAACTGCTGCGCGGCTAAAAATTCCAGAATGCGCTCCTTGACCTCGTTCAACCCGTCATGATCGCGCTCTAAGATTTTGCTTGCCTGTTCGAGATCGAAAACAGGTTTCGTATACTTGCCGAACGGAATGTCGAGACATTCTTCCAGGTAATTGTGCAGAACGCTGTTTTCCGCCGAGCCGTACGGCGTTTTGGCAAGGCGCGCGGCCTCTTTTTCAAGCTTTTCCCTGACTTCTTTGGGAAGCGCGGCTTCTTCAATGCGGTCAAAAAATTCGTCGGCGTCATCCGCGCCGTCGTCGCCGAGTTCGCCTTGAATGACGCGCATTTGTTCGCGCAGGTAGGCGTCGCGCTGGTTTTCTTCCAGCCGCGCACGTACTTTTTTGTGAATATCCATTTCGCAGTGCAGAATTTCTTCTTCCTGCCGGAGCAGTGCGGCGGCGGTTTCCAGCCGCGACTGCGGATCGAATATTTCCAGGATTTCCTGTTTGTCCTCGTATCGGAACAGAAAGTTTACGGCAATGAAATCCGCAAGCAATCCGGGCTGGCTGATGGCCTGCGCGGCAAACACAAGCTCATCCGAAATTTTCGGCATCAGCTTTGCGACGCGCGTCAGCGCGGCATGTGCCTGACGGATCAGCGCTTCCGACTGTACGGAGGCTTCGGCTTCCGCAGTGTTTTGCAGCGCCGCAAAAGCGCGGATATAGGGGCTGTCCTGCGTATACGCCTCGATTTCGGCACGGCTCTGCCCCTCAAGCAGAACACGCACGGCGCCCTCGGCTGTTTTAATGGATTGCTTGATTTTGGCAATCGTGCCGACCGCGAACAGATCGTCCGCTCCGGGATCTTCAACAGACAAATCTTTTTGCGCCAGAAGCAAAATATATCCGTCGCTCTGTTCGGCGGCGCGGATCGCATCGATCGATTTTGAACGTGCGATCTCAATACTGAGCGGAACGGAGGGAAATGCGACCATTCCCCGCAGCGGTAAGACCGGGACGCTGTACCGGTCGGTTGAATGCAGTGAAATTGACATGTATTTTTTCTGCCGTGGCAGTCCTTTCGCTTAACATAATATTTCAATTTAATAGTATACCATATATACGCTCCGATTTCTATAGGTCAAATTAAAAAAAGTGTGATGTTTTTTTGTTTTTTTCCTGATATTTGCGAAACTGCGAAAAAAATTCAAAAAAGGATTGACAAGACGGCGCGGGATATGCTATAATTTCAAAGCAATAAAGAAGAATGTACTCCGTTCTCACCCGGCAGCGCTCAGCGGTCGCGGTCAATACTCAGAAAATGCAGCCGGTCGGCGCATTGTTTGTATGCGGAGAATTTTTCTTCGCATTTATTTTTTTCTTGGAGGTGTTCAGCATTAGCGCAAAGGATTCGACACAGATTAACGACGATATCAGGGTCAGAGAAGTGCGTGTTATCGGGGCAGACGGCGAACAGATCGGCATTCTTTCTACGGAGGATGCAAAGGAACTCGCTTACGGCAAGGGACTGGATCTTGTTATGATGTCTCCGCAGGCGGAGCCGCCGGTATGCCGCATCATGGATTACGGCAAGTATCGCTTTGAGAAGGACAAGAGACAGAAAGAGGCACGCAAAAAGCAGCAGATCGTCAAGGTAAAAGAAGTGCAGTTGTCCTGCCGGATCGATACGCATGATTTTCAGACTCGCGTCAATCAGGCGTGCAAGTTTCTGGACGGCGGAGATAAGGTCAAGGCGATCATCCGTTTTAAGGGACGCGAAATGGCGCATCAGGATATCGGACGTTCCATGCTGGAGAAATTCCTTGAGGCGTGCAGCGGTTCGGGCGTTTCTGAGAAAGGCCTTTCGATGGAGGGCAGATTTATGTCTGTCGTTCTGTCGCCCGTGAAGAAGTAATCCGGTAAATTCTCGGGAATTTGCATATTTTTTGAAAAAATCAAAAGGAGATAGAACCATGGGAAAAATCAAGACACATAAGGCGTCGGCAAAAAGATTTGACGTTACCGGCGGCGGAAAAGTGAAAATGAATCATTCGCAGCATCGTCATAAGCTCGGTATCAAGACGGCCAAGCGCAAGAGATCGCTTCGCAAGGGCGCATACCTCAGCACATCGATGGCTCCCACAATCAAAGCGCTCATTCAGAAATAATCGGGCGCCGTAAAATCAGGAATTTGGAGGATTCAATAAAATGGCTAGAGTAAAAGGCGCTATGATGACGCGCAAGAGAAGAAAAAGCGTATTAAAGGCTGCAAAAGGATATTGGGGCGCAAAGAGCAAACACTTTAAGATGGCGAAACAGGCCGTGCTTAAGAGCGGCAATTATGCGTTCGCCGGCAGAAAGATGAAAAAGAGAGACATGCGTTCTCTCTGGATTACCAGAATTTCCGCGCAGGCGAAGGTTTGCGGCATGAATTATTCGACGCTTATGCACGGGCTGAAGCTCGCGGGTATCGAACTGAACAGAAAAATGCTTTCTGAGATCGCAGTTTACGACAAGGAAGCGTTTGCTTCTCTGGTTGAAAAAGCGAAAGCTGCGCTTTAATTCAAAAAGAAACCCGGTAAAAGCCGGGTTTTTGGCGTTTTTAAGGGCGCTTTTAAAATGAATGCGCCGCATCTCGGAAATCTTGCTTTTTGGAGGCCGCTTGTGCTTGAAAATGTGTATATCGGCAGCAGAGCGAATCCTGTTGTAGTCAAATATGCGAAACTTGCGGATAAAAAATATCGGGAGACGGACGAATTGTTTCTGTGCGAGGGAGCAAAACTATTTTCCGAGGCGGTCGGGTGCCGCGCCGGGATTGAGGCGGTGCTTCTGCGCGAGGGACAGACCGGGACGCTTGCATCCGAAACGCTGGATGCGATGCGCGGAATCTCTGTATATGAAAAAACGCGTCTCTTCACGCTTTCCGCATCCGCTTTTGATAAAATCAGCAGTGAAAAGGCTCCCGAAGGCGTTATTTGCGTTTTGAATTTTTTAAAAAATATCAGAACCGTTCCCGTATTTGAAGAAAGCAGGGCAAAGCGCTATGCCGGAGAAAAGCTGATGCTTTTGTGCTCGGTACGCGATCCCGGCAATGCGGGGACGATTGTTCGGAGCGCGGCGGCGTTCGGCTTTGACCGGCTGATATTCAGCGCGGACAGCGCGGATCTTTACAGCAGCCGCGCCATGCGCGCCGCGATGGGTGCGCTTTTTAAAATCAAGGTGGACTTGGTCGGACAGATGCGGCAGGCCGTATTGGCGCTGACCGCTTCGGGACGCCGGGTCTTCGCCGCCGAGCTTCGTCCGGGCGCGCGCAGCGCGGACACGGTTGGCGTTGGGCAAAACGACTGTTTTTTGATCGGCAATGAAGGACACGGTATCCCGCCGGAAATTTCGGCGGCGTGTTCCGGCAGCGTGTATATTCCGATCCGGCCGGATTCGGAGTCTCTGAATGCCGCTGTAGCCGCTTCGATTTTTGCATTTATGCAGCGGTCATAACCGCAGCGGAAAGGTAATATGTATGAGTGAGAGCGTATATTGGACATGGCTTAGCACACGGCTCGGCGCAGCCAGCCCGTATCTTGCGCTGCTCGTAACAAAGTTTGTGTCCGCAAAAGCGATTTATGAGGCGGAGCGTGATGCGCTTTTGTCGGTCGAAGGGCTGCCGGAGCGCATTCGTCTGCGTCTTTTGAACAAGGAGCTTTCTCGGTCCGAACGGATTTTGGAGGACTGTAAGCGGCTGGGGATCGGCGTTCTTACATACAGCGATTCCCGATACCCGTCTGTTCTGAAATATATTGCGACGCCGCCTGCGCTGCTCTATTTCAAAGGACAGCCTGTAGATTTTGACAAGCGTCTTTGCATCGGCGTCGTGGGTACGCGCACCATGAGCGAATACGGCCGGGATATGGCGTATCGCTTGGGCTATGATCTTGCTTCGGCCGGCGCGGTGATCGTCAGCGGAATGGCGCTCGGAATCGACGGTATGTCGGCTGCGGGCGCGCTGGACGCGCAGGCGGAAACCGCGGCGGTGCTGGGCTGCGGGCTGGACAGGGTGTATCCGGCCGTGCACGCCAAGCTTTGCAAAAGTATTTTGAATGACGGATTTTTACTCAGCGAGTATCCGCCCGGCACAGAGCCGGACGGACGCAATTTCCCGCAGCGCAACCGACTGATCAGCGGCTTGTCGAGATGTACGCTTGTCGTTGAGGCACCGGCCAAGAGCGGCGCGCTGATTACGGCGCGGAATGCGATTCGGCAGGGACGTCCCGTATTTGCGGTGCCCGGAAATGTCGGATTTCCGAACAGCGCCGGTACAAATGAATTGATTAAAAACGGCGCGCGGCTTGTGACCTGCGCCGCGGATATTTTGACCTCGTTCGATCCTGCCGCATTCCCGGATGTGGATGTTTGCGCCATCGGCAGCAAACGGTATGATTCCGAACGGGCGATGCGCCGTTACGGCGTCAGCGCCGGCAATTCCGACACGAAATTTATACATCTGCGAAAGCCTGCCGCCGAACCGGACGAATTTGCAGAGGAAGCGGCGGATTTGCCGCAGCACGACGCGGAAAATACCGCGCGAAATTCTGAATTTATCATGCTGCCCGAATGTGAAAAGGCGGTATATGACTGTCTCCCGGAGGAGGGCGGCGTGAGCGTGGATATGCTTGTCAGCGCCACCGGGCAGACGGTTGCGGATGTAAGCATGCATCTGATTTCCCTTTCGGTGAAGGGACTGGCCGTCAGTCTGCCGGGAAACCGGTACTGTCGGTCATGTATTAAGTAAGAAAGGAACTGCACCAGCAGAGAAATAGAATGGCAAATTTGGTTATTGTGGAGTCGCCGTCAAAGGCGAGTACGATCAAAAGCTATCTCGGCAGCAACTATAAAGTGGTCGCCTCCAAAGGGCATGTCCGCGATCTGCCGAAAAGTACGCTCGGCGTGGATATTGAAAATGACTTTGCGGCGCATTATATTAATATTCGCGGCAAAGGCGAATTGATAAAGGCTTTGAAAAAGGACGCTAAGGCGGCGAGCAAGGTTTTCCTTGCGACCGACCCTGACCGCGAGGGTGAGGCGATTTCCTGGCATTTGGCAAACGCACTCGGACTGGATCCCGAAAAATGCTGCCGCGTCGCTTTTAACGAGGTGACCAAAAGCGCGGTCAAGGACGCGATTAAGCATCCGCGTGAGATCGACATGGAGCTTGTAAATTCACAGCAGGCCAGACGGATTTTAGACCGCATTGTGGGGTATAAGCTGAGTCCGTTTCTCTGGAAAAGCGTCAAAAGCGGATTGTCCGCAGGGCGCGTGCAGTCTGTGGCAACGCGCATTATTGTCGAGCGCGAAGCGGAGATACGCGCGTTTGTCAAACAGGAATACTGGACGCTGGATGCGCTTTTGCGAACCGCGGACGACAAACCGGTCAAGGCGCGTCTTGCGGGCAGGGGAAAGCAAAAAGTCAAGCTTGAATCGAAAGCGGACGTTGACGCTGTATTGGCGGCTTTGCAGAATGCCGCGTTTTCCTGTCTCTCGGTCAAGAAAGCCGCAAAAAACAAGCAGCCCGCTCCGCCTTTTACCACGTCCACAATGCAGCAGGAGGCTTCGCGCAAACTGGGATTTCAGTCTCAGCGGGTCATGAAAGTGGCGCAGGAACTGTACGAGGGAATCAATCTCGGTTCCGAAAACGGCGGCGTACAGGGTATTATCACGTATATGCGTACCGATTCGCTGCGGATTTCCGCCGAAGCGCAGAGCGCCGCACTGGAACTGATCGCGGCAAAGTACGGAGAAAGTTATTGCCCGCCGCATCCGAGAGTATATAAAACCAAATCGAATGCGCAGGACGCGCATGAGGCGATTCGGCCTTCCAATGCGGCGCTGGAGCCGGCGCAGATTCGGAAATTCCTTACAAACGATCAGTATAAACTGTATAAGCTGATCTGGGACCGTTTTATCGCGAGTCAGATGGCGTCTGCCGTTTTTGATACCCAGACGATTGAATTCGGCGCGGGCGAGTACCGCTTCCGTACCAGCGGCTACACCGTACGATTCCAGGGATATATGGCCGTATATGAGGAGTCGCTGGACGAACAGACTAAAAATGACGGCGCGGACGTGGAAGAAAATGAAAAAATCCCGCCGATCTCCGAGGGAGACCGTCTGACGGCCGAAAAATATGATCCGCAGCAGCATTTTACAGAGCCGCCTCCGCGTTTTACAGAGGCTTCGCTGATTAAATTTTTGGAGGAAAAGGGAATCGGCCGTCCGAGTACCTACGCGCCGATTATTACAACCATTGTCGCGCGGAATTACGTCTCGCGCGACGGCAAATCGCTTGTTCCCACGCCGCTCGGAGAAACCACCACCAAACTGATGATTGAATATTTCCCGGAGATCGTGGACTATGCGTTTACGGCGCAGATGGAGGATCAGCTGGACGGCATCGCGCACGGCGAAAGTACCATGACGCAGGTACTCGGCGATTTCTATACGGATTTCGCCAAGGCGCTTTCGGGCGCCGAACAGAATTATCAAAACGAAAAAATCGTTTTGCCTACCGAGGAGACCGACCTTATTTGTGAAAAATGCGGCAGCAAAATGATTGTGAAAAACGGGCGCTACGGCCGGTTTGCGGCATGTCCGAACTATCCGGCCTGCAAAAACACAAAGCCGCTCGATAAGGACGGCAGCACCGGTGAATCGGAAGAAAAAAAACCGACTGTTGCCGATTTCAAATGCGAACTCTGCGGCGGAGACATGGTGCTTCGTACCGGGCGCTACGGCAGCTTTTATGCCTGCGCAAACTATCCGAAGTGTAAATTCACAAAGCAGCGTACCAAAGATACCGGCGTAGCCTGCCCGCAGTGCGGCGCCAAGATCGTTTCCAAGATCGGACGGAACCGGACGGTGTTTTACAGTTGTGAGCGGTATCCGGACTGCGATTTTTCTTCCTGGGATATGCCGACCGAGGAAAAATGTCCGCAGTGCGGAAAGATGCTGTATCGCAAAAAAGGAAAAAATCAGTTGATTTGCCATGATAAGGCGTGCGGATATAAAGCGGATGCGCCGGCAGCTGAACAGGCAGAGGAAGAATAATTGACACAGATTGAGATTATCGGCGCCGGACTCGCCGGATGCGAGGCGGCATGGCAGGCGGCAGAGCGCGGCGTTCGAGTGAAACTGTATGAGATGAAGCCGGAGAAGATGACGCCGGCGCACCACAGCGCGCAGTTTGCGGAACTTGTCTGCTCCAATTCGCTGCGCTCAAATTCGGTTGTCAACGCAGTCGGACTCTTGAAAGAAGAAATGCGCCTCTTGAACTCTCTGATTATGGAAGCGGCGTATGCAAACGAGGTTCCGGCGGGAAGCTCGCTTGCCGTAGACCGGGAGGGCTTTTCGGCCTATATTACCGACAAAATCCAAAGGCATCCCAATATCGAAGTGATCGAAAAAGAGGTCGCTGAATTGCCGGACGCAGGCATTGCGGTCGTTGCGTCCGGTCCGCTTACATCGGAGCCGCTTTCCGAGGCGATCGGCCGCTTTATCGGCGGGAAAAAGCTCTACTTTTTCGATGCGGCGGCGCCTATCGTGGAGTTTTCGAGCATTGATATGGAAAAAGCGTTTTTTGCTTCCCGTTACGGAAAGGGAGAAGCGTCATATATCAACTGCCCGATGACCAAAGCGGAGTACGATGTATTCTATGAGGCGCTGATCGGCGCCAAAGAAGCCGCGCTGAAAGATTTTGACCGGGAACAGCAGGGCGAGCTTACCGTTTTTGAAGGCTGTATGCCGGTGGAGGTTATGGCGCGGCGCGGCTATGATACGCTCCGTTACGGCCCGATGAAGCCGGTCGGCCTGCCGCTGCCCGGCACGGGGAAAGAAGCCTACGCTGTTGTGCAGCTTCGTCAGGATGATGCGGCGGCGTCCCTTTTCAATATGGTGGGCTTTCAGACGCATTTGACGTTTGGCGAACAAAAACGTGTGTTTTCCATGATTCCGGGCCTTGAAAATGCGGAATTTGTTCGATATGGCGTGATGCACAGAAATACGTATCTGCATTCTCCCGGTTTTCTGAATGCCGATTATTCGGTTCGGAATCGGCCGCAGTTGTTTTTTGCCGGGCAGATGACCGGTGTCGAGGGCTATGTGGAGTCGGCGGCGTCCGGTCTGGTCGCGGGAATAAACGCGGCGATGCGCGCGCTGGATAAGCCGCCTGTGCTGTTCCCCAAAAAGACGGTGATCGGCGCGATGGCGGACTATATCAGTTCCGGAAATACCGGAAGTTTCCAGCCGATGAATGCCAATTTCGGACTTGTCGAGCCGCTCGGCGAACGTGTCAAGGGCGGCAAAAGAGCGAAAAATGAGGCGCTTGCGGCGCGGTCTTTGGCCGCACTGCGCGAGATGGCAGAATCTATAAATTGAAGTCGAGAGGCGTGAAGCAATGAATATTTTAATAGATGTAATGAGCGGCGACAAGGCGCCCGCTGAAATCATTCGGGGCGCAGTGCTGGCGCGTCAGGAGTTCGGCGTCGAGATTACCATGATCGGACACAGGGAAACGATCGAGCATATTGCCGCAGAGTCGGATTTGGATATTTCGCCGCTGTCCGTCGTGGATACCGACGTGGTGATTACTATGGAGGATCCTGCGCTCAGCGTGGTGCGGGATAAAAACGATTCTTCTATGGCGATCGGTCTGCAGATGCTTTCAAAAGGCCAGGGGGATGCGTTTGTCAGCGCGGGAAATACAGGCGCGCTGCTTGCCGGCGCAACGCTGATCGTCCGCAGAATCAAAGGCGTTCACCGTGCTGCGATCGGTACGATTATGCCTTTTCAAAAACCGCTTTTGCTGTTGGATTCGGGCGCGAATCTGGAAGTTGATGAGAAAACGCTTGAACAGTTTGCGGTGATGGGTTCCGTGTACATGGAGAAAATATACGGTCTCGGCTGCGCGCGCGTCGGTCTTTTGAACAACGGCACCGAGCCGACGAAAGGTACCGCGCTGTATAAAAATGCCTACGCGCTGCTTGAAGCGTCCGAATATGTCAATTTCGTGGGCAACGTTGAGGGAAAAGAAGTGCCGTTTGACGTGTGCGATGTTTTGGTGTGCGACGGCTTTACCGGAAACATCATGCTGAAAACGATCGAGGGGCTAAGCAAATTTTTCATGCGCACGCTCAAAGGCGTGTTCGGGCAAAATCTGCTTACCAAGGTCAGCGCGCTTCCGCTCCGCGCTTCGATTACTTCGTTCAAAAAGCAGTTTGATCCCTCGGAATACGGCGGCGCGCCGCTGCTCGGTATTTCAAAACCGGTGATCAAGGCGCACGGTTCTTCGGATGCGCGCGCGATTTTGAATGCGGTTCGTCAGGCGATGGCCTATATTGATACAGGCGTTATTTATGATATTGCGGCGCATGCCGGTGAACTTCGGGCACAGGCGGATCCGGCGGAGCCGCTTGACAGGAAGTGAATCATGCAGAGACTGAGAAAGGACAGAGCGGCGCTGGAGGCGGCCATTGGCTATGCGTTTCATGACCGCACGCTGTTGGATACGGCGCTGACGCATTCCTCGTATTCAAACGAAGCGAAGAGCAAGGGCGCATATGTGGAGTGCAACGAGCGTCTGGAATTTTTGGGAGATTCGGTTTTATCGATTGTTGCAAGTGAATTCCTGTTTTTGAAGTTTCCCGAACAGCCTGAGGGCGAATTGACGCGGATGCGCGCTGAGATTGTCTGCGAAAAGGCGCTTAGCGTGTTCGCGGGGAAGATCGGCCTCGGCGCGTATCTTTGTCTCGGCCACGGCGAGGAACTCGGAGGCGGACGCGAGCGACCGTCTATTTTGGCGGATGCGTTTGAGGCGCTGCTTGCAGCGATTTTCATCGACTGCGGAATGGACAAAAATAGGGTCGCAAAGTTTCTCGTACCTCTGCTTGAAGCCGAGCTTACCAAGCTTGAAATCAGCGGCGCGGCGCGGGATTATAAAACGCTTTTGCAGCAGTTTGTGCAGCAGGCCGGCGGGGAAGTGCTGGAGTACTTCGTGGTAGACGAGCGCGGTCCCGATCACAATAAATGCTTCACGGTGGAAGCACGGTTGAACAGCAATGTAATCGGCACCGGCGAGGGGCGCACCAAGCGCGCGGCAGAACAGGTCGCGGCCAGACAGGCGCTTGAACTTTTTGGACAAAAATAACGCTTTAAGCGCCGTGTTTTCGGCGCTTAAAATCGTTTTGGAGGAAGTCACCGATGAAAAAGCATGTCAATATTCCCGTCTTTATTCCGCATCTCGGATGCCCGAATCAGTGCGTATTCTGCAATCAGCGCTTGATTTCGGGCGTGGAGACATTTTCCGCCGGCGATGTCGTCCAAACGATTGATCTTGCCCTGTCAACCATATCGCAGGATACGGAAACCGAAATCGCTTTTTTCGGCGGCTCCTTTACCGGAATCGACCGCGCCTTGATGATTTCGCTGCTTGAAACCGCGCAGCGATATGTGGATTTTGGGCGGGTACAGGCGATTCGCCTCTCCACCCGCCCCGATTATATCGATGCGGAAGTGCTGGAAATTCTAAGCCGATATTCCGTGCGCACAATCGAACTCGGCATACAGAGCATGGACGACGCGGTTCTGCGTGCGTCGAGGCGCGGTCATACGGCTGCGGCTTCTGCCCGTGCCGCGGCGCTTGTGCGTGAATATGGCTTTTCACTCGTCGGTCAGATGATGGTCGGCCTGCCCGCCTCAACGCCGGAGAGCGAACGAAAAACCGCCGCGTTTATTTGTGATGCGGGCGCTGCGGCCGCGCGCATATATCCGGTTGTTGTTTTTCACGGCACGGAGCTTTGCGGCATGATGCAATCCGGCCTTTACGCACCGCTTGAAAACGATGCAGCGGCGGAGCGCGCGGCCGATATTTTGCGAATTTTCGTGCAGCACGGAGTACCGGTGATTCGGGTGGGGCTTTGCGCCGGCGAGTCTCTGACCTCGGAGGATAAGGTTCTGGGCGGCGCTTTTCATCCGGCGCTCGGAGAGATGACGATGGGACGGCTGTACGGTCGTATGATTGCCGAGCGGCTGCGCGCATACGGCGGTGCATGCGCCGGAAAGACTGTCGAAGTATCGGTCGCGCCGGGCGAGGTTTCCAAAGCGGTTGGGTATCGCGGGGAGAACCGGGAGCGGCTGAAAAAGGATTTTCATATAAAAAGGCTGAAAATTGTTGAAAAAGACGGCCTGATGCTTTATAATATCTTATTAAGAGTTTATTGAAAATCAGGATAAATCGGAGGGGCGCGTGTACTTAAAATCACTGGAATTGTACGGCTTTAAATCTTTCCCCAATAAAACGGTTTTGCGCTTTGAACCCGGTGCGACGGTGGTAATCGGACCGAACGGCAGCGGCAAGTCCAATATATCCGACGCGATGCGTTGGGTTTTGGGTGAAATATCGAGCAAAAACATCCGCGGAACCAAAATGGAGGATGTCATTTTCGGCGGCGCCGATGCGCGCCGTCCGATGAGCTTTGCCGAGGTTTCGGTCACGTTTGACAACAGTGTCGGCGCGCATCGGATGGATCTCCCTTATGATGAGATCACGGTGACCAGGCGGTATTACCGAAGCGGGGAAAGTGAATATTTTATCAACCGCAAGGCGGTCCGGCTTCGCGATGTGCATGAACTGTTTATGAATACCGGTATCGGCCGGGACGGCTATTCGGTGATCGGACAGGGCAAAATTTCGGAAATTCTTTCCAGAAAAAGCGAAGAACGCCGGAATGTTTTTGAAGAGGCCGCCGGAATTGCCAAATACCGGTATAAAAAGTATGAGGCGGAGAAAAAGCTCTCGGCTACCGATGAAAATCTTGTGCGGCTGAATGATATTGCCGCTGAACTTGAGAGCCGCGTCGGTCCGCTTGAGCGGGACAGCCGCAAGGCGAAAAAGTATCTCGAGATTTACGATGCCAAGCGCCGGGCGGACGTTCGCCTTTGGATTTTTGACAGCGCCGCGCTGAAAGAAAAGGTTGCGGCGGCGCAGAAAGCGGTGCATTTGTCCGAGCATGAGCTTGAAGTGGCCGAGGACAGTCTGCATATGCTGGAGACGCAGAGCGACAAGCTGTTTGAGGAGAGCCAACGCGGCAAAATGGCCTCCGAAAAGCTTTTGACCGAGATCGGCACGCTCAAAGAGCAGATTCATCAGGCGGACAGCGCGTATAAGGTGACGGAAAATGAGATCGCGCACAGACGTGAACTGATGGAAAAATCGGCAGAGTCGGTTTCCGCAGCCCGTGCGCAGATCGATGAAGCGGAGGGGGAAGAGCGGCGCCTTGCTTGTCAGGCAGAGGAAGTAAAGGCCAAAATTGAACTTGCCGCAAAGGAGCGCGCGGGTCTTGAAGAGCGCCGGGCGGCCTGCGCGCAGAGAGCGGATGCGCTTGAAAAAGAAATTGATGAAAAGCATATCGAAGCGCAGAAGCTTCGCGACGCTTCGGTTGAGATGAAGGTACGGATCGGCGCGCTGGAAAGCACGGTCAGCGCCGATGATTCGGCCAGCGCCAAAGCGAGCGATGAAATCGCGGATCGGCAAAAGGACGCGCAGGCGCTGCAGACGGAAATTGACGGAATCCGGGCGGAGATTGCCGCTTACAAAGAAAACGCGGATCAAACCGCGCTGGTGATCGAAACGCTTGCGAAAGACGTGGACGCCGCCGAGGCCGACAGGGAAAAGCGTAAAGCGTCCGCCGCGGAAGAAAAGCTTCGTTTGGACGGGTATTTGCACCGTGCGGAGTCTCTTGAGCGCATGGAGGAATTGTTTGAGGGGTATTCCGGCAGCGTTCGGTTTGTGATGCAGGCCGCGTCGGACGGCAAGATCGGGGGCGGACAGGTTTACGGTCCGCTTTCTAAGCTGATCAGCGTGCCGGAGCAGTACGTAACTGCGGTGGAAACCGCATTCGGCGCCAATATTCAAAATATCGCCGTTGAAAACGAAGCTGTCGCGGTCTCTGCGATTCGTGCGCTGAAAGAGGCAAGGGCGGGACGGGCGACCTTTTATCCGCTGACCTCGGTCACAGCGCAGGATGAGACGGAGGAAATGATTCGCGCGCGCGCATATGCGGGCTATATCGGCCGCGCCGACCTTTTGTTTGATTATGATCCGCTGTTTGCCGAGATTATGCGCAGCATACTGGGCAGAACGCTTGTTTTTGATACGCTGGACAACGCTTCCAAAATGGCGCGGGAGCAAAAATACCGCGTGAAAGTGGTCACGCTGGACGGACAGGTCATTCATGCGGGCGGTTCGTATACGGGCGGCTCCGTGCGCCGGGACAGCGGAATCCTGACCCGTTCCGCTGAGATAAAATCCTTGCGCAAAATGGCCAAGGAGGCGGAGGAAAGGCTCTTTGCGGAGGATCGGATGCTCTCTGCCGCCGAGAAAACGCTGCACGACGCACAGTCGCGCAGAGAGGGCGCGCTCGCGCAGCGCGAGATCATACAGGCGCTGATTGCGGCGGAGCGCGCACGGCTGGAGGCGCAGAGCGCAAAGCTTGCGGCCAATGAGGAGTTGTGCGAAAAGCTTCGCGCGGATATTGAGCGTCTGCGCACACAGAAAGACGGATTCGGCGATGAGCTTTTAAACCTGCAAAAGGCCGCTGATGAGGCGGAGGCGCGCATTGAGGAAATCCGGATTTTCCGCGCCAATAAAGACAGCGAGCGAAATTCGGCGCTGGACGAAGTCCGCGAAATGGAGGCGCGCCTCGGCGAAAATTCCGTTTTGCTGGCCGAACTGAAAAAAGATGCGCAGACGCTTGAGGACGCGCGCCTTGCGCTTAAAGCGCGCGTTTGTGAGTTGACGGAGACGACGGCGGCCGCTTTGCAATCGGTGGAAAAATATAGGGCGGATATAGAGAATTTCGCGCAGGCGCAGACCCTTAACCGCGAATCGGTTGCGCAGGATATGACGAGACTTTCTCTTTTGACCGAACAGCGCGGCAGCGTAGAATCCGGTACGGCGGAGTATGAGCGCAAACTGAATGAGACGCGGTTGAAAATTCGGGAGAAGACAGGGCAGAAAGAAACCATTTTGCTGGCGCATACTAAAAATGAATCCAAGCTGCATTCTCTCCTCTCGGAGCAGGATAAGCTTGCGGAACGGATGCTTGAAGAATATGAACTGACCTACGGCGCCGCGCTGGAACTCGGATATCCGCCGCTTGAGGCGGCCGAGCGCCCCGCGCTTGCCGCGTCCGCCGCCGAATACCGCCGGGAGATGAAGTCGCTCGGTTCGGTCAATGTCGGCGCGATTGAGGAGTATACGCAGGTCAAAACGCGCTATGACGAGCTTGCGTCGCAGATCGAAGATCTGCAAAAGTCAAAGACCGAGCTTGTCACGGTGATTCATCGCCTGGAGAATGAAATGCGCGGGCAGTTTATGGATGCGTTTAACCGGATCAACGATCATTTTTCCAAGGTGTTTGCCGAACTGTTCGGCGGCGGGTGCGCCGAACTGATTCTGACCGAACCTGAGGATGTTCTGGGGAGCGGAATCGAGATCAAAGCCGCACCGCCCGGAAAAATTATCAAAAGCCTGACGCTGCTTTCGGGCGGCGAGCAGGCGTTTGTGGCCATCGCGCTGTTTTTTGCCATCCTGAAAGTCAATCCGTCGCCTTTCTGCATTTTGGATGAGATTGAAGCGGCGCTGGACGAGGTGAACGTATCCCGCTTTGCGGAATATGTGAAGCGTATGTCAGACAACACGCAGTTTGTTTTGATTACGCACCGCCGGGGAACAATGGAAGCGGCGGATCGCATCTACGGCGTCACCATGCCCGAACGGGGCGTTTCCAAGGTGCTCGCGCTGAATGTGGATGAAGTAAAATTCGATTGAAAGAGATAATGAGATGGGATTTTTTGATAAGCTGAAAGCCGGACTTTCCAAAACCAAGAATGCGTTTGTCGGGCAGATGGACACGCTTTTGAAAAGCTTTGTGCGCGTGGACGAGGAACTTTTTGAGGAACTTGAAGAACTGTTGATTTGCGCGGATGTCGGCGTCGGTACGACCGAGCAGATTCTCACAAAGCTGCGTGACCGTGTGAAGGAAGAAAAACTTTCCGACGGCGAGGCCGTTCGCGTGGCGCTGCGTGAAATTCTCACTTCGATGCTGCCCGAAAACGACGGTCTTCACCTTGCGGGCAGTCCGTCCGTGCTGCTGGTTATCGGCGTCAACGGTGTGGGAAAGACGACTTCGATCGGCAAAATTGCCGCGCAGCTGCACGGCGAGGGGAAAAAGGTTGTGGTAGCCGCCGCGGATACGTTTCGCGCCGCGGCGATCGACCAGCTTGCGGTCTGGTGCGACCGCGCGCAGGTGGAACTGATTCGGCAAAACGAGGGGTCCGATCCGGCTGCGGTTGTGTTTGACGCGGCAAGCGCGGCAAAGAGCCGGCACGCGGACGTCTTGATCGTGGATACGGCGGGACGATTGCACAACAAGAAAAACCTGATGGACGAACTGGCCAAAATCGACCGTGTGATCGGCAGGGAATTGCCGGACGCATCGCGGGAGACGCTGCTTGTTTTGGACGCGACCACAGGCCAGAATGCGATTTCGCAGGCCAAAGAATTCAAAAACGCGGCGGATATTACGGGACTGATTCTGACTAAACTGGACGGTACGGCGAAAGGCGGATGCGTTTTCTCCATTCAGAGTGAACTGAGCGTTCCTGTGAAATACATCGGCGTCGGAGAAAAGATTGACGATCTTCAGCCGTTTGACCCCGACGAATTTGTGCGCGCAATGTTTGACTGAGGAGAATTTAGGATGAAAGTTTTGCTGGCTTCTCACAATAAGGGAAAAATCGCCGAATTGCAGGCGCTGCTTTGTACGACCGTTCCGGAAGCGGAAGTCATATCCATGGCGGACATCGGCTTTTTCGATGAAATCGAGGAAAACGGAATCACTTTTGAGGACAATGCGCTGATTAAATCGCGCACGGGCGCGCGTCTCGGCTATATTACGGTTGCGGACGATTCCGGACTGGAGGTGGACGCGCTTGACGGCGCGCCGGGCGTATATTCCGCACGGTATGCGGGGGTGGAATGCGACTCGGAAAAAAACAATCAAAAACTGCTCTTCGAGCTTGAAAATGTACCGGACGAATGCCGCACGGCACGCTTTGTTTCGGTTGTCGCATGCTCGTTCCCGGACGGGCGCGAGGAGATCGTTGTGCGCGGCGAATGTCCCGGCCGGATTTTAAAGGCACCGGCCGGCGAGGGCGGTTTCGGGTATGACCCGCTGTTTTGGTACGCGCCGGCGGGGAAATCCTACGCGCAGATGCGCGCTGAGGAAAAAAATGCGATCAGCCACCGGGGAATCGCCATGCGGAAATTTGCTTTGGCGTTTGCCGAGGCTATCCGGCAAAACGGATCGGAGAATCAAAAAGAAAATGCTGACAAGTAAACAGAGAGCGGCGCTGCGCGCCATGGCAAACGGGCTTGAAACCATATTTCAGGTGGGCAAGGGCGGTATCGGTGAAGAAACGGTTCGCCAGATTTCCAATGCGCTGGAAGCGCGGGAACTTATCAAAGCCCGCGTACTCGAAAACAGCGGCTATACGGCGAGAGAGGCCGCCGACACGCTTGCGTCCGCGGCCGGTGCGGATGTGGTTTCGGTCACCGGAAGCCGGTTTGTGCTGTACAGACGCTCAAAGACAAAACAAAGGATTGATTTGGTGTGAAAAAGGTTTCAAAGCTTGCCGTGTTCGGCGGTACGTTTTCACCGGTGCATAACGGGCATCTTCGGGCATTGCGCGCGTTTTACGAGACCGTCAAACCGGATGTGCTGTACATGATTCCCACCGCCAAACCGCCGCATAAAACACGGCAGGACCATGCGACCGACAGCCAGCGGATCGATATGCTGCGGCTGGCTGTAAAAACATTGGAACCGGGGTATAATGTTTTTGTTTCGGATATCGAGATGCGCCGGGGCGGCAAGAGCTATACCGTGGACACGGTAAAGGCGCTGTTGCCGATGGCCGATCTTGTTTCGGTTTATTGCGGGACGGACATGCTTTTGACGCTGGAGCAATGGCATTGCTTTGAGGAGTTGCTGCGCATGGCGCAAATCGCGTATATGTGCCGCATCGGAGATTTGCAGACAGCGGCGGAAGCCAGAGAAAAAGCAATGGATCTGCGGCGGCGTTACGGCGCGGATATTGTGGAAATCCCGGCTGTGCCTTTTGCGGTTTCTTCAAGCCAAATCCGCGATATGGTGCGGAGTGGAGAGGATGTTTCCGCACTGCTGCCCGCTTCGGTCGAGGAATACATTCAAGCACAGGGGTTATACAGGTAATGACTTGGGATGAGCAAAAAATAGATGAACTGCGCAGCGCGGTCGGTCGATCGCTTGGCGCCTATCGCTTTGCGCATGTGCTGTCCGTGGAGAAAGAAGCCGCGCGCCTCGCACAAATATATTTGCCGGAATCCGTTCAAAAAGCGAGGATTTCCGCTCTTTTGCACGACATAACAAAAGAATATGATCGTAAAAAACAGTTGCAAATCTTTTCAGAATTTGGTATAATAATCGACAATGTTACCCTGCATTGCCCAAGCGTGTTTCATTCCGAAACGGCGGCGCTCCTGATTCCGCGGCTGTATCCTGATTTCGCGGAGCCGGACATCCTTTCCGCAGTGAAAAAACACACGGCGGGCAGTGAAAATATGTCTCTTTTGGACTGTATACTGTATCTCGCCGATTTCATCGAACCGCTTCGGAAATTTGACGATTGTAAAAAGCTTCGCAGTTTTTTCTGGGACGGCGTTCAAACTCTCGGTACCAAAGAGGCAAGGCAATTTCATTTATATAGGACAATGGTTTTGTCGTTTGACCTTACCATTCATGATTTGATGAGCAGGGGAAGCGTAATCGCGCCGGATACGTTTCGCGCGCGCAACGCGTTTCTCTTAAAGCTTGAGAGTGAACAGAGGCAGTAAAGTATGAGTGAGCGTAATAACAACAGAAATTCATCCGTAAATGCCGGTGCAAGACGCAACGGCCGAAGAAAAAGACGGGCGCAGACGGTTGTGCTTGTCTGTGTGATCGCTTTGTTTGTCGTGCTTGCGGCGATTGTGACGGTTTTGCTATTGTACAAGCCGGAACCGGTCATTGATCTTCCGTTTCAAACGGGGGACAGTACGATTCGTTTTACCGATCCCTCCGGAGAAGAGGTCGATCGGCCTGAACGCACTGAAAAATATAATTTTCTGATTCTCGGCAAGGACCGCTGGGCGTTTAATACGGATGTCATGATGATTGCGTCCTTTGACGTGACCAACGGTGCGATCAGTTTAATGCAGTTTCCGAGAGATACCTATATTGATATCGGCCGCGGCAATCATAAAATCAATTCACTGCTTGCCTCATTTTATAATGAGGCGGTGCGGAATAAGGAAGCGGATCCTTATTCGGCTGCGGTGAAAGAACTGGAAAAAGCCATCGAGCAGGTTTTTTGTATCACGATCGACTATTATGCGATTATGGATCTGAACGGCTTTGTGGAAATTGTAGACGCGCTCGGCGGTGTAAAAATGAACGTTCCGAGCAGAATGTATTACCGCGACCCGGTGCAGAATCTGTATATTGATCTGTATCCCGGCGAACAGACGCTGACCGGCGACCAGGCGGAGCAGTTTATCCGTTTCCGCAGCGGGTATATTGAGGGCGATATCGGGCGTGTGGACGCGCAAAAGCTGTTTATCAGCGCCTGCATTGAACAGGTTAAAAATAATTTCACCGTGTCCACGATAGCGAGCGTTGTTGAGAAAGCGCTGAAGCACGTGACGACTGATCTTGAACTGCAGCAGGTTGTGTATTTCGCGAAACAGGCTTTGTCGGTGGACTTGTCCAAGATGACGATGATGACCGTTCCCGGCATTCAGGGGCGTCAGTATGATACCACCGGCACATGGTATTATATCGTATATCGGGACGCTACGATTGCCGCGATCAATAAATATTTCAATTCTTACAATTTTGAAGTGACCGTGGACATGTTTGACCGGGACAATGCGTTGTATGATACGGTGGATACGTATATGTATTCGCTGTTTATGACGAAAAATGTGGACGAAGAGTCCTATACGGCCGATCATACGGAGGAGATCGATATTTCCAGATACGCTTCCGCCGGAGTGCAGACGACACAGGCAGCCGCAACGGCTGAGCCGCCTGTCGAAGATGCGGCCGGCAGTGAAGATTTAAGCGACGCATCCTAACCGGCAATTGCGTCAACCGAGCTTATGCGCGGAAAAATGCCGGAGGCGTCGGATGGCATTCCGAAAAGAATGGAAAAGGAGCACAGATGGAAGATACAAAATTTAATTTGAATGAACCGCTGGGACTTGCCTGCTTTTGCGTGGAAACCCTGTATAAAAAAAGCGCGTCGGATATCCAACTGATCCATGTGGAGGATCAGACGATCATAGCGGATTATTATGTGCTGTGCTGCGGGCGTTCCACAACGCATGTCAATGCGTTGTCCGACGAAGTGGAATTTCAAACTGCGCAGCAGGGCGTTTCAATGGCTCGAGTAGACGGCCGCGGTACCGGAAATTGGGTATTGATGGACTACGGATCGGTGCTCGTGCATATTTTCACGAAAGAACAGCGCGATTTTTATAAGTTGGAAAAATTATATCATGAAGAAAACCAGGTGGATATCAAACGGTTTTTAACCGAAGATGTCCGCTCTGACGGCAGCGAGGACGGCAGCAATGAAGTATAATTACAGTGAAATTGAACCAAAATGGCAGAAAATCTGGGATGAAAAGCAGGCATTTGAAGCGAAAAACGATTATACCAAACCGAAATATTACGCATTGGTGGAATTTCCGTATCCTTCGGGACAGGGACTGCATATCGGTCATCCGCGCCCGTATACGGCGATGGATATTGTCGCGCGGAAAAAGCGTATGCAGGGCTTTAACGTCCTTTTCCCGATGGGATGGGATGCATTCGGTCTGCCGACGGAGAACTATGCGATCAAAAATAAAATTCATCCCACACTGGTCACCGAGCGGAATATTGCGCGTTTTAAGCAGCAGCTTAAAATGCTCGGATTCAGTTTTGATTGGTCACGTGAGATCAACACGACCGATCCGGACTACTATAAGTGGACGCAGTGGATTTTTATTCAACTGTACAAGCGCGGTCTGGCCTATAAAAAGGAAATGAATGTCAATTTCTGTACGTCCTGCAAAGTGGTGCTTGCCAATGAGGAAGTGGTCAACGGCGTTTGCGAGCGGTGCGGCAGCGAGGTCGTGCATAAGGTCAAAAGCCAGTGGATGCTGAAAATTACCGATTACGCGGACCGGCTGATCGACGATCTTCAAAATTTGGATTTCATCGAGCGGGTAAAAACGCAGGAAATCAACTGGATCGGCCGTTCGCACGGCGCTGAGGTTACATTTAAATCCACCGAGGGGGACGACATCGTCGTGTATACGACGCGGCCGGATACGCTGTTCGGCGCGACGTATATGGTGATCGCGCCCGAACACAGACTGATTGAACAGTGGAAAGATAAGCTGAATAATTATGCCGAGATTGCGGCTTATCGCGAAGAAGCGGCGCGCAAATCGGATTTTGAACGGACGGAACTGGTCAAGGACAAGACGGGCGTTCGTCTTGACGGCGTGATGGCTGTCAATCCCGTAAACGGTGCGGAGATTCCGATTTTTGTATCGGACTATGTGCTTTCTACGTATGGAACGGGCGCTATTATGGCGGTGCCCGCGCACGATACGCGCGACTGGGATTTTGCCAAGAAGTTTGATCTTCCTATTATAGAAGTTGTTGCGGGCGGCAATGTAGAAGAAGCTGCATTTACCGACGTATCGTCCGGCAAACTGGTCAATTCCGGCTTTTTGAACGGTTTGGAGGTCGCGGAGGCAAAAGAAAAAATAATCGAGTGGCTGACGGAGCAGGGCGTCGGCTTGAAGAAAACAAACTTTAAGCTGCGCGACTGGGTATTCTCGCGCCAGCGCTATTGGGGCGAGCCGGTTCCGATGGTACATTGCGAGGCCTGCGGATGGCAGCCGCTGAAAGAGGAAAATCTCCCGCTTCTGCTGCCCGCGGTCAAGGATTATGAGCCGACGGATACGGGCGAGTCGCCGCTTTCCAAGATCACGGACTGGGTAAAGACAACCTGTCCCGTTTGTGGCGGGCCTGCTGTACGTGAAACCGATACGATGCCGAACTGGGCGGGGTCATCCTGGTATTTCCTGCGCTACTGCGATCCGAAGAATACCGAGGCGCTCGCTGCCAAAGAAGCGCTTGATTACTGGATGCCGGTCGATTGGTATAACGGCGGCATGGAACATGTCACGCTGCACCTTTTGTATTCCCGTTTCTGGGCGAAGTTCCTCTATGATATGGGCATTCTTTCCTGTCCGGAGCCGTATCTGAAACGGACGGCGCACGGCATGATTCTCGGCGAAAACGGTGAAAAAATGTCCAAGTCGCGCGGCAATGTCATCAATCCGGACGACGTTGTGAAAGAATACGGCGCGGACGCACTTCGGCTGTATGAAATGTTTATCGGTGATTTTGAGAAATCGGCGCCCTGGTCGCAGGCCAGCATTCGCGGCTGCAAGCGCTTTTTGGAGCGTTTTGCGGCTTTGACCGATATGGTGCGGCCGGGAGACGTTACACCGGCGCTCGAACCCGGTATGCATAAAATGATTAAAAAGGTCACGGAAGACATCGACGGCATGAAGTTTAATACCGCGATTGCTTCTATGATGGCGTTTTTAAACGAAGTATACGATCAGGGCGGGCTGACGAAGCATGAGCTTGAAACTTTTGCGAAATTGCTCTGTCCGTTTGCGCCGCATCTCTGCGAAGAGGTTTGGCAGCAGCTTGGCCACGACACGCTTTTGTCGCTTGAAGCATGGCCGCAGTACAGTGAGGAAAAGACAATAGACGAGACGGTTGAGATCGCGCTTCAGGTCAACGGAAAGTTTAAGGGAACCATGACGCTTCCGGCAGGGCTCAGCAAAGAGGAAACGCTTTCGGCGGCGAAAAAAGACGAACGTTTGATTGCGGCCGCTGCGGGCAAAACCGTCGTGAAAGAAATTGTTGTTCCGAACAAAATCGTCAATATTGTAGTAAAATAATTCAAAAAATTCTATTTTCTCTATTGACTTTTTGGAACTAAAACGCTATAATAAAGTGTAATTATTTCTTTGATTGGGCAAATGTCCAATGGCGAGGGGAGGGAAAATTCAGATGGCAGAAGTCAGAGTGAAAGAAAATGAATCTCTTGACAGCGCTCTTCGCCGCTTTAAACGCCAGTGTGCAAGATCCGGTGTGCTTACCGAACTTCGCAAAAGAGAACATTATGAGAAGCCGAGCGTTAAGCGCAAAAAGAAATCTGAGGCGGCACGCAAGCGTAAGTATAAGTAATCAAAACAGGGAAGCGGTAGCTTCCCTGTTTGAGCGTCGAAAAACCAAGGTTTTCCGACGATAGGGCGTGTTCGCTCGCGCCGTCGCGCCGCCATTGTCGGCACTCGCACGCCTGTAAGGTGTTTACAAGGCGGCGCATGTCCGCCTTGTAAACGTATTTTTTTTATTTGCAATTCTTATCTTGATCGACAAGCTGACAGGGAAGCGGTAGCTTCCCTGTTTTAAATTTATGAAAAAATATTTTTTCAATGAGCGGATTGTATATGCGCGCTTCGCCGTCCTTTCGCGATACTTGCGTATCGGCGCCGGTGCACTTTGGGGAACTGCTCGCAGAAGATTTGCAAAACGATGTATGTCTGTCCTGCAACCATACATTTATTTTCATTCGCAAATTTTATTGTATTACAGATTGACAAAAAACAATTGCTTTCCTGCTTTTATATCCATAAAGATGTAAAATTTGAAAATGGCTGTGCGGTTTTTATACTTTAGAATCCCCATTCGGCCAGAATTTGCGCGGCTTTTTCGGGGAGATCGCTTGGCAGTACGCCGTATTCCGAATAGATTTTGGAAAGGCGCTCGCCTGCCAGTCCGTGCAGATAGGCCGCAATAGCCGCCGCATTTAAAAGCGACGCGCCCTGCGCTGCAAACGCGCAGATCATACCCAAAAGCGTGTCTCCGCTTCCGCCCTTGGCAAGCGCGCTTGAACCGGTAGGATTGACATATACGGTTTCTCCGTCCGTGACCACGGTGTCCGCGCCTTTGAGCAAAAGTGTGACGCCGTATTGGGCGGCAAACCGTTTCGCAGTGTTTTCGCGGTCAGATTGAATGGCCTCTATCGGGAGCCCTGTCAGCCGGGAAAATTCTAAGGGATGCGGCGTGAGCAAAACCGGACGCTTCGCCGCTTTCAGAAACGCTGCCTGTCCGCTCAGTACGTTGATACCGTCGGCATCCAGAATCAGCGGGGCGCCGGCAGAGGATAAAAATTCGATCGTCCATGCGGCCGTCTTTTCTGTGCGGCCGAGACCGCATCCGAGGCCGATGGCCTGCATTCGCTCTGCCGCTTGAAAAAGATTGTCGGTTTCCGTGTCTAAATAAATCGGTTCGCAGAGGGAAACAGAGAGCGTGTCGATCACGGCTTTCGAGGATGCGACGGTTACAAGTCCGGCGCCCATTCGAAGCGCGCCGCGCGCAGCCAGTGCGGCGGCTCCGCGCATACAATCGCTTCCGCAGACGAGCAGTACACGGCCGTAGGTAGATTTGTTTGACTGTCGTTTTCGTTTCGGAAGCGCGTTTTTTACAAAATCCGGTGTAATAAATTCACGCAAAAGGATCACCCCGCAGTATTTTAACAGTAAGTGATTTCGTCTTTTGCATGTAGTTTACCATAAAAACATATCATTAGCAATAGGAAATACAGAGGGAGGCGCGATATGGAACGGTGTTCGACAAGCAATCTGGGACAAAAAGACGTGATCAATATTCGGGACGGAAGCAATCTTGGGTTTGTGACGGATATTCAATTTGAAGTGTGCGAGGGGAAAATTGTAGCGCTGGTGGTCGGCGACTGCTCGCTGCCCGGCTTTTCAAAAGGGGAAGAGTTGGTTATCCCTTGGTGTAAAATTGTTCGCTTCGGGGAAGATGTGATTTTGGTGGACATTGTGATTGATGAGTGCCGATGTCCCTGCAAGGAGGAAAAAAAGAGGAAAAAGCGCAGCTTTTTTGAATGAAGGTTCCATGAATATGATACAATAAGTGTAAAATTTTTGTAAATTTTTAAAAAGGTCTTGAAAACAGCATATATAGATGGTAAAATATTTAAGTCTGCAATAAGCAGAAAATTTAATACACACATAGGGGCATAGAGCCGCCCGGTGCCGAAAGGTTGGCGGCAGCAGCTCATATGGTGGAAAAACCGGAGGAGACTTATGTCTGTTATTACGATCAAGCAGTTGCTTGAAGCCGGTGTTCATTTCGGACACCACACCAGAAGATGGAACCCGAAAATGGCGGAGTACATCTTCACCGAGAGAAACGGGATCTATATCATTGATTTGCAGAAAACCGTTAAAAAGTTTGAGGAAGCGTATATGTTTGTACGCGATCTGTCTGCAAACGGCGGCAATATTTTGCTCGTCGGTACAAAGAAGCAGGCGGCTGACACCATCAAGGAAGAAGCTGAGCGCTGCGGCATGTACTATGTAAACGTCCGCTGGCCGGGCGGTATGCTGACCAACTTTAAAACCATCCGTAAGAGCATCAGCCGTTTGAACAGCCTTGAAAAAATGCAGGCGGACGGCACGTTCGATCTGCTTCCGAAGAAAGAGGTTGCTGCGCTTCAGAAAGAGATTTTCAATCTGGAGAAGAATTACGGCGGTATCAAGACTATGGAGAAACTGCCGGATGCGGTATTTATTGTTGACCCGAGAAAAGAGAAGATCGCTGTTCTTGAAGCGAAGAAACTGGGCATTCCGGTGGTTGCGATTGTCGATACAAACTGCGATCCGGACGATGCGGATTATATTATCCCCGGTAACGATGACGCGATCCGTGCAATTAAGCTGATTTCTTCCGTTTTGGCGGACGCTGTGATCGAGGGAAGACAGGGCGAAGCGTTTGCCCCCGAAACCGAGGCCGGCGAGGCGCAGGAGGCGCCCGCAGAGGATGCGGCTCAGACGGCTGAAGCTGCGGAGACCGCTCAGGCGTAAGAAACAAGAAATAAATCGAGGAAAGGAAAAGGATCCGAGCGGATCCGAGGGATATACTATGGCTGCAATCAGTGCAAAAGACGTTGCCGAGCTTAGAAAAAAGACCGGCTGCGGCATGATGGAGTGCAAAAATGCGCTTGTCGAAGCGGACGGGAATATGGACGAGGCGATTAAAGTTCTCCGTGAAAGAGGACTGGCGGTCGCCGCTAAAAAGGCGGACAGAATCGCCGCCGAGGGCATCGTTGATATTTTGACCGAGGACAATGTTTCCGCTATGATTGAGGTAAATTCCGAAACTGATTTCGTTGCGAAAAACGAGTCGTTCCGTGAATTTGTCCGCGGCATTCTCAAGACGATCATCGCGCAGAGACCTGCCGATGTAGCGGCTTTGAAGGCTTGTAAATTTGCAGATGCGGATATTACGGTTGAGGATAAGATCAAAGAAATGATCTTTACCATCGGCGAGAAGATGGACATTCGCCGTTTCGTTGTTGTGGAGGGCGTGACCAGTTCTTATATCCACGGCGGCGGTTCGATCGGCGTTGTTGTGAAATTTGACGCGGATGATGCGGCAAAGAACAATGCCGGCTTTGCGGAATTTGCGAAGAATATTGCATTGCAGGCTGCGGCATACCCGGTTGAGTATCTCAACATCGAGGCTGTTCCGGCATCCAGAATCGCTGAAGAGCGTGAAATCATCATGTCTCAGATCAACAATGATGAAAAGAGCGCGAAGAAGCCGGAACAAATTAAGGAAAAGATGGTTGACGGCAGAATCGGAAAGTTTTATGAAGCAAATTGCCTTTTAGAGCAGGCTTATGTCAAGGAAGATTCCATGAGCGTAAAGAAGTATGTTGAAGCTTCCGCCAAAGAGTTCGGCGGCAAGATCGCGGTTACGGCTTTCTATCGCTTTGAAAAAGGCGAGGGCATTCAGAAGCGCGAAGAAAACTTTGCCGAAGAGATCAATAAAATGGTGAATGGCTGAAAGCGAATAAAAGCCAAAGCCGGGTAGCTTGTAAAAAGGACAACAAAACGTTTGATAGAAAGTGAAGGCAGCCGCCTGTGTGCGGCTGCCTTCAGTCTGTCAAAGAAGTGAAAATCGCAAATCAAATACGTTTACAAGGCGGACCTGTGCCGCCTTGTAAACACCTTACAGGCGTGCGAGTGCCGCCAAGGGCGGCGCGACGGCGCGAGCGAACGCGCCTCATCGTCGGAAAACCTTCGTTTTTCGACGGTCAGAAGGCAGCCGCCTGTGCGCGGCTGCTTTTTCGTATAACGGGAGCTATCCGCTGAGTGCAGGGGGAAGAGAAAGGTAGACATATGGAAACTTACCATATTGTCTACCTTTTGTTTATCGCAAGGGCTTATGGGTCACGGGCAAGCGCAAAAAGCATTTTTTGTTATGTAATGCTTCAAAAATACCTGTGCTGATTGCGCCGAAAGCGACCATTTTGCAGATAATGCAAATTTTTGATTTTTGTTTTGCCTTTTGCAGTCGGCAGTTGTCAATTCAATAAATTTTTCAAGATACAAACCACGTCATTCAGTCCGACAGAACCGTTTGCATCCGTATCGTAAATACCGCTGTATGTCCCGCCGGCAACCCAGACGCGCAGGGCTTTCAGCGCGTCGGCAAGGGTGACGCGCCCGTCGCGGTTAACGTCATAACGTCCGCTGTTTGAGGGCAGCGGCTGCGGTGTGGATGACGGTCCGCGTACCGTCAAAATATCCGGTCCGCCGTCCGGGTCGGGCACAAATTTGATAAGATCCACACAGGTTTGACGCGGATGCACCGTGCCGACGGCAAAATGCCGGTGATAGACCAGATAGAGTTCGGTTTTGTCGGGAGACGGTATCACAAGCGCGTCGCCCGGTCCGTCCAGCGTATAGTTGTGTATCAGAAACGGATTGTAGTCATATTTTTTATAGGGACCGAGCGGATGTTCCGCCACGGCGAAAGCCTCGCCGTAATGACGCGCATAGCTGACTGTCGCGTAAATCATATAGTAAAGGCCGTTGTGCTTGAAAACGAAACCGCCTTCGCACAGACGTGTTGCACCGTCGTTGTCCCATTCGCGGTCGGAAATAATCACACGCGTTGCTGTTTCCGGTAGCGCGGTGACCACGCCGTCCTTCATTTTGACCTCCTCAAGCCAGATTGTGCCACCCAGGTCATAGCGTGAAAAGGACATATAAATGCGTCCGTCATCGTCAAGGAACGGATGTCCGTCGATCTCATTTACATCCGGATTGACAGCGACCAGCGGACCGTCATGCTTGAACGGACCGTAAGGCGAATCCGAGGTGGCGTAATAAACGTGGCGTACCGAGTCGTCTCCGGCAGGATTTGCGGCAAAGAACAGATAGAACAAACCGTCATAATAAAAGACGTTCGGGCTCCATGCGGACTTGCCGTTCACATTGGCATATTGTTCATGGTCCCATTTGAAAACGATATTGCGCGGCGTAAAATGCACAAGGTCGGGTGAGGTGTAGACACGGAAAATATTGGTGCCGTCGTTGCCTGCGTAAACATAGAGATAATAGGTGCCGTCATAATAGAGCATATCCGGGTCGGCGCCGGGGCAGACCGGATTCAGATAGGTTTCATCCCGCTTTATGTTCGCTCCGTCGCCGAGCGTAAGTTCTGCGATTTGTCCGCCCGACAGCCAAAAGCCAAATTTGCCGTCCGCATCCGCAATCGGAAATTCAAACTTCGGAAAAGCCGCCGCGCCCTCGTGGAGATTGTCATAATAAAGCGCGACAACACCGTCTGTCACGTCAAGCGTGAGGTCGCAAAAACGATTCCGCAATCTGGTTTCCTTTTCGCCGAGGCAGGTATACACGCCGTCGCGGATGCTGTACAGAAAAACGGCTTTTTCCGCTTCATTCAACTCAAATGCGTAACCGTTTTTTTCATCCTTCATTCCGAAATACAGCCGTGTTATGTCATTGCTTGCAACCGCGCAGGTCAGACGGTAGTTCCCGCTCAGCTTCGATTCGGAAAGCGCGGCGCCGCTGCCGGTCAAAAGCCCGCCGTCTGCCGCAAGTCCGCTCGATGAAAAATCTGTATCGCCGCACTTTAAGTGTTCGGTCATGATGGGCAGTTTGTCATCTTCCAAAATCGTAATTACAAAATTATCAAAGCAGCCGCTGTCATTATAATATTTTCGCAGACCGACCGTCGAAAGAAAGGTATCGTACAGGTCTTTTTCATGATCGCCGATTTCATAGCGGAAAGTTTGAATTTCGGTTTTACGGTCAAGCGAGGTGGTGCGAAAGGTCATCACGCCTTTTTGTACGGTAACCGACAAATGAATATCCGAAAATTCAATTTTGTTCGTGCCGGGCGCAAAGTTGCCGCCCCAGCCTGTCTCGTTGAAATACGCAATATATGTATGTTGGCCGTCTGTGGTTGTCGTGCAGGTATAACCTGAAAAGTATGCGGGCACGGCTGTCAGCTTTTTGCCGGTCGCGCCGATTAAGATGCCGCCCATGCCGGTGTGACCGATATAGTCCACATCGACCCTGTAATCCTTTCCCTGTGCCGATGCGGGAAATGTGTAAGATAAAAATGCGGACGGACCGTTGCCGCTTGTCGTATACAGCTTTCCGTCTTTCACCGTAAAGCCGCCCCTTTGCGCAAAAGCGGACAAGTCCGCGCTTGAAAAGTCATTTTCGTACAGCACGGTTTCCAAACCGCAGACCGACAGACAGAAAAAGCAGAGAAAAACAGCGAATGGCAGCCAGAATCGTTTTCTTTTCATGAGTCCCTCCGTTACACGCTTTTTGTAAAGAACAGCGGAAATATTTTCTTTTCCTATTTAAATATGCACGAAAGAATAGAAAAAATCAAGCGTTTTTTTAAAGTTCTTGCAGAATATAAAGATTTTTTTCAAAGCAGTTGAACTGCAATTCTTGCGCGAAATCAGATAAACGATTTCGCCGCTTCGCGCCTTGACATTTAAATGTGTGCGTGTTATGCTTGATATCAAGTGAGATATGCTTGAACATCGCAGCGAAAATTCATTCAGAAAGGGAAACAAGCCATGAAAAAATATCTTTTTGCAGAGGACGGTAGATTTTATAAAACCAATCTGCACTGTCATACGACGTATTCCGACGGAAAGCTTTCGCCCGCCGAAATCAAAGAAGTATATAAAAAAGCAGGGTATGCCGCCGTGGCTTTTACCGATCATGATATTTTTGTCGCACACGATGAATTGGCTGACGATGAATTTGTTCCGCTCCATGGTTACGAAGTGGAAGCAAGTCAGCCGGATACCCCGTTCCGACTCAGAAAAACCTGTCATCTCTGTTTTATCGCACTGGACAAAAACAACCTGACGCAGGTGTGTCTGCACAGGCGCAATTATATGATCGGAAATGCGGCCTCTCATTTTGATGAAATGGTTTTCGGCGATGCGGAGGATTATGTGCGCAGTTATACGCCGCAGGGCGTCAACGATATGATTCGGAGAGCGAAAGAAGCAGGCTTTTTTGTCTCCTATAACCACCCGACATGGTCGCTTGAAACCTTAAATGAATACGGTGCATACGAGGGGATGGACGCGCTGGAGATTTTCAACGGCGGTTGCCTCGCGGCGGGTTACGACGAAAACAACGCCCATGCCTATGACGACTTGCTTCGCCAGGGGAAATTGATTGCCGTAACCGGAAGCGACGATAACCATAACGGCAAGCCTATCGGCCATCCGCTCAGCGATAGTTTTGTCGCATTTACGATGCTCCGGGCAAAATCGATCAGCTATGAAGCGTTTGCAAAGGCGCTTCGCGAAAAGCAGTATTATGCATCAACCGGCCCGCTGTTGAAGGCGCTTTGGTGCGAGGACGGCGTGCTGCATGTAGAGGCCGAACCTTGTGAAAGCATTATTTTCACAACCGGCATCCGCAGATGCAGCCGTATATGCGAGGGAAAAGGCAACCGCGTCACAGAGGGGACGTACAAAATGGAACCGATAGATAAATATGTGCGCGTTACCCTGATCGACCAAAACGGCGGCCGCGCTTATACCCGCGCCTATACCATCGAGGAAATGCTGTAAAATACCGCAAGCGTCCGCATTCCGAACGCCTCCTGTTCGCCGAGACTTTGTGTACTGCGTTTTCTGCGCGCTTCATTGGCTGCCGCTTTGAAAATCATCTGAAAACCGTATATCGCCGGACTGCTGTACGCTCCATGAAAAGAAAGATTGAAAAACTTTTGCTTCTTTTGTGTAAAAAACTATACAAAATATAAGTTCTCGCGAGTTTTTTGTATTTTCTTAATTTTCCGGCGGTTGTATAATATAGATATAAATTCTGTTTGCGAAAGCTTTTGAGCCGTTTGCAAACGGTTGCTATCAATAAATGTTGCAGAGGAGAAAGTATTATGATTCCACGTCCTGAATATCCGCGTCCGCAAATGGAACGCAGGGAATGGATGAATTTGAACGGCACTTGGCAATTTGAAATCGATCATGGCCGGAGCGGCAAGGAAAGAAAGCTTTGGCAGTCGGAACAGTTTTCCGAAACGATTCAGGTTCCGTTTTGCCCGGAAAGCAAGCTGTCCGGTTTGGCGCATACGGACTTTATGGAGTGCGTATGGTATATGCGCACGGTCACTCTTTCGGATGCATGGGTAGCCGAGGGACGCCGGACGCTTCTCAACATCGGCGCCTGCGATTTTGAGACAGAGGTCTATGTAAACGGCCGGTATATCGGCCGGCATATCGGCGGATATGTGTCTTTTATGATGGACATTACCGCTGCGCTGCATGCCGGAGAGAATAAAATCGTCATCTCTGCGACAGACCTTTTGCGCAGTCAGGGACAACCGGGCGGCAAGCAGTGCCGTAAATTCGCTTCGATCGGCTGCTCTTATACGCGGACGACCGGCATTTGGCAGACCGTATGGCTCGAAAATGTACCGGATCATTACATAGATCGCACCAAATACCGTCCGTCTCTTGAAAACCAGAGCTTGTTTGTCGAGGCGGTTTGCGAACATGCGGACGGAAAAGTGCTGCGTGCCACAGCTTCCTTTGGCGGAAAATGTGTCGGTGAGGCGCGGACGATTGTAACCGGAAAAGTTGCGGCGCTGGAAATCCAGCTTTCCGAACTGCATCTTTGGAGCGTCGGCGACGGCCAGCTTTACGACCTTGAACTTGACCTTGACGGAGATAAGGTTTATTCTTATTTTGGCATGCGGAAAGTCGAATGGAGAGACGGCAAAACGTATATCAACGGAAAAGTTGTCTATCAGCGCTTGATTCTCGACCAGGGATTTTATCCGGACGGGATTTACACCGCGCCGAGCGATGAAGAACTGATTGCCGACATTCAGCGCTCTCTGGATATGGGCTTCAACGGCGCGCGCCTGCATCAAAAGGTTTTTGAACCTCGTTTTCTGTATCATTGCGACCGTATGGGATACATCGTATGGGGCGAGCATGCAAACTGGGGGCTGGATATTGCGCGTTATGAGGCATGGCGCGGCTTTTTGCCCGAGTGGCAGGAGGTGCTGCAGCGCGATTATAACCATCCGGCGATTATCGGCTGGTGTCCGTTAAATGAGACACAGCAGAATCAGAATCGCGATTTTGTCAAAATGGTTGCCGATATGACCCGCGCATACGACCCCGACAGATTGTATATTGACGCTTCCGGATGGACGCATCAGGATGATTTGACCGATATTCTCGACGCGCATGACTATGAGCAGGATCCGGCCGTGTTTCGCGCGCATTATTTGCCGCTTGAAAAGGGAGAGGCGGTACGTTTCCCGCATTATCCGCAGGGCGGCTGTCCGACGTTCATCAGCGAGTTCGGCGGCATTTGGTGGAATCCGAAGGATTTGGAGCACGGTTGGGGATACGGCAATCGGCCGCAGAGCGAAGAGGAGTTTCTTGCCAGATACAAAGGACTTGTGGACGCGCTCCTGGATAACAGCGCAATCAGCGCGTTCTGCTATACGCAACTGACCGACGTTGAGCAGGAAGTCAACGGTCTTTATACCTATGACCGTCGGCCGAAATTCCCGGCAGACGTGATCCGTGCGATCAATACCCGAAAAGCCGTAATTGAAGACTGATCGTTTATGATAAAAACCGCGTGCTTGTCACGCGGTTTTTATCCGTTGAAAACGCGAAACTTGCAAATACAATACGTTTACAAGGCGGACATGCGCCGCCTTGTAAACACCTTAC